>CAZVHW010000121.1:0-15354 GCA_964626835.1 uncultured Enterobacterales bacterium
CGCACTGACGGTGTGTAGGAAGCCGTGGATCCGGCACGCTGCCCTCCATGGGTTCGGGTCGTCAGTAGGTATCGAAGCTCATGGGCGGTCCCTCCCCCAGGGGCTCCCGGTGGCAGTGGGGATCGGGCTTCCCGAGGGGCCGAAGGAGCCCGTCTCCTGCAATCGCCACGAGATCACCCCCGTCAGCCTACTCGTCCAGAACTTGGCGAACGTGGCTCCACCGCTACTGTTGACCTGCGCACGCCAGACGCGATCCCCGCTCGGCTCCGACAGCAGGCTCACGTCCCAGCTCAACCGAACGACGTTGCCGAATTCGTCCACCACACCGGCGACGGGTTTCAGGAAAAGCAGGGACGGAGCACCGAAGGCCTGGGCCACGGGAATCCACTCCGACTCGTCGAGCACCAGAACCGCCTGTCGCTGGACCTTTGTCTCCACGCCGCGCTTGGGCATGCAGACCTCCCACCAGTTCGCCAGCTCCGTGAAGACGGGCTCGGCGACCCGCGCGTCCTCGACGACCAGCACGAAGAGCTTGTCGAGAGGCTCCACCGCCGCGTCGGTCTTGACGGACTTGATCTGCATGATGCTGCAACCCACCGCGGCCAGGCACAGGGCGGCCAAGCCGTGGGTGCGGATGCCGTGCAAGGACAACGCCGCCATGCTCCAATCCTCCGCGCTCGATTCCTCGAGAGCCTCCCACACGGAGACTCCATGGACAAGGAAGCGACGTCCTCGCGTGAACCTGGTCCTCGCAGGCGGCGCGTTTCAGCCGGCAGGCACCAGCTTCACCGCCGAGACCGAGTCGGAGCCCCCGTTGACGCTGGAGTCGAGGGTGACCTCGACGCTGCCCTCGAGGCAGTAGCTGCCGTGCAGCGACCAGACGTAGTCCCCCGATTCGTCTTGCTGATCGATCACGGCGGAGCGGCCGTCCACGATGAAGAGCGCGCCGGAGGAGTTCCGGTTCTCGGTGTGGCGGCCTTGCACGAAGGCTTCGTACCGGCCCGGCGGCACGTTGTTGAAGGTGAAGGTGGCCTTGCCCGTGCGCGACCCGTCGGGGTTGTAGGTGCTATCGCAGGCTTGGTGCTCGGAGCTCGCCGCCGTGTAGGCGTAGGGGTAGCAGTCGAGCACCCAGTTGTTGCGCTCGGTGTAGCTGGCCGAGGTGTAGCCCTGCTCCATGCCGTAGGGGGGATCGGAGGCGTCGGTGTCGCACTCGCCTTCGTCGGAGTTCCCGCTGTCGAGCCGGTAGACCGACCCTCCGTCTCCGTACTGCCAGGTACCCACGTAGATCTGACCTTCGTGGGGAGTCACCGCCCAGGCCGCGATCTCGGAGAAGTTGCAGACCTCCTGCCAGTTTTCGCCGTCGGTGGACATCAGCAGCGCCGAGCTGCCGCTGTCGTCTTTCCAGCCGTCCGAGGTGCCCGCGAACAGGGTGCCGTCCAAGCTGGCGAACTCGGTGACGTAGCGGCGGGATTCGTCGTGCAGCTGCACGAAGCTGCCGCCCTCCAGGCGCCAGATCCCCGAGCCCCCGTTGCTGCCGCGGTTGGTGCTGCCCAGGTAGAGATCGCCGTTCCAGGAGACGGCTCGGAACATGCGGGTGGGCGTGGTCTGTTCGGTCCAGGTGGTGCCGCTGCTGGAGGTGAGCTGGTAGCCCTGGGAGCTGTTCTCGTCGACGGCGTAGGCGTAGAGCAGCCCGTTGTGGGCGACGATTTCGCGCAGGTAGCGGCTCATGGAGCCCGAGTCGTAGACCTCGCTCCAGGAGCCGCCGTCGGCCGAGCGCAGGATGCGGCCGTGGGTCTTGGTGCTGTAGCTGTAGTTGACCGCGTAGAGGTAGCCGTCCAGGTCGGTCATGGCGCAGCCGATGCTGCCGTCGGAGCCGTCGTAGACGCGCTGCCAGTTGTCGCCATCGGAGGAGCGGTAGATGTCGCCGCTGGACTCGGTGTTGGCGTAGAGCATGCCCCCGAACTCCCGCATGGCGCAGACCGACTCGCTGATGCCGGTGAGGCCCGGGCTGGTCTGCCCCCACGGGGGGTAGGCGTACAGCATGCTCTCGCTCTCGTGGCCGTAGCCGAACAGGCCGGTGTAGAGCCTGTCGCCGAAGGAGCGCAGGGAGAAGACGCCGTCGGTGTGCACGGAGCCCACGCTGGTGCAGCTGCCCGAGCTCCAGTCTCCGCCGTCACCGCCGCCGCCGTCACCGCCGCCGCCGCCGCCGTCACCCCCGCCGGCGCTGCCGGTGTCCTGCTCTTCGCAGCTCTCGTAGTAGATCTCGGCGTAGTGCAGGTAGAGCACCGGGCCGTCTTCGTAGTCCGTCTGGCTGCGGACCTCGACGTCCATGAGGTGCTCCTCGGTCTCTCCCGAGGCGAAGTCCCCCGTGCGCACGAGGCTGATGGTGCCGGCGCCGCGGTCGTAGGTGTAGGCCAGCGCGCCGTCTTCGGGGGTGGCGACCATTTCTTCGCGGGTGGTGTCCGAGAAGGAGGCCGTCAGGCCCAGCTGCACGACGCTGGCCTCGGCGAGCTCCGAGGAGGGGGAGGACACGTCGCCCGCGAGATCCCAGGTGTCGGTGGCCTCGAACTCGTACTCGAGGAAGTCCCAGTTGAGGTGGTAGACCGTGCGATCCTCGTAGCCGGACCAGCGCGTGCCCCCCTGGGTGGACTCCCGCAGATCGAGGGTGGCCCAACCGTCCACCTCGACCATCACGTCACAGGTGGGCGATTCTTCGTCGCTCGCTCCATCGGCGCAGGCGGCGAGGGCGAGACAAGGGAGCAAGGCGGCGAGGACGAGACTGGTGCGGAACGTGATCATGGTGGAGACCTCCTGCGCCGTACGCATTGCAAGAACCAGGCCAACGAGCGCCGCAGGTCGACATCCCGTCGGCTACCCGCTCTTCACCGACAATCACGCGAGCACCCGTCAGAGATGGGATCAGCGTGCCGGGGTAGCGGCTGGACGCCCGCCCCAACTTTGCCCCCCTGAACCGTCGGTCGAGGCTCACAGCGCCACCACGATGCGCCCGGGGTAGCGCCAGAGGTCTCGCCAGGTGGGACACGGCGATACCATTTCGTGGCGGGCCGAGAAGAAGGCGGCGGGGTGCAGGGTAATGGCAACGTCATGTCCCTAGGTTGGTGAGGTCGTGCTGCCCCGAGGCACCGCGGCGATCAGGGTGGCGCCATCCACGACGGCTCGCCCCAGCTGGAGCATTTCATCGGACCGGCCGGCCGCATTGTACCCCTCCTCTCAGCGCCTCCGCCGTCTCCGACGGATGAAAGGCCCTGACATCACCTCGGCGACCCGCCCGACCCCCTGCCGATAGGGCCCGTGTCCGTAGTATTTGGGGCGGTCGTCCAGCCGAACGTGCAGCCAGGACACCCCGGCCCCCGCGGTGCTGAGCCACACGGGCCTGGCCGACATGCGGGCCACCATGGCCTCGCCGACGCAGCGCCACAAATCGTCTCGCTGTCGCTCGGGGGCCTGCCGGACGAAGGCCGCAAGATGCCCGTACGCAGCTTCCTGGACCAAGGGACGGGGTACGACCATCACCGCGTCACCACCGAGATTGGCGATGCGTACCACCCGGGGCCCGTCGCCCAAAAAGTGCTCCGCGAAAGCCTTGGGATCCGGATGGCGGGCCAGGCGAGGGCTGTCCAGGACCACGCACTCGAACGGCTGGCTAGCGGTGGCCGTGGTGACGGCTGGCGTCTCCCAGCGCATCGCGCTGTAGGGGGTCTGTGCCAGCAGGCCGTTGAAGAACGAGCGGAAGGCTTCGGAATCACGCCAGGCGTGAACGACCTCGCCAAAACTGGCCACGAGATCGGCTCGTTTCAGCACAAAGCGGAGTCCGCGGTCACCGGGGAGCTTCTCGTGGCTGGCGGTCCACATGGCTTGCATCCTGGTGACGGGGGCGAGGATCCCAGCCAAGCTAACCACCGAGGCGCCTCCCCGAGAGCGCGCGTCAGTCCTCCGGGTCAACCTCGATGTCCCCGGACGGAACCGGCACCGGCGCGGCCGGCGTGGTGGGCCGGTCTTCCACCACGGCGCGGGCGGTGAGCCAGGTGGCAGCCCAAGGAGACCGCCACCGAGTACCACGCCCCCTCCAGGCCCGGTGCCACACAGGGATCGGACGGAGCGGAGCCCGGACCGCTTGGCGCTCCGCCCGAAGTGGTGTCCTGACAAGTGTTGAAGACGCACGGCCTCGGCGACCACCAACCAGGCCCAGGTGTTGCTCTCCTTTTCACAACGTAGCGGACGGGGTTGTGAGCATTGTGGGCAACGCGCGGCGTGGTCCGACTTTTGGGTGCTATCTGGCCGACGCTCGACGCTCCCGGGCCGGAGGGCCAACGCTCGCCTCTCCGATTGCGGAGTGCCCACTCTTGGCCGCTGTGGGGCCAACAATCGTCGCTCCGGGGCCGGAGTGCCCACTCTTGGCCGCTGTGGGGCCAACAATCGCATCTCCGATTGCGGAGGGCCTACTCTTGGCCGCTATCCGGCCGGGCCTCACCCCTCAGATGGCGGAGGGCCCACTCTCGGCCGCTGTAGGGTCAACGCCCGGCGCCTCCCCGAGAGCGCGCGTCAGTCCTCCGGGTCAACCTCGATGTCCCCGGACGGAACCGGCACCGGCGCGGCCGGCGTGGTGGGCCGGGCTTCCACCACGGCGCGGGCGGTGAGCCAGGTGGCGGTGGGCTCTCCGGGTTGCACGTACCAGCTGGTCCAGCTTCCCCCGGGGTTGCGGATCTGCACCACCGTGGAGCGCTCGATGGGCAGGTGATCGGTGGCCATGCGGCCGTCCACGACGAGGTGGCTGGGCAGGCGTGCGTCGGGGCCGTATCCCGCATTCACCGCCTCGAGGTACAGCGCCTCGAGCCGGCCGTTGCCCTCGGTCCAGCCCTGGGGCAGGGTGAAGCCTGGCGAGACCTTGCGCAGGCCCCGCAGGCCGGCGACCAAGCCTTGCTCGTCACCGTCCAGCCACGCGCGAGCCGTGTAGACCAGGTGTACCTGCACCAGAGCGTCGCCACGGAGCACCTCGGCGAGGTTGGCCATGTCGCGCTCCACCTGCAGGCGGGACAGCTCGAAGTCGAGATAGCGGTGGGTCTCGAGAGCGTGCAGTGCCTCGTGGAGGTGGGAGTGGAGCACGGTCTCGAAGACGGGGTAGTCGGCGGCCTGGACCGCCGAGACGGCCAAGAGCGCGAAGGTGGCGCTCAACATGGCTGACCTCCGTTGTTTTCGGATGGCGGGGTGCCGAGCAATCGCCGCCGTCGCCACCCCCACAGTCCCAGCAGAACGAAGGCGGCGGCCTGGCCCGGCACCGGCAGATCGCTGGGTCCAGCACAGCCCCAGCATGCACCTGCACCCCGCAGCGCCAGCTCCAGATCGCAGGCATCTCCCACGTCGTCGCCGTCGCTGTCGCTCTGGTCGGCGTTGGGATCGTCTGGGCAGTTGTCGCAGGCATCGCCGTGGCCGTCCGCATCCAGGTCGCCCTGGTCGGCGTCGGGGTGATCCGGACACTGGTCGCAGCCGTCGCCCACACCATCGCCGTCCACGTCGCTCTGCAGCGGGTTGTAGAACACCACGCAGTTGTCGCAGGCGTCACCGCGGCGGTCACCGTCCTGGTCCTGGTCGGTGATGCTGGCGTCGTCTGGGCAGGTGTCGCAAGGGCGGCCCCAGCCATCGCCGTCCAGGTCGGCTTGATCGGGGTTGTGAGCGTCGGGGCAGTTGTCGCAGCCGTCTCCCAAGCCGTCCTGGTCCGCATCCAGCTGCTCGTCTTCCCACAGATCCGGGCAGTTGTCGCAGGCGTCACCCCAGCCGTCCTCGTCCGCATCTAGCTGGTCCTCGTTGTCGTGGTCGGGGCAGTTGTCGCAGGCCGTGCCGACATCGTCGTCGTCCGGATCGGCCTGGTCCTGGTTGGGGACATCGACGCAGTTGTCGCAGGCGTCCCCCACGTCGTCGCCGTCCTGGTCTTCCTGGTCGGGGTCCACGTGGTTGGGGCAGATGTCGCAGGCCGTCCCCAGCCCGTCGTAGTCGGGATCCGCCTGGTCGGGGTTTTCGATCTCCACGCAGTTGTCGCAGACATCCCCCACCTCGTCGCCGTCGCCGTCCAGCTGATCCGGGTTTTCCACGTCCGCGCAGTTGTCGCAATCCAGCACCACGATCCGGCTGGTCATGCCGTCGTCGTCCTTGATGCAGACACTCCCGGAGGCGAGGCCGTCCTTGTCGACGTCCACGCCCAGGTCGAGCAGGAACCACGTGCAGCCGAACGAGGCGTAGTCGTAGAAGTAGTCGGCACTCTCGACGGGCAGCCCGTCATCGCCCAGGCACTTCGCACAGCGGGGATCGGTGGTGTCCACACGGGGTTCGTCCGCCACGTCGATGCCGTTGCAGTTCAGGTCCTGCGTGTCCTGGGCCCAACCGAGCCCGGACAAGAGCAACACCGCTAGCAGCACGCTCATGGCTCCTCCTCCCGTGTTTCCTGATCGTCCTGTGTGTCCTGATCGTCGAGGGCGCGCTCGAAGCTCTCGGCGCTGGGAAGATCGTGGCCTTGATCGATCTCGGGGACGGGGCGGTCCACCAGGATTGGGTGGCCGTCCTGTCCCAGCAGCTTCTCGCCCGTGACGGGAGCCGCCACCAGGTCGCCGCTCCATGGCAGCACGATGGCGCTGCCGTCGTCGAGGGCCGGTCCTTCCTGCAGTGCCCGCACGTGGGTGATGACCAGGTCCACTCCGCGGGCGCCGGCGGCTCCCTGGGGCGCTGCGCTGCCCATGCCGCGGTAGGCCAACCGGCCGGGCCGCACGGACAAGGCCACCAAGCCCTCGAAGACGACCCGGGCGCGCTGGAGGGACAGATCGAAGTCCGATCCTGCGCTGCCGGTCTCGTCGGCGTGTCCTTCCACCACCAGCAGCTCGATCTGGGGGTAGGCGTTGATGACCGCTGCGACCTCGGGAAGCAGGGCCCGCGAGTCGGGGAGCAGGGTGGCGTTGCCGGCCTCGAAGGCCAGGGGAGCGTCCATGACCACGTGACCGCGCTCCACCCGTGTGCTCGTAGGCACCTCGAGCACCGCAGGGGGCGCGGCCGCAGGTGGGGAAGGATCAGGGCGAGCCGCGACGACCGGCGGGGGCCCCACCTCGACCGCAGGCTGACCGGAGCCGCCGAGGGGGGGGGTGATGCCCAGCAGCGAGACCATCAGCCGAAGGTCGCTGGCGCCGTAGCCGTGGGTCAGACCGGTCCCCGCCACCAGGTCCATCCGGCCCCACCGCGGGTGAGCCAAGCGAACGCCCGCCTTGACCTCCACGGGATTCTCGGCACCGGCGCGAAGGAAGTTGCCCGTGCCGTGCCGGGAGCTGGCCTCGACCAAGCCGGCGAGCCAGGGCGTGGCCGAGACCCGCAGAGCCGCGCCCGCGGTGACTTCCGGCGAGGCCAGGAAGTCACCGCCGCTGATCACCTCTGCGCGGGCCATGATCCCCAGGTTGCCAAGCAACTCGAGCCGCTCTCCCCCCAGGGACGCCAACACCGCGGGGGCGTAGCGTAGGGAACGCTCGCTCACCCAGCTGTCCTCGCTGCCGATGGGGATCCAGAAACCGATGCCCGGTCCCAAGCCGAAGTGCTCCCGCCTCACCCAGCAGCTCTTGGCGCCAAGGGCCAGGTCACCCAGGGCCAGCTGCTGGACCGGCGCTACCGACGCCATGTCGCCCGCCTCGCTCTGACTGCCCCAGGCCCGCACCCAGAAGGTGCTGCGGGGGGACACGGCCACGGAGGCACCCAGGTGCAGGCTGGAACGGGACACGATGGCCGCTCCCCCCAGCTGTCCGTTGAGGTAGTAGTCGAGGGGCTGTCGCTCGTACTGCCAGCTGACCCCAGTGGCGACGCGGTAGGCATCCCCCGCCAGGGGGGAGTCCACAACGACGCCGGCTTCCGCCGCGATGACCGGGTGCACCAACTGGGTGTCTACCGAGCGGTCGATTTCGGCCAGGGCGAAGGCTGGCGCCGCCAAGATCGCGGCCATGGCTGGTACCAGGGGTCGGAGATGCGGGCCTGGATAAACCCCGCCCCTACACCGAGCTACGCTGGAAGCGGAGAGCCGGATGTCTGCCATCACGCCCCCCTCCGGCGGCGCAGCACGGGCAGCCCGAGGGCGAGCAGCAGTGAGAGCAGACCCGCCGCGCCCCCCGTACCGTCGCAGCGGTGGCCGGCGCCGCGCAGGGACCGACCCACGTCGCAGATGTCGCCCACCCCATCTTCGTCGTCGTCCACCTGGTCTGGGTTGGCCAGCTCGACGCAGTTGTCACAGGCATCGCCCAAGCCATCCTGGTCCCGGTCGCGTTGGTTCGCATCCACGACCTTGGGGCAGACGTCGCAGAGATCTCCCACTCCGTCCTCGTCCAGGTCTCCCTGGGCTGGATCTTCCACTTCCGGGCAGGTGTCGCACACATCGCCCACGCCATCCCCATCCAGGTCGTTCTGGTAGGGATCGTGGACGTTCCAGCAGACGTCGCAGGAGTCGCCGACCCCGTCATCGTCGCCATCGACCTGGGAGACGTTCCACACCAAAACGCAGTTGTCGCAGGCGTCGCCCAGCCCGTCGGCGTCGGAGTCGACCTGCTCGGGATCTTCCACGTCCACGCAGGTATCGCAGATGTCGCCCACACCGTCGCGGTCGCTGTCCTCCTGCTCGGGATCGGCGTCGAGGGGGCAGGCGTCACAGGCGTCCCCCACGCCGTCGTCGTCGACATCGTCGTTGCTGACGTTGTCGAAGTCCGGGCAGAGGTCGCAGGCGTCGCCATGTTGGTCGCCGTCCTCGTCGGCCTGGTCCTCGTTTTCGTGTAGGGGGCAGTTGTCGCAGGCGTCCCCGAGGGTGTCGACGTCCTGGTTGGTCTGAGTCGGGTTCTCGATCTCCACGCAGTTGTCGCAGACATCACCCACGCCGTCGCAGTCCTCGTCCTCCTGCCGGGGATTGAAGATCTCCGGGCAGTTGTCGCAGACCAGCGCGACCGTGAGCCCGTCGGGCGCGTCCGGGACCTCCACCTCGCCGTAGGAGAAGCCGTCGTCGTCGTAGTCCATGTGGTAGGTGGGCACCTCGCAACCATAGAGGTACCAGTCGTAGTAGTTGTCCGCGCTCAGCAGGGGGATGCCGTATACGTCGGTGTGCATGGCACAGACGGGATCCAGGATGTTCACGGTGGGCTCGTCGGACCAGTCCAGGGTGTTGCAGTTCAGATCCTGGGACAGCTCGGTGTAGCAGGCCGCCCGAACCTGTGGCAGGACCAACGTCGGGAGCAGGAGCAAGAGCAGGATCAAGGAGCACGCTCCTTGGCGTCGTCGGTGCTCGACCAGGGGACCAGGTGCTCTCCCGTATCGGGCAGGGGATCCAGAGGGTCCAGCTGCTCGGCGATGAGGAAGAGCACCCGCCGGCTGCGGGCCAGGCTCGCCTCGTCCGTGCCCATGGTGACCGGAAGCACTTCTCCCATGCCCCGGGACGACAGCCGCGCAGGGTGCACGCCAGCTTCGACCAGGGCCCGCGTGACCGCCAGCGAGCGGCGGATGGACAGCTCGTAGTTGTAGTCGTGCTCGCCCTCGACGCTCGCGTGCCCTTCGACGACCACGTGCAGGAGGTGGGGGCTGCCGTTGAGGATGTCGGCCACGGCCTCGAGCGTGGGCCGCGACTCGGGCCGGATGCGCTCGGTGTCGTAGAAGAACTGGATTGGGTCGCGGATCTCGATGCGCGAGTGGCGGACCTGGGCCAGCTGGCCATCCTGCCACTCGATGGGATCGGGCGCGGGCTCGGGGGCTTCGTCGCTCAAGGGGGTGGCGTCGACCCAGCGGACCTGGATGGGCGGTGGAAGGGGAGCCTGCCCCACCCCGGACCAGGTCATGCGCATGCCCGCCCACCCCCGGAACTCGGTGGTCCCGTAGCCGGCGGAGAGGCCCTTCCCCATGCCCAGGTCGAAGCTGATGAAGTCGTCGGGGCGCAAGATGGCGCCCATCAGCAGCTCCGAGGAGAGCTGCCCGCCCTCGCCGGGCATCAGAGGCCAACGCGCCAGGGCACCGAGGAAGAGATCCTGAACGCCGGGCCAGGGCGATCCGCGCACGGCCATACCCAGGGTGGCTTCGCTGCCCAGCGAGAGGTCGGTGTCCGTGTCGAGAGGCGCTCGCAGCAGTACGCCCACGTCGCCGTGCAGCCCCAAGCGGTCGCCCTCGACAGCGGGTACGACTCCCAGCGCCAACCTGGGCGCGCCCTCGCCCAACCAGGCCTCGCGCGACCCCAGGGGGAGGTTGACATCGGCCCGCAGCGCGGTCTGGACCGGCCCCATGCTGCGCAGAGCCAGGCGCGCTCCCAGGCCCGGATCGCCGATACCCATTTGATCCGCCGCGAATCCCGGTTCCTCGCTGCCCCACTGCCAGGCCACGGGCAGCCACCCGCGCAGGCTGACACGATGCGAGATGTCCCACGCCGCTCCGAGGTGGACCGTGTGGCGCTGAGCCACCACCGCGCCGGTCTCCTCGCCCTCGATCAGGAGCACGAGGGGGTCGCGCAGGTAGGCACCCAGCACGCCCACGACCAGGGTCCCTCTCTCGGTGTCGGGGTGGTCGATGCCTGGAAGGGAGCCAGGGGCCATGGTGGGCCGCTGCAGCTCCACGTCGACGGATCGGCCCTCGGCCCACGCCATCGAGCAGCCAAGCAGCAGGGTGAGGGGACCGATCATCGCTCCGCCTCGTCTTCGGACCCCTGCGTCTCCTCTCCCACTCCGAGCTCGCCCGCCAAGCCCCGATTGTAGGTGTCGATCAGGGTCTCGGCCGCTTTCCGTTGGTAGACGCGGTCGGGCAGCTGGCGGCGCTGCCAGATGCCGCGACGCTGGAAGGGGATGGCGCTCAACACCAGCTGGCCCGCCCCCAGGATCACGACCCCACTCCAACCCAGCTGCTGACCCTGCACCTCGTGGGGGTAGGTCTTGGCCGAGTCAGCCTCGGAGAAGCCCGCCAACATGGCGATGGAACCCACCATGCTCAACCCGCCGCCAGCCAGGCCCAACATGGCCGAGGTGAAGGGCACGCGGGAGCGCTCGCGCTCGAGGCGCCGCACCATGTCCCGATCCCCGACTTGCAGGGCGAACCGAAGGGTGGACAGCTCGTAGCGCGTGCCATCGACCAGGCTCCAAGACTCGCCGCTGTCGGGCGCCCCGTCGTGGTCCTCCACGGCGAGGGACAGATCCGCCACGAGGTCGGCGGGAGGGCGAGGATCGCCCTCGAAGCTGCGCGCCACCTGCTGGGCGGTGCCGGACCCGACGTCGGTCGCCATCAGCACCCTGGGCTGGGGAGAGCAGCTACCCCAGCTGCCCACCCGCCAGAGGTCCCCACGCACCGGCTCGAGGGATAGCGCGCAGTCCACGTCCAGCCGACCCATGGCCAGCGCCATTTCCACATCCAGGTCGCCCCCGTCCGGGATCTCGACGATGCGCAGGGCCAGCCCCCGGTGGACCTTCCTGACGCGGGACTCCCAGCTCGCGGCGCTGGAACCCCGGACCGCCAACAGCACGGGCTCTTCCCAGACCTGACCCCGCAACACGAGCTCGAGGACCACCCGGCGCGTGTCGAATTCCCCGGCCACCGGCAGATCTTCCGCGGACACGGCGGCCAAGGCGAGCAGGACGGGCGCGAGGCTCATGAAGGCGCAGGCTGGCTACCAGCACTCGATGATGAAGGGGCTGCCCGCCGCGGACTGGGCGTTGTCGCTGGCGTCAATCCAACTCACGACCGGTTCCGGGGTGCGGGCACGCGCCGTACACGCCTCGTCACCCACCTCGAGGGTGTAGCCGAGAATCTGGCTGTCGTAGACGGTCTGGGAGGTGATGCCCGTGTCTTGGGCCGCCTCGAGCGAGATTTCCCAGGAGTAGGTGATCGAACCGTCTTCCCCGACCGCCTCGTCGTGGGGTTCGACGCCGAAGTTGTAGGCTTCCATGCCGGCCGGGACGGTCTCGCTGACGTGGGCCACACCGGCGATCCGCCCGATGTTGATGACCTCGACCTCCATGGCCGTGGAGCCGCCCGCCACCATGGAGGCCCAGCCCCGCGTGCGCCCCACGATCATGACCGGGTTGTCGCTGATGTCGCTCCAGACCAGGTCCTGGTTCCGGTCGTCGAGCATGCGATCCAGCAGCATGGGTGGCACCTGGGCGCCGGTGAAGTCGAAGCTGTGGGCGGTATCGGTGGTCTGGGTTTCCTCGACACACCACCAGGCCGGTTGGGTGGCGCTGGCCGGCTCGAAGAACACGCTGGAGCCATCGGACAGCTCGATGCTGCCTTCCTCGCCGTAGACGTCACTCTCGAGAAAGGCGGGGTCCCCGGCACCCGCGTCCTGGGTGTCTTCGCTGATGTAGACATACCAGCGGTCGATGCAGACATCCTGGTCCTCGCCGAGGTGCTCGACGTAGATGCCCGAGACGTTTCCGTACATGTCGACCAGACCGCGGGTGTGGGCTTCGTGCAGCCCCAGGCAGGGGGGCTCGAAGATGCCCTGGAGGGTGGCCACCTCGCTGCCATCGGGGTCGTTGCTGCTGGCCCAGAAGTAGCCCAGCTCTTCGCCCTCGGACACCGGGGTCCAGGACACGTCGACCTCGGTCTCCTCGCCCGGACCGAGCGTCCCCGGCAGGTCGGTCTCGGCGGTGAAGTTTTCTCCCTGGAGCACCCAGCTTTCCACCACTAGATCCACCAAGCCCTCGTTGCGCACCAGGAAGCTGCCGTACACCGGGTTGCCGTCCCAGCTCTGCAGCACCACCTGTTGAGGATCGTAGACCAGGTCGGGCATCTCGCCCTCGCCCAACAATTCGACGTAGATCTGCGACGCCTCGGCGTTGCTCTCCACCACGGCGTCGGCCTCGTCCTCGGGGGTGGCCGGCGTGTAGGCGACCTCGACCTCGACGAACTCGCCCGGCGCCAGCGGGCCTTCGACCGAGTCGCCCAGCAAGGTGAAGGTGCCCGAGCCGCTGATGTGAAGGGGCTCGAGTTCCACCGTGGTGGCCCCGACGCTGGTGATGGTGAAGGTGTCGGTGATGGTGTCGCCGACGGTCCGCAGGCCAAAGTCGATCACCTCGGGCTCGACCAGCAGCTGGCGCTCACCGCCGACCACGTCGCCTTCTTCGATGTCGTTCATGCCGTAGTCACTGCACGCGACGAGGGGGAGCAGAGAGCACGAGAGGAGAACGCAGATACGCATGGCGGCCTCGGGACACTGGGCGGAGCTGACCACTGCCTAACGGAGAGTAGCCTGAAGCGCGGGGACGTTGACCTGGATCCCGAAAACGATCCTCGTTCGGCCCCTCTTGTCGCGACTGCAGACGTTCGGCATCCCGCTACACCGGCGGATCGACCGGCGTGACCAGCACGAGAGGGTCCCGCCTGGCGAGATCCGAGTGACCCATTTGGAATGCCGGGGCTCTGGGTTGCGAGGTCGAACGGGGTAGGACGAGACAAGCTCCTGCAACAACGCAGCGTCTGCTACTATCCCAGAATGCGCTTTCACTGGAGCTTCCCACCGAGTCGCTCGGTTGGCTCCCTCCGAGAGACACACCAAGAGGAGGATGGTACTCGTGGGACCCTCGAGGATCATCTTGCTGGCCGCACCGTGCTCGCCTGGCTGCGCCGAGCCATTGTCCGTGGAAGGCGCGCTTGTCACCCACCACCTCGAGGCTCCCGGCCTCGAGGCCACCCTCGGCTCCGAGGGGCTCACCGCCACGTACGGCGATCGCGACATCGGCGTGCGTTTCACGGCATGGGGCCGAGAAGACGCGCTCACCGAACTCTTCCCCGTATAGCCGAACACGGCGGAAGACCGCATCGAGCTTGGGTACTCCGGTATGACTGAGTGGTGGCGTGAGGTCCCCAGCGGGGGGCAACAAGGTTGAGAGATGGCAACGCGTCCCACGGGCGAGGGGTTGCAGACACTCCACGTCGAGGTCTCGGGCGCCGAGCGCTGGCAGGTCGAACCCGATGGCCTCGGCGCTCACAGTGGAGCATGGCACTACGCCCGGCTCGCTGCCTGGGATGCCCAGTCACTGCCCCTCGAGACCTGAATTCCTAGTGCCTCACGCCTCATCCTCTGACACCTCATCCTGCCTGCGACCAGCCCTCGGAGCACGTCGAAGACGACACCGACTGCGACGACGCCGAGCCCGGGACCAACCCGGGCGCCGAGGATGCCTGCGGCGATGGAGTGGACGGCGACTGCGAAGGGGCCGGCGGCCCCGATGACGACGAGGACGGCGACGGCTCGAGCTGGACCGAGGAGAGTGCCATGGGCAGCGACGACTGCGCCGAGGACAGCGACGGGGACGGATACACGGACGTTGAGGAGTTCGACGAAGGGAGGGATCCGGCAGACGCCACGTCCTTCCCAGGATCGGACGCGGAGCGGCCTGGTGACACGAGCGATCCCGACAACGACAAAGGCTGCTCGATCTCCCCCGTATTCCTAGCGTCTGACACCCCGATCATAGGGTCAGAGAAAGCACGGAAAAGCTTTATTCCTAGTGTCTGACACCCCGATTGACACCCCGATCAGAGAAAGCACGGAAAAGCTTTATTCCTAGTGTCTGACACCCCGATTCGATTTGTGTCTGACACCCCGATTCGATTTGTGTCTGACACTCCGATTATTCCTAGTGTCTGACACCCCGATTACCGATTACGATTACCCCGATTAGACACCCCGATTAGTGTCTGACACCCCGATTCCCCCGATCTGACACCCCGATCCGATCCCGGTGCGGGGAGGCTGCTGGAGTCTGACAGCGCTTCTGCAGCTGCGAAGTAGGGATGGGAACAACAGCACATGGACCCAATCGGTGAACGCGGAGGTCTACTGCTACACCACTTGACGGGACACTACTTCACGATCCGATCCGATCCACCCCGATCCCCGATCGATTGTTGGCCATGGCCAAACACAAGGCGACCGGTCGCCCAACACTAACCTGCCGACAGGCCAGAATCTGTCCGGGAGGTCGCCGAAAGCGCAATTACGACGGACAGTTTCTGTCCGCAAACGAGCTTGCCTCTGGTGGCAATGGGGATAGGTTTGTGTGGAGAAAGACATGGCAAGTGCACACACATCCAAGCGGGAACGTTCCGCGCTCCGGCGCCGGCTGCGGCGTGGGATAGAGCCACGCCTCGAGCGGCGGATTCCGGGGCTCGACGGGCAGGGTCAGATTGGCGATGCGGTGGATCCGGCCGATGGTGTACCTGGCGGTGCGGGGCGCAGCGGTCCGGGGCAGGCGGGACTGGGCAATGACGGCTCCTCCCGAGAGCGGCAGGGCGACGACGGCCTGGGTCGGGAAGAAGAAGCCGAGCGCCTGCTCGAGATCATGCTCGCCCTGGCCG
>CAZVHW010000122.1:0-6499 GCA_964626835.1 uncultured Enterobacterales bacterium
GGCCGAGAGCCCGTAGCGGTCCTCCCAGGCGGACCGCGGTCGCCTCTCCGCGGCCGGAGCCGGTCATCCTCGTCCGCCAGTCAGAGGCCGTGCGGATTGCTCCACGCATCGGACAGCTCTCGTTCGAAGTCCTCCGGGCGATCGCGAGCTTTCACCCTGCCGCATGCCCTCTGGGCCTCGCAAGCGTCCCACCGGGATCCGGATGAGCCAAACGGGCCAATGCGGACATGAAATGAAGAACAAATGTTCAAACGGACAGAAACTGTCCAGCTTTATGACGAGATGGCGCATATTGTACCTGTGTAGCGCAACCCTGAACGCGATGGAGACAGCATGCGGCTCGGTAGTCACAATCCTCGGCCCACCCGTCACTCGTCGGTGTTCCGTCTCCGCCATCACCCGGGTCGCATTCCGGTGGGGCAGCGCGCATACGTGGCTCACGGCGCCGCCAGCTTGCTGGGCCTCGAGCTCCGCTCGGGAGATATCCTCTGCGTCTCCAGTGGGTTGGCGGGCGGTGCGCTCGAGGTGCTCGAGCCGCTGTCCTCCGGTCACCCCATGCTGGGCCGCACTCACGACGGGCAACTGCGCGCCCTCCCGGCCGATCTCCCCTGTAGCTCCGACTTCTGGGCCTCCGCGGGCGGCGTGTCTGCGGTCTGGCGGCGGGGCCTGTGGCAGCCCGACGCGTCATCCATCGCGCTCCGGTCCGCGACCTCCGCTCGCCCCGGTGCCGTGGCTGTCGCGCCGCCTCGGCGGCGGGCACTGTGTGTGCGTGTGCCGGCCGCTGCCCTGGCCCTCGCTCGCTCCCAGCGTCCCGAGTGGTTGGGCAGCCCTCTGCAGTCGGCGCCCTCCACCGGCGGTGTGCTCGTCTTCCCTGGCTCCGAGCCCGCGCAGACGGACCATCCACAAGCCACCGACGTTCAGCCCGCCCAGCTCGTTGCACTCGCAAAACAGCTGGTGGACGTACTGGGGTCGGGCGCCGACATCAAGCGCGCCGACGCCGAAGAAGTCGTCATCACCGCCCACCGCAGCCTCCACCTGTCTCGAGCCGCCGCTCTCCTGCGCCGGCTCTCGGGGCGGGTTCGGCTGCCGGTATCCATAGCCGTGGCCGACAGCCCAGAGACGGCCTTCGCGCTCGCCAACTCCTTGGGCGCGGGCCAGCTGCTCTTCGTACCTCGGGTAGCGGCGCACCACTCGCTAGTGGGCCAGGTGGCGGCCCCAACCCCAGCTCCTGCCGCGCCAGTCGCCGGTGTCGCTGGCGGCACGTCGCTTGTTGCCAGCGTTCGTACCGAGCCGCCCGAGGGTGCACCCGAAGCCGTCCAGCTCAGCCTCTTCGATCGCCTCGAGGCCGCCTGAACACCGTGTACCGCTGCCTGGGGCGGGCTATCCTCGCTCCATGGCTACCCCCCTCGTTCCTCCTGGTGCCGTCCTCGGCGTGATCCATCTCCCGCCGCTGCCTGGCAGCCCTCGAGCAGGGCCCTCGGGGGCGCAGCTGCTCGATCGCGCCCTACGCGACGCCGAAGCCTTGGCTACAGGTGGTGCCGCGGGTTGCATCATCGAAAACATGGGCGACGCCCCCTTCGCGACCAGCGCCGTCGAGCCTCACGTGGTGGCCCACGTGGCGGTCATCGCTGCGGCGGTGTCCCAGCGTTTCGGATCGTCCCTGTGCCTTGGCATCAACCTGTTGCGAAACGCGGCCCTGGACGCCGTGGGTGTGGCGTCGGCGGTGGGGGCCGCGTTCGTGCGCATCAACGTGTTGGCGGGTGCCATGGTCACCGACCAGGGGGTCATCGAAGGGCAGGCCCGAGAGGTCATGCTCTACCGGCGACGCTTGGGAGCGGACTGTCTGGTCGCTGCCGACGTGCTCGTCAAGCACGCCAGTCCGTTGGCTCCGCTCGATGTCCAGCAAGCCGCGCGCGACACCTTTCTACGCGCTGGTGCCGACATACTCGTCGTCACGGGGCCGGGAACGGGGCTCGAGGCCGATCCTGCGCGGCTCGAGGCGGTTCGCGAAGCGGTGCCGTCCGCGCCTTTGTGGCTCGGGAGCGGGCTCACCACAGGCAACGCGTCCCGCTACAGAGCCTCTTGCGACGCGGCCATCGTGGGAACCTGCTTGCACCACGACGCAGATATCGCACGACCCCTGTGCGTCGATCGAGTGCGCGCCGTGGTCGAGGCGTTCGGAGCCTAGTCGGGCTTTCAGCCCGAGCCGAGCCCACCGAGGATCAGGGATGCGTGGGGGGAGGGGTGGGCAGGAACACTCCCGCCCACCCCCTTCCGACAGCTCCCGCGTCGGAACACGGGCCACGGTGGCCATCCGGTCGATGCACCCCCGTGGAGGGAAGCGGGGGGGGCGGAGGAAGGCGGTCCGCCCGGCAGGGTCATCAGGAGCAACCGCTCGTGGCTCCGCAGTTGAAGCACTTGTAGCAGGACCCCGAGCGCATCATGATGCTGCCGCACTCGTGGCATGGGGGGGCGTCCGCCTGGTTGACGAAGATGTTCCCGGCATTGGTGTTGGGCACCATCGAAGGCGGCGCGACCGGCACGGGCTGGGGGGATACCGCTTGGTGGGCGGTGGCGGTGGGGGCCGCCTGCGCATGGGCGCTGCTACCGTTGTCGG
Source organism: uncultured Enterobacterales bacterium (assembly GCA_964626835.1). Classification (GTDB taxonomy): domain Bacteria; phylum Myxococcota_A; class UBA796; order UBA796; family JAFGLY01; genus CALDOK01. The sequence continues at coordinate 2,618 of CAZVHW010000122.1, forward strand.
TTGCGGGCAGGGGCGCGCGACGGGCGCGGTGCGCGATGGCGGGGCCTGTCTGCCCGATCAGGAATCGAAGCTCGAGCCACCGGAAGATGTAGTCCAGGATGGACTTCGCGATGGGGATCTCCGGGTTTCCGGTGAAGCCCGAGGGCTCGAAGCGGGTGTGGGTGAACTTGTCGCAGAGGACCTTGAGCGGCACGCCATACTGGAGCGCCATGGAGACCGAAGTGGCGAAGCCATCCATGAGGCCCGAGACGACCGAGCCTTCTTTGGCCATGACGATGAAGAGCTCGCCAGGATTGCCATCGTCGTACAAGCCCACCGTGACGTAGCCCTCGTGGCCAGCCACGTTGAACTTGTGGGTGACCGCGCTGCGCTCGTTGGGGAGCTTGTTGCGCACCGGGCGGTACTCGATTCGAATCTCGGGTTCGGGGGCCGGGGCCTGGGCCGTGACCGCGGTCGTGCTGGCGGGCTTGTCGTCTTCCTTGCTGGTGCTCAGGGGCTGGCTGCGCTTCGAACCGTCCCTGTAGATGGTGATGGACTTGAGCCCCAGCCGCCAGGCTTGCATGTAGACGTCGGCGATGTCTTCGGGCGTGAAGTGCTCGGGCAGGTTGACGGTCTTGGAGATGGCGCCGGAGATGAAGGGCTGGACCGCGGCCATCATGCGCACGTGGCCCATGGGCGCGATGCTGCGGCTGCCGTTGGCCGCTCTGAAGGAGCAGTCGAACACCGGCAGGTGTGCGTCGTCGAGGTGAGGGGCTCCCTCGATGGTCTCCTGCTCGGCAAGCCACGCCTTGATCTCGGATTTCTGGGTGGCGTCGTAGCCCAGCTGGTCCAGGGAGGTTTCGACCGTGCGGTTGACGATCTTCATCATTCCGCCGCCCACCAGCTTCTTGTACTTGACCAGGGCGAACTCGGGTTCTACGCCGGTGGTGTCGCAGTCCATCATGAAGCCGATGGTGCCGGTGGGCGCGAGCACGGTGACCTGGGCGTTGCGGTAGCCGTGCTGGCGGCCCAGCTCTTCTGCGTCGGCCCAGGCTTCGTGAGCGGCTGCGCGCATGGGAGCCGGGGTGAGATGTTCGGGTAGGCCTTCGGCCGCCGCCCGATGTTTGGCGATGACCCGCATCATGGGTTCGGTGTTCTTGCGGAAGCCGGCGAATGGGCCCCGCTCTTCGGAGATGCGGGCAGACCACGCGTAGGCGGTACCCGTCATGATCGAGGTGATGGCCGCCGCGTAGGCGTGGCCCTCGTCCGAGTCGTAGGGCAGGCCCTTGGCCATGAGCAGCGCACCGAGGTTGGCGTAGCCCAGCCCGAGGGGGCGGTAGTAGCGAGAGTTCAGCTTGATCTTTTCGGTGGGGTAGCTCGAGCGGTCGACGATGATCTCCTGGGCGGTGATAGCCAGGCGACAGGCCGCCTCGAAGCGCTCGATGTCGAAGCCCCCATCGGGCTCGAGGAAGCGCAGCAGGTTCATCGATGACAGGTTGCAGGCCGAGTCGTCGACGAACATGTATTCGGAGCAGGGGTTGGATGCGTTGATGCGCGAGCTGTTGACCACCGGGTTCCAGTCGTTGACCGTGGTGTCGTACTGGATTCCGGGATCGCCGCAGATCCACGCTGCATTGGCCATCTGGTCCATGAGGTCGCGGGCCCGGTGGGTCTGCACCGGGATTCCGTCGAGCACCGTGCGCGTCTGCCACTCCTCGTCCTCGTCACATGCCCGCATGAACTCGTCGGTGACCCGCACGGAGTTGTTCGAGTTCTGGAACGCCACTGAGTCGTACGCACCGCCGGGAACGTTGAACGCGCCGTCGTAGCCTGCGTCGATGAGCGCCCAGGCCTTCTTCTCTTCGTCGGCCTTGCAGTGGATGAACTCCCGGATGTCCGGGTGGGAGATGTTGAGGATGACCATCTTGGCGGCGCGGCGCGTGGCGCCGCCGCTCTTGATGACGCCCGCGAAGGCATCGAAGCCCCGCATGAAGGACACGGGGCCGCTGGCGGTGCCGCCCGTGCTGAGCTTCTCGGTGCAGGCCCGCAGTGAGGAGAGGTTGCTGCCGGTGCCCGAGCCCCACTTGAAGAGCATGCCTTCGGTCTTGGCCAGATCGAGGATGGCTTCCATGGTGTCGGTGACCGCGTTGATGAAGCAGGCCGAGCACTGGGGTTCCTGTACGTGGCCCACGTTGAACCAGACCGGGCTGTTGAAGGCCAGGTGCTGGTGCAGGCAGAGCCATGCCAGGTCGTTGCGGAAGGCTTCGGCCGAGGACTCGTCGGTGAAGTAGCCGTCCTCGCGCCCCCAAGAGGTGATCGTGTCGACCACCCGCTCGATGACCTGGCGCACCGAGACCTCTCGCTGGGGGGTGCCCTGGTGGCCCCGGAAGTACTTCGAGGCCACGACGTTCGTGGCGGTCTGGCTCCAGCTGGCGGGGACCTCGACCTTTTCCTGCTCGAAGACCACGTTGCCCGAAGGCCCGGCGATGCGGGCCACGCGTGTCTCCCAGGTGGTGGTGGACCAAGGGCTCAGGCCCTCGGGACAGAAGGTGGGTGCAAAGGCGAGTCCGAGCTCGAGGCTGCTGCCGGCCTGGCGGGAGGTGCGGTGAGCGGTCTTTTTGAAAGGCGCAACCGGGCCAGGGGAGGTGTCCATGCGAGGCTCTCCAGAGTCGTTGTCTGTAGTCGAGGATTGGCAGCCCGCGGGAAAGCCGAGCGGGCGTTGAGGCCTGTCCAGGGGAGGTTTGATTTTTATGATTTGGCGGCTAGCGAGGGATGTTTCCCGCACCGGAACGTCCGTGATGAATACCCCTCTAGTCCCGGTTGCGTCAAGCCCTTCGGCCACAAGATGTTGGGGTTCGCAACCGTTTCCACCCCAACATCTTGTGCCTGTCTACTCTGTGGAAAACCGAACGAAACGGCTCGTCCTACAGGAAGAAAAGCCGCTTTCGGCGACAGAGGGGGGTGGAAAACCCTTTGGAGAACACCGGGGAATCCATCGGGGGTCGGAGCTTTCCCGTGCTGAGATCTCTCGGTTGGAACACCTGTGGAAAAGAGGATCCATATGGAAGGAACAACAAGGATAATCGAGCGATCGGCGACAGCTTGACGATGTCGATGCGATCTTTGACATGTCGCGAGACGTTTCAGCGCGGAGTGGTGCGTCTGCCACGGCATCATCGGCGACTTGACGTTTTCCCGTTCCGTATGGGGTGTGGTGGGACGGGCGACCCGCTCGGTCGAGGAGGGGAAGCTCGGTCCCGACTGCTCGCCCGCTACTCAGTCTAGCTGCCACCGCTCGAGGAAGTCGAGGAGGCGCTGGACTCCTCGTCGATTCCGATACCGTAGTTTTCGACCACGTCGAAGAGGTCGCCGTTGTAGTCAATGCGCACCATGCCTGCTCGGGAGAGCTCGACCTGGTAGATCTCGACAGAGTTGCGCCGGAGCGCCACCTTGTTGATGAAGTGGATCTCGATGAGGCCTTCGGAGTTGAAGTCGTTGTTGGGATTGACCAGCCAGCCTCGAGGAGAGATGACGATGCAGTCGGCGTTCGAGGCACCGGTGTAGTTGGGACCGGACAAGGCGGCCCAGGGGACGATGGACACGTCGGGGATGGTCTCGGCGATGTTCACGATGCCTTCACCCGTCTCGTCGTCGGCGCCGTCGTCGAGCATGTCGGTCGGGAGGTATTCCCAGCGCGTGGACCCGCTGGACTTGTTGCCTGACTGGACGTAGTACTCGCCCGTGGGCGCGGCGTTCGCGTTCAAGTGGTCCGCGTCGAAGTCTATGAGCGCGATCCGATGTTCGATGCCGTCGGTGGAAGCTTCCTGACGGATTTTTTGGACGGTTGACGCGAACTCCTTGGCCGCTCTGTGGGTGCGATACCGGGGTAGAAGGACGGACATC
>CAZVHW010000122.1:6509-15264 GCA_964626835.1 uncultured Enterobacterales bacterium
ACTTCGATGATGGTGAAGCCCTTCCGCTCGCGAACATGCATGGCTGCTCCCATCGCTGTGAGTGTCTCCAGAGGATAGCATGTGGATGCGGGGATCGGCTCGCGTGTGCGCTGGCATTGACATGCCGCCGCCCATGCGCTAGACACGCTGGCGCTTTCCCCCTAGGGCCTCCCGGGCTCTTCCGGAAGGACCGCAACAGGGTGTTGCTCCTCGAGTCGGACACACCAGCGGTCACCCCAGGGGATCGGTTTTTTTTACTTCGTATCCATCGGGAGCGAAACATGGCCCGTCAACGTGGACCCCGGCTCAAGAAGTGCCGTGCCGTCGGCACCATCCTTCCCGGTCTTACCACCAAGACCGCCCTCGACCGTCCGTACCCCCCCGGCGTCCACGGCGGTCGCCGTCGTGGCAAGCAGTCCGAGTACAAGGTGCGTATGGTCGAGAAGCAGAAGATGCGGTGGCACTACGGCGTTCTCGAGAAGCAGTTCCGTCGCTACGTGCGGCGCGCCAACAGCATGCGCGGCCCGTCCGGCGCCAACTTGGTCCAGCTGCTCGAGCGGCGCCTCGACAACATCGTCTGGCGCCTCGGCTTGGCCCCCACCATCCCCGCAGCTCGGCAGCTGGTCACCCACCGGCACATCACGGTCAACGGCCGTCGCGTGGACCGCCCCAGCTTCCTGGTGACCCCTGGGATGCAGGTGGCGGTGCTCGAGCGCAGCCGCAGCCGTTCGTTCGTCGTGGAAGCCCTCGAGCGCGCCACCACCCGCGTGCGGCCCGACTACCTCGAGTTCGACCCAGCCAAGGCCGAAGGCCGCATGGTGGCCCTGCCCACCTCGGACGACATGCCTTTCCCCTGCAACACGCAGGCCATCATCGAGTTCTACTCGCAGACGCTCTAGTCAGCCCCGGTCTCCGGGCCCGCTTACCAGGAGCGCGCCGTACCGTTGGGTGCGGCGCGCTCTTTGTCGACCTGTATCGGGCAAAAAGAAACCGCCCCTGGAAAGGGACGGCATGCCTACGGACCGGATCCGGGCCCGGCAGAAGCTCGAGCTAGCGGATTTCTTTGTGCGGTGTGTGCTTGCGCTCGAACTTGCAGTACTTGGAAAGCTCGAGGCGCTTGGGGTGCTTCTTCTTGTTCTTCTTGATGGAGTAACGGCTCACGCCAGGTACGCCGCTGGCGCGGCAGGTGGTGCACTCGAGGTGGACGGTGACGCGACCGGCGCCGCTCTTCTTGGCCATGACGAAACTCCTCGGACAGTCTGCCGCCCGTGGGTTGCGGGCAGGTGGGCCATGCTCGGCATCGTGACCGAGCACGGGCCCCCGGAACGGCGGCGTTTCTATTCCAGCCCCCCATGGGTGTCAAGCGTCACCGGCCAGGACCTTACCCACAATCGGGAGAGCCCTGACCGCGGCAGTCATCCTCCATAGACAGACGTCCGCCGACTGACATGGCGGCCGGACAAATCCTGTCCTGCGCCATCCGTCGTGCCCATGTTACCCTTTCATCGCGGCCCTCGCATACGGGTCTGGCCGTACGGGAGGAGGTCGCGATGAAGGTCCGTTTCTACGGTTTTTCGTGGGATTTTCGCGGTGTCGACGAGGTGGGATTCGGCGACCTCGTCGGCCGCCTGCGGGCAGGTACCGAGGACGTCGATGCGGCCGGCGAGCCGGGCGAGATGGGCGGCTACTTCCATACCGGGTATCGCTGAGTGATCCTGGTAGGTGAGCGCGAGGACTACCCTGGATACCTCGTTGGCCTCGTCATTTCCGCCAAGGACCAGCGGAGCATCTTCCGCCTGGTGATGGAGGTGAGCGGGGACTGGGTGATCTCTCGCGAGGGCGGCGACGAGATCGCGGTGCTGAACATGTTCGTACTCCACAAGAGGAGCCACCGCGGGCTCTATCAGCACTACCATCAGTCCTACGCCGTGACGACCTTCTGCCAGCTCATCTCCCGGGTCTTTCGAGAGATGCAGGACGAAGCGTTCAACGCGGAGGCTGCCCTGATCCCCGAAGGTTGGGGAAGGAAAGCTGCTCTGAAGAGGCTGCGTCGGCGATACCGTGGGAAGTTGGACTACCGCCGACTCGCGGACACCAGGGAACTGAGAGCGAGGCTTCGGACCCTCCGGCGGATCCGACGTGTGACGGTCAAAGAGAAATACCTTGGGGAACGGGAGCCTCCGACTCGATTCACACCGCTTCGTCCGAAGATCTACTCGATGAACGCGCAGCTCTCCTTCGTGCAGGACGCCTCGCCCGAGGACTTGATCGACGGGATCGTGGAGATGGCAGGCAGGCCTTGGGCGGGCGGTAGCGTGACCGGCGACGATGCAAACGACGTGGAACGTAGCATCAAGTTCATGAAGGACGCCCTGGTATACTACGAGGAGTTGGCGGACATGATGTCCTTTAGGATTCTCGACTTCGCAGAGAGCGGACTCGCAGATCTGCTCCTTGAAACGGCTACTGGATTCAGCTTCCACGAACAGTTCGCGGAATAGACATATGCAGGTCTGGACCTTCCTCTCTCAGGCGGCGTCCTCCGCCGCCCAGGCCGCCGCCGCCGTGGCAGACATCTACTACGATCGGAATCTTCACACGAGCCTCTTCACAGGCTTCCTCGCACTCGGGGGCTTCCTCTTCACGGTGAAGACGTTCATCGTTGTGAAGATGAAGGAGGAGGTCTACGACACTGAGTTGTACGGAGAGATGGTGCAACGGGAGAGGCGAAAGAATCCCGAGTTCTCACACTACGGACCTTTAGCCCGCCTGTCTGTGCTTCTTTACTGGGTGATCATCCTGGCCCTGGCCACCGCCTTCTTGCAGGTAACTCTCGGCCTATGGAAGCACTCCTTTGCTGTGGTCATCTGCCTCGGCGCCGCGTTCCTTACGATCGGGCTGCTGGTGTACGCCCTGCATCAGGTGAAGTCAAACCTGTTGCACCTATTTGAGATCGCCGAGGAACGGACGAAGGACGGGGATCAAGGTTAGTGCTGCCGAGGTTCGTTCGTCTGCGACTGCTGCTCTCGGCTACACGAATGACCGGGCTCCCGCGTGTGTGATGATGTTGAACATCATCTCGGCGTGGTGCGCTGTCGAGTAGCGTTTTGGGAGCCCCTGCCCGCCGGCTCCGATGGCTCCGATGTACGCGTTGATTCCGATCGTCTGGAACGGCGGCCTCGGTGGGTTGCCGGTGTGCGCGATCATCTAGGCCCGGGAGCTGGCGAACTTCGCCCGGTAGTTCGCGTTGGTCGGGACCGTGGAAACGAAGTGGTTGCAGATCACGTTGGGAGTGGCGTCCTCCTCGGTGACGTGGAAAACGAAGTGGCTCGCGACGCCGCCCCTCTGCCTCGAGGTCGAGTCGCCGATCGCGGCGAAGTCGCCGAATCCGTCCCACCCACCGCCTGAGTGAGTGAAGACGAGGTCGTCGAAGTCCGACGTGGGCGGATAGGCCCCGTTCGGGGTGACGAGTCGGAAGCCGTCCCGCACGAGCACCCGCTTGCCTCCGGTCGGGACGTAGGCAGCCGCGTGCCGAGCAGGCCGATTCCCGGCGATGAAGACGTGGATCGGAGGGGTGCCGGAGAGAGGGCCCAGGAGCATTGACAGTGCCCCATTGAAGAAGGAGTGGTCTCGATGGACCACGACGCACTGCCGATTTGGGAAGCCTGCGACGAAGCTCCGCACCTCGCTCGAGGTCGTGCCGCTACGGAGTTCGATGGCCGGCAGGAGCGCGCCGAGGGCGTCGATCGCCGTCACGAGCGGGTCGACGTGCGCCGTCACGAAGGACCTGGGCTCCTCGGGGTTCACGATGACCGCAACGCGGAAGCCGGCGTTCGCTACGCCAAGCGCCTGACCGTGCGCCCTCCCGCTGTCGGAGAACGGGCGCAGGATCGGTACCACGAGGCTGTTCACCCGATGCCCGACCATTGTGAGTGCGAGCAGCTCTTCCTGCCGCACGTTGAGATAGGGCCAGTACAATGCGGCCTCCCGGCGTATGGGCTGATGCGAATCCCCTACGCACCGGGCAGGGGGCCGTTAAGTACCACTTCCACCGCTCTCTGCTTCCTGCGCGGGAGGCTCAGGAGCGCGCCGCTGTATGCCACCGCGGTCAACGAGGGATCGAGGTGCTTCAAGAGCCCGATTGGCGCCGACGCTGGCCTCCTTTCCCTCAGCGCGTCCTCGTAGAACTGCGCGAGGGCGAGGGGATCGCAGGCGTCAACCGCCTTCAACCGTTGGACGTTCCAGTTCATCCAGTCGTCCAACGGAGCATCTTCCTCCGACGGGATTCCAAACACCGCATCCGCCTCCCGGCGCTCGCTCTTCAACATCGAGAAATAGAGAGCCCGTCGGTCGAGGCCGCCGGAATACTCTACCTCTGACCGTGCCTTTCGCAGGTACAGCCTCCGGGTCAACGTCGAGACGCCGACTTGCTCCGGGAGCTGCTGCAGCGCGGCGCTCTCGTGTTCTGGGGCCACTACGAACACAACGCGGCGGAAGCAGCGGTAATACTCGCGGCACTGGTGCTCCGCCCTGGCGAAGCTGTCGTAGGCGGTCTTGATCTCGTACGCCGTCGCGTGCGAGTTTACGAGCACCGCGTCCGCCCGAGACTCCCCCACGCGGTGCTCCACGATGAAGGCCGTGGTGTTCGGACTGTAGACGCCGAAGACCTTGCGCCGCAGTAGCTCGTTCTTGAAGACGTACTCGGCGCGGTGGGTGCGCACCATCTCGCGGTACGCCGCGACGTACAGGTCCCTGTACCTGGGCTCCGGCGGTAGGAGTCGCCGCGACCTCGCCTCGTTTGCGGCCTCGGCCACCTCGCGAGGCTGCACGCCAGTGGCAAGCCTGATGAGGCTCTCCGGCGTGAAAATCGGGGGGAAGGTCGTCGGCGCAGGCACGGGAAGATTCTACCCGGAGGCGAAAGGTGTTTCCACGTCGCCCGTACAGAACGGGGCGTTCGGCATCATGTTGAGATAGGGTTCTCGTGCTACACGTCAAATCAACCCGGATCTGTTCTCCGTCGCGTGCTCTATGCCCGACAGGGGGCGGGACTGATCCGGGCTGACGTGTGGCAACGCAGTACGGACCCGCCTTCCGGCGGGCACCCGCGCCCGGAGGCCACGATGAAGCTCGCAGCGATCCCGCTCGTCGCCGCCCTCTGCTCCTGCGTCCCGGACGGGGAGTGCCGGTTCTCCGACCTTGAGGTCGGCACCTACTTCTCGGACGTCGGCGCTCGGCACCACCCTCGCGTCGCAGGCTCGGTACGCTGCGCTGGCGAGCCGGCCGGGACCTACGCGAGCGTGCGCCTCTACGGCGACTCCGTGCACTCGCTCCTGGTGTCCGAGAGCATGGAATACGTGGGGGGCGTCGGCGAGTACGCGAAGAAACCGGCGAGGGACTTTGAGCTGATCGACTTCGAAGTAGTGCTCGACTTCGACTCCAAGATCGACGTGACGAGCTACCGCAAGACGGTCCCCATGGTCTGCGCGGAGTTCCGCGCCGACACCTCCAACGTGGAGTCCTGGAAGCGGGTCGGGTGCGCGCTCGCGGGCGACTGACGATCTACGCCGCCGCCCTAAACCTCTCGTACTGCCGTTCCCCGACCCGGTTGAGCGCCCCGCCCGCGCCGCGGATCACGCGGTAGATGGGATCAGCCGGCTCCCTCCCGAGGGCGCGTGCCAGCAAGGCCACCTCCTCCCGCAGCCGCTTCGCCTCACAGACCTCGGACAGGAACGAGTAGACGATGGCGGAGAGGAGCGCGAGGCGCTGGACTCCGCGGAGCTTGAGCGCCCTGACGTTCTCGAGGTCGAGCCCCCAGCCCAGCGAGTCCTTCGCGGCCCGGATCGACTCCTCCGCCTTCCAGCGGCGGAGGTACGCCCGGTAGGCGCCGACCACCTCCCGCTTGCCCGAGAGCCTCTCGGACGCGAGGAGCGCGAGCGGCTCCTTCCCCAGCCCCCACACCACGACCAGCGTCCGCTCCGGGCCCTGTGGCGAGGGCTTCTTCTTCTGATCCGTCAGCCTGACGACGCGGGCGCCGATCTCCAGCGCGTCGCGCCGTTTCCCGTGCCCGCCCCGCGCCTTGTACCTGGGGATTGCCTCCAGCGCGGCGTCGTGCGCACTGACGATCCTGCCGTCCGACAGCGCGAGACCGCGGGTGTTCCTGTCGATCTTCAGGCGGACGACCCAGCGCAGGGCGAGTTCGTCCAGCCCGCGTAGGATCGTCGCCGCATCGAAGCCGCGGTCGAAGGTCCACCAGGCCCTCTCGCCGACGTACTGCGAGGCCGTGGCGATCTGCGTGAGGAACTCCTTGTTCTGCGACCCGCTCTTGAAGGACCCCGACCCGTAGGAGAACTGCTTCCTGACCAGCGGCACCGTCGAGCCCGAGGGCAGGTGCGCGTCTATCTCCACGACGGGGTAGCCCATCCCGGTGCGCATCTTGGAGTGCTTCGCGCTGCCGTCGTGGCACCGGCACGCCCCCTCCATCCCGCGCCGCCGGTCGGGGCGGGCCCAGGGCTTGGAGATGTCCGTGTAGTCCACAGCCACGACCACCCCCTCCCCGTCCGCGGCGGAGGACCTGGCCGCTGCGCGCTCAAGGTGCATGTGCTGGAGCCGGTCGCAGTCGAGCCGGTCCGAGTTGAGGTTCCTACTCAGGCGCTTGACCGTGTAGAGCAGCGCCTGGTCCTCGCGTAGCGTGCGCCCTATCTCGGAGAGCATGACGTCGCGGCTCTCGATCATCCCGCGGATCATGTCCCGCAGGAACTTGCGCTGGGGGCGCCTCTGCCCGTCCGCGACGTCGCCAAGGAAGGCGTCCAGCCGGGAGAGGACCCTCCTTCCGGTGACCCTGCTGCGAGCCGACCTCCTCTGCCGAGAGGTTTGGGGGATAGTGCTCTTCTGCCTCGTTCCTCGTGACACGGCCGCTCCCGAGTCTCGGGTTCGGCAGTGCTATCCCCGCGTCATTAAATATCGTTATTGATTTTATCTCGCGTTTTTGGGTTCTCGTCAGCGCGATAGCTCGTACGTCCCGTCCCCGACCTGCCGGAAGTCGTCCCTGCACGCGGTGAGCACACGGCGGACGTGGTACTGGCGCACGTCGAACCCGCGCCCCGCGAGCGCCTCGGCGACCTCGGTTGGGGTCAGCGGCCCGTCCACGAGCGCCTCCTTCACCGCGGCGACGCGGCGCAGGTACTCGTCCCGGGTAGGCCGCGTGCGGCCGCGCCCCTCCTGCTGCTCGCCCTTCAGCTGCCTGAGGAGGTCGAGCTTCGACTCGGCGTCGGCGATGTCGCCGTCAACCTCCGCGAGCTCCGCCGCAAGAGCGCGGCGCTCAGCACGAAGGGCGTCCAGGCGCTCCTCGATCTCCTTCTCCCGCTTGACCAGCTCAGAGTACATCACCGCTCTCCGTCTTGGCACGCTACCTCCTATCCCCGCTCGTCACGCGAGATAAGACGCTTATAGCACGCCGGGAGCCGGAAGCGTGACAAGGATGCCGAGGTCGCTACTCCACTACCGGAGAGTCGGCTGGGATTGTGGGTAAGGTCCTGTCACCGGCCTCGAGTCGAGAGGATAGACATTCGCTCGTGGCAAGCATCAACCTCTACGGCCTGACGCCCGAAGATCTGGTGAGCTCCCTGGCCGACAGGGGGGAGGAGATCTCCATCCTGCACGCCCGGCGTTGTCTCGTTTGGGCCATCGGTCGAGGACGCCACGATCTGGACAGTCCGACCCTGCGAATATCCGGTCGCGCGCGGCAGCAGCTGCTGGGCCACGCCAGCCTCGTGCGGCCCGCTGTGGAAGCCCGGGAGCGGGATCCCGCCGATGGGAGTGTCCGCTACCTGTTCCGCGCTGTCGATGGTGCTCGCTTCGAGGCCGTGCTCATCGGGCTCGAGCGCGCAGGTCGTCACACGGTCTGCCTCTCGTCCCAGGTGGGCTGCCCCCTGGACTGCGCGTTCTGTGCCACCGGTCGCCTGGGTTTCGCCCGCAACCTCCAAGCCTGGGAGATGGTCGCGGCCTTTTGTACCGTGAGAGACGAGGCTCCTGGTGACGTGACCGGGGCGGTCTTCATGGGTCAGGGCGAGCCGCTCCTGAACTACGACGCGGTGCTGCAGGCCGCGCGGGTGCTCTCCCATCCCAACGGCGCCCGCGTGCCCAAGAAGTCCATCAGCCTCTCCACGGCAGGGCAGGTGCCTGGCATTCGGCGCTTCACCGCCGATGGCCACAAACATCGTCTGGTGGTCTCCATCACCTCGGCCCTGCCCGAGCGGCGGAAGCAGCTGATGCCCACCGCGAGCTGCTGGTCCGCCGAGGAACTCTTCGCGGCCATGCGGGCCCAAACCGACGCCACGGGTCGCCGCATCACCATCGCGTGGGTGCTCCTGGGCGGGGTCAACCACGACCAGGCCGAGGTGGACGCCTTGGCCCGGCTCACCCAGGGCATGCCCCTGCGGTTCAGCCTGCTGGACGTCAACGACAAGAGGCCCGGCGGCTTCCGACGTGCCACGGACGACGAACGAAACCGCTTCATCGATCGCCTGCAGGTCCTGCGCTGCCCCATCGTCCGCCGCTACTCCGTAGGTCTGTCCAGCGACAGCGCCTGCGGCATGCTCGCCGCGCGTGCGGGAACCGGGAGCGACTGATTCCTGCTCGACTTCTAGTCTTCGACGGGTTTTCTGGGCAGGTCTTCTGTCATGGGGGCTTCGAGGTCGACCGGGTCGAGGTCAGGCGGGGGGGGCGCCTGGGCCGGGGAGTGCCGGCGGAAGGCGGC
>CAZVHW010000123.1:0-9834 GCA_964626835.1 uncultured Enterobacterales bacterium
TCGACGAACTGGTGGACACCCGACTCTTGCGGGAAGGCCACCCCCCACCCCTGGCCTGCATCTCCGTGCCCTTCCCCGGCACCCTGCTGGCGGGCCTGCGCATCGGGCGCCGGTTGCGGCGGGCCGGGGCCCACGTCGCCATGGGGGGCGGCTACGTCAACACCGAACTCCGCGAGGTCTCGGAGCCCAGGCTCTGGGACTGCGTGGACTCCCTGGTCTTCGACGGCGGCGAGGGCCCCCTGCTCGCCCTGGTGGCGCAGATCGAGGGGGGCGAGGATCGCCGGCACCGCACCCTCACGGCCACCGGCTGGCACAGGAAGGAGACGCCCCCCCAACCCTCGAGCAAAGCGGCTTGGTACGGTGAACTCCCCCTGGGGGACTACCTGCAGATCGTAGACGGCACCAACCTCGCCCACCGCCTCTGGTCCGACGGCCGCTGGAACAAGATCACCCTCGCCCACGGCTGCTACTGGGGCCGCTGTGCATTCTGCGACACCACGCTGGACTATATCGCCCGCTACGAGCCCGCCGACATCCCAGCGCTGGTGGGCCAGATGGAAGAGCTGGTGCGGGCTACCGGCAACACCGGCTTCCATCTGACCGACGAGGCCGCGCCCCCCCGGCAGCTGAAGCTCCTGGCCCTCGAGCTGTTGGCCCGCGGTCACGCCTGGTCCTTCTGGGGCAACATTCGTTTCGAAGCCGCCTTCACCCCAGATCTCTGCCGTCTGCTGGCCGCGGCCGGGCTGGTGGCGGTCAGCGGGGGGCTCGAGGTGGCCAGCGATCGCCTGCTGGCCCTGATGAACAAAGGCGTGACCGTACAGGGCGCCACCCGCACCGCCCAGGCCTTCCAAGCCGCCGGGGTGAGGGTCCACGCCTACCTGATGTACGGCTTCCCCACCCAGACCGAACAAGAGACCGTGGACACCATGGAGACGGTGCGGCAGCTCTTCGCCGCGGGCCTGCTGGACAGCGCCTTCTGGCATCGCTTCGTGCTCACCCGGCACTCCCGGATCTTCGCGGACCCCGAGCGCTTCGGGGTGGGGACCACGCAACAGGCGGACAGCTTCGCGGCCAATGACATCCCCCACCAAGACCCCACGGGCGGCGACCACGACCGCTTCGACGAACCCCTGGTGCAGGCCCTCGAATCCTGGATGAGTGGGCAAGGCCTGGACCTGCCCGTGGAGCACTGGCTGCCCGCTGACATGCCCGCAAGCGGAGAGTCCCACGACAGGGTGACGTGCTGCCTGGCGGAAGGGATGGAGCCCATGCCGCCTCGAGCGCAGCTGATCTGGCTGGGGGGTGAGCTGATGGACGGCGACGGAGCCTTGGTGCTGCACGGTCGCGAGCACGCGGTGGAGATTCCCGGCACGGACGAAGAGCTGGACTGGCTGGCCGAGGTCATCGCCTCCGCCTGCCCCGACGGCGAGCCGCTACGCTTCGAAGAGGCTCGAGCGGCCTTCCCCGGCGCCTGGACGAGCATGGTGCAGCGCTGGCGAGGGGTGAGGGAAGCGGGGTTGGTTGGGATCTGAGGGGATGAGTGCCGGGAATTTCGGTGGTGTGGTCGGCGGATTCGGTTGGTTGAGGTTGGTTTTCGGCTCGGTGGGTGGGTGGGACGCCGAGGGCCATGGTGAGTACTCGTTTCTTCGTTTGGCTGGAGGGTTGGTGTTTGGAGGTTGGGCCCGGTTCGTCGGGTGCTGGGATGCGGCCGTTGGTGATGAGGATCGGGGATCGGGATTGGGATTGGGATTGGGATGTCTATGTAGGGGCGGGATTTGTTTCCGCCCGCATCTCCGACCACTTGGCTTGGAACCGTGTGTTCTCGTGCCTGCCTGTCCTCGGCGCTGACGCTGCGGTGGGTGGCCAACACTCGCCTCTCCGACCGCGGAGGCTCGACCCTTGGCCGCTGGGTGGCCAACACTCGCCGCTCCGACCGCGGAGGCTCGACCCTTGGCCGCTGGGTGGCCAACACTCGCCGCTCCGACCGCGGAGGCTCGACCCTTGGCCGCTGTGGGGCCAACACTCGCCGCTCCGACCGCGGAGGCTCGACCCTTGGCCGCTGTGGGGCCAACACTCGCCCCTCCGACCGCGGAGCGCCTACCCTTGGCCGCTGGTGACACCGACCCTAGCGCGAGCGGTCCTCGCCCACCGCGCACCGAAATCCGATGCTCGACCAGGCCGCGTCGGGGGGCGCGGAAGACCGAGCCCAAGTGAACAGCGAGCTGCGTGCCCCCTTGGTGCTGTCGTAGCCGCCCCCACGGAGCACGCGCTGCTCCCCCTCGTCGACGCCCTGGGGATTGACCTCCGGCAGCTCCGAGTACCCACCGCGGCCCATCCAGTCAGCGGCCCACTCTGCGACGTTGCCCGCCATGTCGTGCGCGCCGTAGGGGCTCGTTCCCTGCGCGGCCGCGCCACCAGGGGCGGTCGAGCGCACCTCGCAGTCACCGCCCAGCCTGGCCCGCACGTGATCGCAGCTGGGGGAGTCTTCGCCCCAGGGGTACGCGCGGCCATCCACTCCGCGGGCGGCCTTCTCCCACTCCGCCTCGGTGGGCAGGCGCTTGCCGACCCATCGGCAGTAGACGTCCGCCTGCTCCCAGGTCACGGCATTGACAGGGTGGTCTTCGCGTCCCGGCCAGCCCCAGTTCCACGCCGTCTCGGGGATCCTGCCGCGCTCGAGCCCGGTGCAGTCGCCCGCATCGACGCATCGCCCGTACTCGCGCACGGTCACCTCGCCCAGATCGATGAAGAAACCATCGACCCACACCGAGCGCGCTGGCTCGGCGGACCGCTGGCACGCCTCGCCCTCGACCGGGGCCGAGCAGCCCATGCGGAAGGGCCCGCCAGGGATCCAGGCCATGGCGTCGGGTACGGGGTCGGGGGCGGCCGTGTCGATCTCTTCCACCACGCAGGCGTCGCCTTCGACGTGCATGGCCTGCGGGCAGCTTGTTGGCGTGCCATCACAGCCGCCGTCCCAGGTCTGGCCAGGCCAGCAGCAGTGGCCGCAGGAGCCGGGGACAGCTTCGAGGCCGAAGCCACAATGGGCGGGTTCGAGCCGGGACGGGCCGCCGAGGTCGGCGGCGTCCAGCGCGACCACCATGGTGGCGCGGCCGCTCACGCCCTCGCGATTCGGATCGTGGCACAGCGCACCGAGTCGAAAGGCGGAGATCTCGGAATCGGACGCCCACGGGAACTCCACGAAGGTCTCGCAGCCGGTCTCCTCCGGGGCATCCGGCTCCAGCTTCCAGCGCAGGTCGGGGGCCCGGTCGGTGGGGAGGTAGCGAAGGTGCGCGGTCCAGATGGTCCCCTCGAAGACCCTGTCCCGGTGGCGTGCGGGAGCACCGCAGCCGACCTGCAGGTCGAAGACCGGAGGATCCGGGTCGAGGGACAGGCCCATGGTCGGGTCGTCGAGCTCGAGCGCGGGATTCTGGGCGGTGATGGCGTCGGGGCAGCAGCTCCGCTGTACCGTCGCCAGCGAGATCGCGGCGTGGCGCCAGGCTTCGATCCCGGCGCGGATCGCCGGGTCGACCTGATCGAGCCGGAGCGGTCGGACCTGGGGCTCGACGGACGTCGCCCCCAACATCCCCAATCCACCGCTGCCCGGGCTCAGGTCGTGGATGTTGACCCAGTCGTTGGGCCCTTCATCCATCGGCCGGCGGCTCCCGCCCCCTGGACCGGCCACGGCAGGGAGGGCCTGCAAGCCTGACAGCAGCGCGACCAAGGCGGCGAGGCCGATGGCGAGGATGGTGGGCCCGCGGGAGTTCATGGGCTCACCTCGTCCAGGACCCAGGAATGGCGGAGCGTGAGGTGGACCGTGCCGGTGTCCTGGGTGTGCACCTGGAGCATCAGCCGCCGCGCGCCCAGGGCCATCCAGGAGCGGCGGGCCTGCACGATGCCCTCCTCGAGGGACAGGGGCTCGTCGCCGAACGTCGTCCAGCCACGATCCGTCAGCTCGGCGACGGCGAGGGCGCGCAGGAGGTCCGGTGTGACCGCCACGCCCATGGAGCGGTGGAAGGTGTCCTTGGAGCTCATCTCCATGAACTGACGGTCCACCTGGGGGACCCCCAGCTCGCTCCACAGGATCTCCAGCGAGTAGGCGAGAAGAGGCCCCTCGTCGCTCCGAGCGGAGCTCAGCGTCAGCGCGAGATCGCCTCTGGCAAGCTGGGTCTCGATGCGTCGGCGGCTCTGCTTCCAGGGCTCGTTTTCGGCCCAGCCGGCGGCGAGGAGCGGGGCAAGGGCCTGCTGGTGGACGGATTCCAGCGTCGACTCGGTGACCCCGATCTGCACGCCCACGTGGGTCGCGCTGACGCGCTGGACCTCCCCTGGAGACGGATCCATCCCCAGGGAGCGCCACAGCGGCAGCCAGTCGGCGTCTTTGGGGGTCGCCTCCGGAGCGGTCACCTCTGGCACGGAGGCCTCCGCAGGGACCGGCGCCGAAGGCGCGGTTTCTCGCGGTGAGGGGATGCTCGCGCCCGGGCCGATGTCGATCTGGAAGTGCTCGCGGCGTCCGTCCCGGCCGACCTCCAGCAGGCCGGTGGCGACCCCACCGCCCGCATAGGGCCAGACCATGCGCCGTGTGTGCACGATGCCGCTGCGGGTGGACAGGGTGGTGGTCTCCCAGCTGCGGTCCTCGAGGGCCACGTCGGGCTGCAGGCTGAACGAGTCCACCCCGGGCAGCTCGAGCACCAGCAAGGGCCCATGCTCGTCCGAAAGCCAGCGGGCGGTGGCGCCGTCGATGTCTCGCCAAGGCTTGGGTGCCACGGCGCGGAATGGAGCCAGCAGCTCCTGGTGCGCTGACAGCACGCGACCTGGGCGACGCGCTACCCTCACGGTGAGGGACTGCTTCGTCTCGCCCTGGACGCAGGTCTCCCGACAGGCTTCCCAGGTCACGCTCAGGTCGAAGCGGACGCGGCGAGGCGACCGGTCTCCAACGTGCACCGGGAGGAAAACGGCCGTCTCGCCGAGCCAGGCCCAGGCCCCCGTGGACACGTCGTCCAGGTGGAAGGAAGGGAGGTACACCGGGCTCCCCACCTCCACCTGGTCCGGCGCGGTCACCTCGAGCCCCAGGGGCCTGCCACCGGACTTGGCGACGGGAGCGACCAGGCGCCACCCCGGCTCCAGGGTAAACAGCAGGGCCAGCTCCGCCGCCTCGTCGCGACGCAGCCGCTCGCGATCGGCGACCAGGCGCAGCTGCACGGGGTCTGCAGCGGTGGATACGCCGACGCACAACAACAGCGCTAGTCCGCCCATGTCGCCTCCAGGCGGAGGAGGCCACCGTTGTCGGACAGCACCCGCAGCTCGGCCTCGATGCGCAGATCCTCTCGGCTCAGTACCAGGTGGTGCCGTGCGCGCTCGTCGGGCCACACGGCAGCGGCCGAGCTCGAGCCGCCAGACGTGAACCCATCCAGGGCGCCCTCGAGCAGCGCGAAGGCTCCTTCGGCCGCGGTGCCGGCGGGAAGGTCGAGCACCACGAGATCCGCGCTCGGTTTCCCGGTCGAGGACCAGGGCAAGTCGAGCTGGCGCAGGTCCAGCCAGTACCGGCAGACGACGTCCGGCGTGTCCCGGTCGCCCGTTCGCCAGACGGCGGACAGTCGCTCTGGCCCCCGCTGGAACGTACGGCGTTGCTCGTTCAGCCAATCCGGCGTGCCGGCCTCGACTTCGCCAGCGGTCCAGCCCGCCGCCGCGAGGGACGCGCGCACGATCTCGGCCAGCGCGGCGGCGGTGCGCGCCTCGTCCCTCAGGGCGATGCCGCCTTTGTGGGCCAGACGGTAGGTCTCGCCAGGCAGGTCGAGCCCACGGCGCACTCAGTGGGCGTGCACCTCGCTCGAGAGCGCCCGGTCGGCAGCACCTGCCAACGCGTCCTGCTCCGCTCGAACGAGGATGCCCAGGATGCCTCCGCTGGCCGAGGCGCCGCCACTCGAACGCCTCGACGCGGATTCCCGAGTACCGCTTCGTTCTTGTTCGGGTTCTTCGGTGGCCGGCTCGACCTGCAGGGGTGGCGCGGGTGGCACCAACAGCCCGTCCACCAGCCGGACGGACCAGGTCCGGCGTCGGTCGTCTATCTGGCCGGTGACCAAGCCCGTGAGCTCGCGCACCCGCGCCGCGCGCCCGTCGAGGCCCTCGAGGGCGCCGCGGATGGAGGTGCCCTCGTTCGTCGAGGTGCGCATGCCGACGCCCAGCTCTCCGGCGACCTCGGGCCCTGGAACGAAGCGCCCATCCTTCACACCGGGCAGCTCGAGGTACAGCGTGGCCTTGGATCGCCCCATTTCGACGCGGGCTTCGGCGCCAGGCAGGTCGGCCAGTGGCGGCGGTAGCAGCGCGCGGTAGGGCGCCAGCAATACCTGGTTGGCTGCCTCGATACCGTCCCCGACCGGAAGCTGCACGAGCAGGTCCGCCTCACCAGGAAGGCACTCCATGGCGCAGGCTTCCCAGCTGGCGTGCAGGCCCAGCTCGACCTCGGACGAGAGATCTTCGGGCGCCCGCACGACCGCGAAGACCGCCACCCGTCCCGCGTAGCCCAGCTCGGCCCGTTCCTCGACACGCTCGAAGCCCGTCGGGACGGGCCAGTTCACCGATACCAGCTCGAAACCTTCCGGCAGCGTGAGCGCCAGCGTGGTCGCTGCCTGGCCGTCGTGGTCCCGCTGCCAGGCGACCCGCCAGGTTGGCGCGACGTGCAGCAGGAGTGCCAGCTCGAACTCCTCGCCGGGGACCACGGTCGTCGAAGGCGGCACCGCGAAGACATCCACGGGCCCGGCAGCGAGGGCGGCGGAGACGACCATCAACCACATACGAACGGCCAAGACGAGGGGGAGAGGCACCGTTTATACCACGGGTGCCAGCCTCGAGAATCGACCGCGGTTGTCGCTATCGAGGCATGTTGGGCTCGAGATCCTCTGGCGCTGGCTCGCGAGGAGAACCAAGGTGGCCCCACCGAGACCTGGGCCTGGGCTACATTCGCCCTCCCCCCTGGCACCCCCGCGACTCGTGGTTCCCCAATCTCCCCGAAAGGAACTTGCCAATGCTCGTCTTGTTCGCACTCCCGCTGGCCCTGTCCATTCCGGCGATGGCCGAACCCTCCCACACCATCGGGCCACTGGACTACTTCACTCTCGACACCGTCTTCGAGGTAGCGCCCAGCCCGAACGGCCAACACGTGGTGGCCACCGTGGGCCGATGGGACGAAGATCTCGATCGGCGAAACAACGATCTCTGGCTGTTGGACACGAATGGAGGGCGCCCGGCCCGACTCACCTTCGAGGCCGAGGGCGAACACGATCCCTCCTGGTCTCCCGACGGCCAGTGGATCTACTATCTGAGCAGCTCCGACAGGGGGCAGCCGGTGCCGCGAGACGGAAGCACCCAGGTGTTTCGGCTCCACCTGTCCACGGGCCAGACCGCTGCGGTCACCAGGATCCTCGAAGGCGTGGAGCAGTACCAGCTCTCGGCGGATGGAGGCAGCCTCTACTTCCGGACCTCTCGCGACTTCGCGCTGGAGGACACCTTCGCCAGCCTCCGGACGGAGCACGACGGGCTGGAATACGGGCATGGGATCCAACAGGTGTCGCGCGTGCACGTGTTGGACCTGGAGACCTGGCGCACCCGAGTCTTGGTGGACCAAGAGAGCGTGATCTACGACTTCGACGTCGCTCCAGACGAATCGCGAATCGCCATGCTCACCCAGCCGGACGAGGAGCTGATCTTTCGGGAAGGGTGGTCAGACGTGGACATATGGGCCGCCGCCACCGAACAAACAACCAGGCTTCCTTCGGACCTCTGGCGAACACAGGCACCGTCACCCTACGGCTGGCTCGAGCAGCTGGCCTGGTCCGACGACTCGCGAGCCTTGGCATTCCAGGTCTACTTCGATGGCTACCCCGGGGAGACCTTCGTCGCAGAGTTCGATGATACCGGACACAAATCCACCATCACCGTCCCCCGGAACGACCGCTACCACGTCAATTGGGGCGGGGTTCGGTGGCGACCCCAGAGCCGAGACCTCTGCTTGTTGGGAGCGGAGCGGACGTACCAACGCGTGTTCTGTACCGACGGTCTGCGTGATGGCCGAGCGGGCGCGCCCCGTTCCCTGACGCCGGGGCAAGTGCACGTGGAGAACTTCGGCTTCAACGGCAAGGGAAACCGCCTGGTCCTCACCATGACCACACCCCACTCCTTCGCAGAAGTTGTCAGCACCGACACCAAGGCGACCGGCCGCTACGAGACCATCAGCCAGTTCAACGTCCACGCCCAGGACTGGCAGCTACCCGACGTCCGCGTCTACACGTGGACGGCACCCGATGGAACGGAGGTAGAGGGCGTGTTGGAGCTGCCCTTCGGCTACTCGAAGGAGCAAGGGCCGCTACCCACCCTGGTGTCCATCCACGGCGGGCCCTCTCAGATGGAGCCGGCCACGAGGCGGTTCTGGATCTACGGGCGCACCCTGTATGCAGCGCAGGGCTGGGCGGTCTTCATCCCCAACTACCGAGGTTCCACGGGGTTCGGGGACCAGTTCCAGCGGGACCTGGTGGGCCACGAAAACGACGTAGAGGTCCAGGACATCCTCTCGGGCGTGGACGCTCTGGTGGCCGACGGCGTCGCGGATCCAGAGCGCCTGGCAGTGGCAGGCTGGTCCAACGGTGGCTTCCTCACCAACTGCATCATCACCACCACGGATCGTTTCCAGGCCGCGTCTTCAGGGGCGGGGCTCTTCGACCAGTCCATGCAATGGGGCATCGAGGACACGCCAGGCCATGTCATCAACTTCGTGACCGGGCATCCCTGGGAAAACCCGGACCAGACCCAGGCCAGCTCACCCCTGTTCCGAGCCCAACACATCACGACCGCCACCATCGTACACGTTGGGGAGAACGACGAACGAAACCCCGCGGCCCACTCCCGATCCCTCTATCGAGCCCTGTACCACTACCTCGACGTGCCAGTAGAGCTGGTGGTGTACACGGGTGCGGGGCATGGGCTGACCACCTACGAGCATCGCAAGGCCAAGCTGTTGTGGGACCTGGCATGGTTCGACCACTACGTGTTGGGGAAAGAGCCAGGAGTGGAGTGAGCTCCAAGGTGCCCAACGGTCGAGGCACACCCTGATGGCGCTGCGCCAGCCGGACCCCCCAGCGCGCACAGAACCGGGATGTCGACGTCGGGTTCCGTGTGGCCGTCATCCCGACGACCTGAGTCGAAACCTGTCACCAGGCTTCCTCGGTTCCCGGCGTTGCGCCCTTTCTCGCTGTCTACGCTAGTCGAACCTCCAGTCCATCTCGTACAGCGACGGCGCCCAGTTCACCCGGTACAGTTCGGTCTGGTCGGGGCAGCTCAGCTTCCAGAGCAGTTCGCCATCGGGATAGGTCACCTCGGCCACGAAGGGGGGCTCGTTCTCGTCGTAGCCCTTGACGAAGTGCAGGCGAGAGCCGTTTCGGACCATGTCCACGTCGCCGGTGCCGGAGGAGTAGAACCAATCCTCGGACTCCGGATCGGCGCTGCCGTAGGTGAAGCCGACCTCGGCCTGCATGGTGGAGGTGTCGATGCTGTACTCCACGATGCGGCTGTAAGGCTCGTACTCCTCGCCCTCTGCCGCCGGTCGCACGATGCCGTTGTCGAACAGCAGAAAGCTGGTGCGGTCGCCGTCGTGCTCGAGCCACTCGGGCGCGTGGGCCTGGAAGAACCACTCGCCCCCTCCCGACAGCTCGAAGTCACCCTGGTACCCCAGGCGCCAGGTCAGATCGTCGCTGCCCACCTCGATCCTGGCGATCCAGTCCTGGTGCCGCATGGACATCCAGAACACCTCGGTTCCATCGGCCTCGACCCGGTGCAGCAGCGCGTTGGCGT
>CAZVHW010000123.1:9844-15258 GCA_964626835.1 uncultured Enterobacterales bacterium
TTTTCGGTGAACAAACCGCTGCGCTCCATGGGCAAGTCTTCATCGATGGAGCGCCCGTCGGTCAGGTCGAGGCCGGCGGCGTTCCAGTCCCAGTGGACCTCACCGGAGGCCGGGTCCATCACCACGATGCCGGGAGCCTTCACCAGGTCCCCTCCGTCGGGCTGCTCGAAGGTCTGGGTCAGGATGGCCACGGCCCCCGCCCACTCACCCTCGGTGAGCTGGATGACCTCGTGGTTGTCGATCCAGTGGTGGGCGAAGCGGGTCTGGCCCTCGAACCACTTCGGCGTCCAGTACGCGGTGGGTTCGCTCAGGACGCTGGCCGTGGAGAGCATGGAGCGCGTGTCGCTGACCATCGCGAAGCTGCCGTCTCGGAGCACCCGAAAGGCGTGCACGCCCTCTCCCTGGGGATGCGCCATGCCCCAGACCGTATCGCCCTGGCGGTCCACACAGAAGTAGATGCTCTCCTCCCCCGCGTTGGCGTTGGTGCAGACGACCTCGTCGTCGCGAATCCCCGCGTAGTCCTCGTCGACGACCACCTCGCAACGGGGCCAGTCGTCGGGCAGGGGGTCGGTGACGAACTCGAGGTTCCGTGGCTCCCAGGTAGCGTGCCCCTCGCCGCCGCTCACCATCGGATCGATGGCGTTGCTCCGATCCTCCTTCATGCCAAGGATCCAGACAGTCTTCGGCTCTCCGGCCACCAGCTGCCAGGTGGGCGTCCCGTGCTCGGGACGGGATTCGTCACCGTACGCGAAGCTCACCGTGGCGTCCTGCTCCGAGGTGACCGTCACCAACGCCATGAGGGGATTGTAGGGGCTGGCCTCGACCTCGAAGGTGACCTCGAACTGTTCCATGGGGGTGTAGCAGAGGCTGTCGCCGTCCGTGTCGCAGCGGTGCCGGTCGCAGCCGACCTCCAACAACGACGCCGCGAGCAACAAACCGAGCCTCACCTCCCCCCGCTCACGACCTGATACCCGCGCCCCCACTCGTAGTCGAAAGCCCCGCTGCCCTCGTCCCAGGTGGCGTAGTCCACACCCTGCCAGGCATCGGCGGTGAAGACCATCAGCGCGTCGGCGTGGCCGATGTGTTCCTGGGCGAAGCCGTAGTACACGTAGGTGTTCTGGATGGCGTAGATGGCGTCGGCGTCCCAACCGAGGTCCGCGCAGCGATCCTCGATCACCGCGGTCGCGGCACCCGGCCGCAGGTCGAAGGCCCACTCGCAGGCCTCGCAGTCATCGCGGACGGCGACGTCGTTCAGGGCGTACTCGATGCGGCACAGCTCCTCGCCCATGCCCTTGTCCGCCAGGAACACGATGGCTTCCTGGCCGGAGAAGCTCGAGCCGTCCACGGTGGCCTCGCCCTCGTAGACGAGCAGGCCGACGATGGTGTCGGAGTCGGCGTCCGTGTCGGTATCCGTGTCCGTGTCCGTGTCCGTGTCGCCGTCTCCTTCGGGCGGGACGCTGTCGTCCTTGTCCCCCCCACCGCAGGCCAGCCCCACCAACAAGAGGACCACCCAGGAACCGAAGAGACGCGGGCGAAGGTCGCGAACGATCATGGGCTCACGGTACCAGATTCTCCAGCCGGATGACCTTGGGTTCGCAAGACCCGCAGGACCTCGGGGGCCAGGCTCGCGGCGACTTCGCCATGACCGACGGCACTGAATTGCAGGCAGTCCGTGAAGACTCGCCACGGAGGGAAGCCTTGTTCGTCCCGCAGGTCGTTCTCGTACCGATGGAGGCGGCTAGGCCGCGCGCGGTCTCCTCCGCACGCCCACACCGACGAGCACCAGCGCCAGCAGGCCGGCGCCGCCGGCACCACCACCGCAGCCCCCACACCCCTCCTTGCCGTCACCGTCGCCGGTGTCGTCCGGAGGGGCCTGGCCGGTATCCTCGGGCGGGGCGGTCTCGGCGTCGGTGTCCTCGATGCCTTCGCAGTCGTCGTCCTCCGCATCCACAAAACCGTCGCAGTCGTCGTCGGCGCCGTTGGCGCAGTCCTCGACGCCGTCTGGCCCGATGGTGGCGTCCTCGTCGTCGCAGTCACCGTCACAGGCTCCCACACCATCACCATCCAGGTCGAGGTCAGGGCTGGCCTCACCCGGCGTGCCGTAGTCCCCGGAGCCCAAGCCACCGTAGTCGTAGTCCTCGCTGGCGGGGCTGAGGGCCCAGTCTTCGCCATCGGCGCTGCCCCCATCGGCCTCGAAGCCGGGACAGAGGTAGGCGGTACGGCCCGGATCGCTGGGCCAGGGCGATTCGTTGGCCCAGGCCATCTCGTGGACCACCACTTCGTCCATGAGGATCCGGATGTCGTCCGCCACGAACGAGTCCAGCGGGTAGTCGTCGTAGTCGTACACCCAGTCCACCACCGGCAGGTTGCCGTTGCGCTCGGGATCGTCGTCCACCGCGAACACGGCGTAGGCCCCGGCCTCGATGACCATGTCGGCGTCGATGGTGAAGGCATGGCCCGCGTCGTCCTGGACCTGCCAGAGGTAGAGGTTCAGGCCCACATCACCCGCGTTGTACACCTCGAACCACTCCCCCCGGTCCATGTCCACCGCGTAGGGGTCGTCCATGAACTCGGTGACCACCAGCGAGCCCTCGCTGACGAAGTCCTCGTCGGCGTAGCCGTCGCAGTCGTTGTCCAGCAGATCCGCGACCTCCTCGTTCTCCGGGTACATCGCTGGATCCTCGTCGTCGCAGTCGCCCGCGCACACGTCCCAGCCATCGCCGTCGTCGTCGTGGCAGCACTGGCCCTCGGGGTTGGCTTCACCCGGGGTGCCATAGGGTCCGAGACCCGTGCCCCCGTAGTCGTAGTCAGCCTCGAGCGCCGTGGCGCACCAAGGCACTTCGCTGTCGTTGCCAGCGGCGTCGATGAAGCCGGGATCGAGGAACAGCGAGCTGCCCTCGGTGACCGGCCAGACGGGCGGATCGTAGGCAACCTCGTCGATCACGGTGCTGCCCATGATCACCTGCCAGCTGTCTCCGGAGTTGTTCAGGTGCACCTCGTCCCAGTCGAAGACCCAGGCCACGTCCTCGAGGTTGCCGTTGGTGATGGGATTGGGGTTGGCGGCAAAGACGGCGTACGCGCCCGCCGCGATCACGACGGACCCGTCCACGGTGACCGCGCCACCGGAATCGGCGAAGGTCCACCCCTGCAGATCGATGTCCCTGGCAGAGGCGTTGTACAGCTCGAACCACTCACCGTCCTCGTCGTCCAAGGGGTCGGGATCGGGCATCATCTCGGTGATGACCAGGTCACCTACGGCGACGTAGTCCTCGTCCACCAGCCCATCGCAGTCGTTGTCCAGGCCATCGTCCGTCTCGGACACGGTGGGCCCGACGTCGGGATCCGTATCGTCGCAGTCGCCGTCACAGGCCCCCATCCCGTCGCCGTCCTCGTCTTCGCACACCACGTCGAACAGGACCGCCAGCTCGTCGTGCAGGATGCTGCCGGTGGAGCAGCTGTAGGCCAGCCCCGTGGCCTGGTCGCCCTGGATGCCCACGCTGGCCGAGCCGCCGTTGGTGTAGGACGAATCCGAGCCCTCGACCGAGGCGTACTGGAACAGGATGGCGTTGGTGGTCTCCTCGAGCATGGCCTGGAAGGTGTAGAAGGTGGAGGAGCCGTAGTGGGGGATGTCCTCGTACTGGATGACGAGCTGCCGGTCCGGAGCGTGGCCCAGCACCTCCCAGTACACGTCGCCGTGGGTGGACCCCTCGCGGTTCAGGTCGTCCCACATGGGCAGCACCAGCGCGTCGTCGCCGTCGCTGTTGTTGCCCGGAGGACACTGGTTGCGGTTGTTGATGCTGTCGTTGTTGCCGAACAGCAGCGCGCCGTCGCCCACGGTGACCTGGGAATAGCCCTGGCCGTAGAACCAGAAGGTGAAGGGCAGCGGGATGACCTCCTCGCCGTCGTCGCTGATCCCGGTGGCCGTGCCCGTTCCCGAAATGTCCGTCCAGCTGTACGCGGGACCGTCGGTCTCGTCGGAGTCGATGTAGGTGTAGCCGTAGGCGTCCGGGCCGCCAGTGAGGGCGAGGGCCGAGCCCGGGGCCAGGAGGACGAGGAGGGTCAGAGAGGCGCGGTTCATTCTGTCACCTCCTGGTAGCCCTGGTTCGGCACGAGGGCGTAGAGATCCTCGATCAGCTCGCCGCGCCCCAGGAGCTGGGTCTGACCGTAGTCGAGATGCCAGACCACATCGGTGTCGGGGGTGACCTCGAGGATCTCGCTGGCGCTGCCCACCAGGTGCAGGGTGTTGCCGTTGTCCAGCCGCCAGGCGTCGCCGTTGGTGCTGGCGTAGGCGTTCGGGTCGTAGCTCCAGACCTCGGTGAGCAATTCGGCGTCGTGGTCCACGTCGTACTCGACGACCTTGGTGGTGCTGCCACCGCTGTCGGAGCGGGCGTGGGTGGACACCAGCAGGTTGCCCTCGTCGGTGTAGGAGACGCCGTGCTGCCAGGAGAACTGGCTATCGGGCGGATCGAACTCGTAGCCCCCGCTCACCTCACCGGCCCACCACAGGCTCTCGCCGGTCTGGTGGTCCACCTCGACCAGGGAGTCGTTGGTGTAGAAGCTGTACAGGAAGCTGTCGCGCTCGAACAGGCCGTTGGACTCGCAGTGGCCCGATCCGGGCCAGTTGTCGTTGCAGGTCCACAGGACGGTCTCGTCTTTCTGGCCTGGCTCTTTCTTGGCCAGTGCCTCGCCGCCGCCGTGGTCCTGGCTGCCCCAAACCAGGGTCTCGTCGGGCATCTGAACGAAGGCATGATGCAGCCCCGGCGTAGCGATCTCGTCGATCTCCTCGGTGAGGTAGGTGCGGTGCACCACCGAGTCGGCGCCGTCGTCGTAGTTGGACCAATACGTGGCCTCGTCCCAGAGGATGTGGTCCCCCGTGACGGCCACCTGGGAGAACAGGGTCCAGTGGCCGCGGGGGGTTTCGTTGGCCCATACGGGCTTGCCCCGGCGGGTCATGATGAAGGTCCAGTAGGTCCCCCCGGTCCAGCCCCCCGAGTTCTGGTTCATCGAGGTGAGCAGGAACTGGGCCCCGTGCTGGCCCTCGGGCTCGTGGATCAGCAGCTCGGGGCTCGGCAGGCCTTTGGGGGTGGGGCCGGTGGTGATGGTCTCGCCATCGACCGGGTCGGCGCCCTCGACCACCACGCGCCAACCTGCGCGCTCGTCGTAGGGGATGCCCAACAGCAGCTGCTCGTGGCTCCCGGCCACCGCCTCGACCTCGGGGCTCTGCTGCCAAGAGCCGCCCTCGTAGCCGTACTCGACGTACGCGGTGCCAGCCGCGCTCTGATCCCACGTGACGTACACGAG
The DNA here is from genome assembly GCA_964626835.1 of uncultured Enterobacterales bacterium. Lineage (GTDB taxonomy): Bacteria > Myxococcota_A > UBA796 > UBA796 > JAFGLY01 > CALDOK01. Next base: position 15,146 of record CAZVHW010000123.1, read on the forward strand.
GGCTTCGTACTCCTCGTGCAGCCGCCAGGACAGGCCGCTCACCGCCAGGTCGGTGTCCGCATCGGTGTCCGCGTCGGTGTCCGCGTCGGTGTCCGCGTCGGTGTCCGCGTCGG
>CAZVHW010000124.1:0-10683 GCA_964626835.1 uncultured Enterobacterales bacterium
ACATCAGGTTGTTGTGGTACCAGTGGTTGATGCCGGCGCCGATGATGATGCAGCACTTGCCGTCGGTCAGCTTGGCGGTGTTGGCCCACTCGCGGGCGAAGGCGATGACCGTCTTGCGGTCCACGCCGGTCCAGCGCTCTTGCCAGGCGGGGGTGTAGGACTGGGTGACGTCGTCGTAGTCGGAGGGCACTTCGCCGCCCAGGCCACGGTCGATACCGTAGCGGCCCATGAGCAGGTCGAAGGCCGTGGTCACCAGGACCTCGCTGCCGTCGGTCTTGGTGAGGCGCTTGACCGGTACGCCCCGCAAAGAAACGCGGTCGGCGTCGTACTCCTCGAACTCAACCTGCGCGACCTCGTCGTGGCTCTGCAGCAGCGAGAGCTGGGGGCAGATGGGTTCGCCGGTGCGGGCGTCCTTCAGCTCGAGGTTCCACTTGCCCTGCTCCTGTTGCCAGCGGTGGCCCATGGTGCCGCCGGGCAGCTTGAGATCACCGCTGGTCTTGTCGACCACCAGGAACTTCCACTGGGGATTTTCCTCGTCGGCGTAGGCGGCCATGTCGCCGGCTCGCAGCAGGCGACCTGCACGGTGCCCCTTTTCGCTGGGGTCCAATTCGACCAGGAAGGTCGCGTCGGTGTACTGGCGGATGTAGTCGGCGAAGACCGAGGCTTCGCTGTCTTCGTAGAACTCCTTGAGGATGACGTGGGAGACCGCCATCCAGAAGGCGCCGTCCTGGCCGGCGTTGATGGAGATCCACTGGTCGGAGAACTTGCAGACCTGGGAGAAGTCCGGTGACATCACCACCAGCTTGGTGCCGTTGTGCCGGGACTCGGAGAGGTAGTGGCAGTCGGGCGTGCGGGTCATGTTGGGGTTGGAGCCCATCACGGCGATCATCTTGGAGTGGTACCAGTCGGCGGACTCCGCGACGTCGGTCTGCTCGCCCCAGATCTCGGGCGACGCGGGAGGCAGGTCGCAGTACCAGTCGTAGAACGACAGGTTGATGCCGCCCATCAGCTGCATGTACCGAGCGCCGGATGCGTAGCTGAGGTGAGACATGGCGGGGATGGGCGAGAAGCCGATGACCCGATCCGGACCGTACTTGCGGATGGTGTTGACCGTGGCGGCCGCGCAGATCTCGTTGGCCTCGTCGTGGCTGGCGCGGCGGAAGCCGCCCTTTCCGCGGGCGCGCTGGAAGCGCGTGCGTTTTTCGGGATCGGCCATGATGCTGGCCCAGGCTTCCACGGGGTCCTCGTGCTGGGTTCTGGCTTCGCGCCACAGGTCCAGCAGGGCGCCACGCACGTAGGGGTACTTCACGCGCAGGGGGCTGTAGAGGTACCAGGAGTAGGAGATTCCGCGCTGGCATCCGCGGGGTTCGTAGGGAGGCAGGTTGCGATCCAGCAAGGGATAGTCGATGGCCTGCATCTCCCAGGTGACGATGCCTTCCTTGACGTGGATGTTCCAAGAACAGCCGCCGGTGCAGTTTATGCCGTGGGTGCTGCGCACCACCTTGTCGTGCTGCCAACGGTTTCTGTAGAACTCTTCCCAGGCACGCGTCTTGGGGCTGACAAGGTCCTTGATCCACTTCATGACGTCTTCTCCCTCGCATTGACGAGCGGTGCGCGTACGCCCTGCAGGCGGCGTCTCCAAGCGGCGTTCAGCCCCATCAGCGAGGCGATCATGCCCAGCAGTCCGAACAGGGCCAGGCTCAGCGTGCTGCGGGGAGCCGCGACGGAGCGGTTTGCCTGGTCCAGGTAGGCCCGCAGCGCGAAGTTCTCGGCCTTGTCCAGCGGGTGGTCCGCGAAGACCTTGTTCATCACGATGAACGCGGGGCTCTTGAGCGCTGCGTTCAGGCCCTCGTCACTCAGCCGTGCGAAGGCGTTGGTCAGGTCCTTGGACAGCGTGCCACCGGCGAGAACGCCGCTAGCTCCTTGGACCGTATGGCAGCTCACGCAGGCAGGGGCGCCGGACTTGATGGGTACCGAACCCAGGAAGAGTTCGTTGCCCAGAGCGATGTCGTCTTCGGTGGCCTCGGCTACCGGGACGAAGCTGCCTACGAGGTTGCAGTCTGCACCTTCGGCGGAGCATCGCTCCAGCAGGTCAACCAGACCCTCGACCTGCTCGTCTTCCAGCCCCAGATCGGGCATGCGAACCCCGTCGAACTCAGCGACGAGCTCACGCGCCGTGGGGTCTGAATCCAGCATCTTGCTGGGCACCGCGATCAGGCGTACCAGCCAGTCCCGGTCGTGGCGTTCGTGGGTGTCCTTCAGGTCCGGCCCCGTGCGGATGCCTTTACCTACGGTGTGGCAGGAGGCGCACTTGTCGGCGAAGAGCTCCTCCATGGGATCCTGCGGGCGCTCCTCGGCTTCGCCCTCGACCACGGCTTCGCCCTCGACCACGGCTTCTGACTCAACCGAGTCGGGCTCGCCGGGCAGCTCGGATGCTGCGCCTGCAGGCGGAGTGCTCTCGGCTTCCGAGGGGGTGATCGCGGCCTCGGAGGCTCGCTCCAGCGGACCGTCCTGAGACCAGCCCACCGATGGAAGTAGAAGTGCAAGGAGGAATATCGGTCGAGCAGTGTGCATTCGTCCCTCCAGCGAGGACGGGGTAGCGTCGAGCCGGACAGGTAGAGAGGTGTCGGCCCAAAACAGAGTAGAGGAATTTTGATGGCTGGTTAATTGTTCCATCGGAATTTGCAAGGCCCTCGTCCCACTTTCTCGGTGGTCCCGCGTGGCCAGTTTTCTTCGATCTTGTTAGCTCCGCGGCTCCCCCCGCAGCACCTCCACCCCTCGCTCTTCCAACGACCGGGCCAGCGCCTCGAGGCTCCCCGTGGTTCGCACCACCAGCCAGAAGTCTTCGCCCCCCAGCAACGTAGGATCCTCGTTGGGGATCCGCAGCCCGATCTCGTCGTAAGGGAGGGGGAAGGGGTCGTTTGCCAACATGAGTACGGGGTGGCCGAGCACGTAGGTCACCCGGCGCTCCGCCAGGTAGCTGTCTGGAGCGACCCGCTGGTGGCCGGCCGGGGAGTCCGGATCGTGGGGCAGGTGGGCGATGGTGGCATCGTTCAGCCCCAGCATGTCGACGGCCGGCAGGTCCGCGTAGTAGGGGATGGCGCCCGCAGCCTGCGTGGCCAGGGACTCGGCTGGCAGGGCGTGCTGGCCGAACCAATGGCCGATGCTGATCCATGGGCGGGTGAACTCCTCCCACATCCAGTGGCGGGTCATGCCCACGTGCTCCCCGCGCTCGAAGGTGACGGTTGTCAGCATATTGACGCCGGCCACCAGCACGGCGAGGGCCCCTGCCAGCATCGGGCCCCGCCGACCGCCGAGCCATCTCGCCAAGGCCGACAGGTCGGCCGCTGCCAGAGCGAACAGGGGTGCCAGCAGCAGATCCACCATGCGGAACTCCATGACGTCGCCACCGATGCAGGCCAGCCAGGACAGGTAGAACGCCGTGAAGCCCAGGAAGATCCACCGTAGGGCCGAGCGCTGCCCTGGGAGCAACCCCGCGGCCGCTACCGCCAGAACCAGCAGCGCGAGCTGTGGGAAGGAAGCCGCGAAGTCGGCCAGATAGGCCAGCCCTCTGTCGATCTGCAGTCCCGGGACCTTGGCGTGGAAGGTGTTGGGCAGCCAGGCCCCGTAGGTAGAATGGCGCCAGAGCGCGTGGCCTCCCACGCCGGTCGACCAGATCGCCGAGGCGGCCAAGACCGGCTGCCACGAGCGTGGCCGCGCGACCAGCAGCCCTAGCAGCACCACGCCCGCCAGCAGCAGGCCCTCGGGTCGGGTCAGGCTCATCCCGAGCAGCAGGCCTCCCAGCAGGATCGTTCGTCGGGTTCCGGCGAGCTCACCGTGCGCCACGGTCAGCACCGCCAGTGCGAGGGTCCCGAACAGCCTCGTGTCCATGCCGGAGGTGGACCAGACCACGAAGCAGCGATCCGTGGCCAACCACCAGACCGCCATGGCGCCGGCCCAGGGGGATCGCGCCAGCGACCAGGCGAGCCCGAAGAGCAACCCGAGACTGGCGAGAGCGAGCCCGACGGTCAGGACGTGCGCGCCCCATTCGATGGGAACGCCCGCTTTCATCACGGCGGCCAGCATCAGCACCCACGCGAAGCTCGTGTAGCCCTCAACGGGCTCGCCGGGGTTCCACACGAGGCCTTGGCCACGCACCGTGTTTCGCGCGTAGCGAAAGAAGATGAAGGCGTCGTCTTGCAAGAAGGCCAGCTGCCAGATCAGAACGAGGGCCAGCGCGGCGGCCAGGAGGCCGCAGAGCAGGGCACGCCGGGAATCGCGTTCCAGAGCCTAGCCCTCCACGGGCGCGTAGCGATCTCGAAGGAGTCCGAGGCGGCTGGGCTCCGAGACCCTGGACAAGCCCCGAATCAGGTGGCGATCCGCGAAGAGGCGGACCACGCCATCGGCCACGGCCGCCAGGTGGTCGTTGGAGTAGACCCGGCGGGGGATGGCCAGGCGCACCAACTCGACGGGGCGGGGGCCGCCGCCCGATTCGGGCTCGCGCCCACTGGGGAGCGTGCCGCGCGCGATGGTCCTCGCACCCGTCTCCATGTAGATCGCGGCGGCGAGCCGCTGGGCCGGGAGCGCATCTGCGTCGAGGTGGGGCAGGAAGCGCGTTGCGTCGATGAAGACCGCGTGGGAGCCGGCAGGGCGCACCACCGGCACGCCTGCCCGCTGCAGCCGCTCCGCGAGCAGCGCGGTGGCATCGAGCCGGGAGAAGATGTATCCGTCCTCGAGCATCTCCTCGATGCCTTGGGTCATGGCCGCCAGGTCTGCGGCAGGCAGGCCCCCGTCGGTGACGTTGCCTCCGTACAGGCGCAGCATGTCCCAGGCCTGCTCCTTCCAGCGGATGTTGTCGCGGAACGCCAGGATGCCCCCCATGTTGACGAGGAAGTCCTTCTTGCCCGAGACCGTGCAGCCGTCGCCGTACGACATCATCTCGCGCAGAACCTCGCGTGCGGGTACGCCGCGGTAGGTGGGGTCGTACCTGGCGATCATGCATGCGTTCTCCATACAGCGTGTGCCGTCGAAGAACACCGGGATGCCGCGCTCGGAGCAATAGGCGTAGACTTCCTTCATGTTGGGCATCGACGCGGGCTGACCGCCGGCCAGGTCCACGCTGTGCTCGAAGCTGACGTAGGCGATGGTGTCCGCGCCCTGGCGCTGCACGATGGCGTCGAGCTTGGCCAGGTCGATGTTGCCCTTCCAGCGGAACTCGCTGGTGGGGTCGTAGGCCTCGTCCACGATCACGTCGGCGAAGACTGCCCCCGCCATCTCCTGGTGGAGCCTGGTGGTGGTGAAGTACATGTTGCCCGGCACGTGCTGGCCTTCCAGGACGTGGCACTGGGACAGGATGTGCTCGGCGGCGCGGCCTTGATGGGTGGGGATGACGTGCTCGTAGCCCCAAGCGTCCTGGAGCAGCTCCACCAGCTGGTGGTACTCGTCGGTGGCGGTGGCCGATGGTGCGGCTCGAATCAGGGCGGCCCATTGCTCGGTGGACATGGCCGCGGTGCCCGAGTCGCTGAGCAGGTCGATGCCGACATCGGCGGAACGCAGCAGGAACGTGTTGTAGCCAGCCTCTTCCAGGGAGTCCCGGCGCTGTGCTCGGGTCAGCGCACCCACGCGCTCGATGACCGAGACAACGTGGGGTGCACCGTAGTAGTCGCGGTCATCGAGCTCGGGCAGGATCCAGCGATAGCGCATCTCGTCGCGCCACGCGCCTGCGTTCAGCGTGGTCAGCCCCCGGATGGCGTTCCGTTGTCGGTGCAGCGCAGTGATGGCTTCGGCGACGTACTCGATCTGGTGGTTGGTCATTGCCAACCGAGGGATCTGCACGGGCACCAGGTGGTCCCGCCCAGCACGTCCGGTGGCCACCGCGCGGATGCCAGACGAGAGATACAGCGCGGCGGTCAGCGTGTCCTCGTGGTGCTCGGACAGGTGGGGGAGGAACCGGTCGGCCTCGAGATAGGCCCCGTCGCACCCCGCGAGGAAGGGTACGCCAGCATCGAGTAGCTGTGTGTGGAGCGTGCGGGCCTGGTGCTCTATCCAGCTCGCCTGGCCGGGTGCGGTCGTTTCACGCAGGCCGATGGCAAAGGCCTGCATGCCTCGGCCGGTCATGCCGCCGTAGGTGTGCAGACCTTCGAAGAGCACCACCTGGTGCACGAGCTTCGAGAGGTCGTCCGCGCTGTTGGTGGCGACCAGGCCGCCGGTCTGGCCGCGCGCGTCCTGGGCCGCATCGACGACCAGCATGTCTGCACAGCTCGCGAGCATGCGGATGATCTCGCCGAGCTCTAGCCCTGACCTGCCTTCTTCGTGGCGTTGGATGGCCAAGGCATTTTCGACGACTCGGGAGCCGTCGAGCACCAGGGGTACACCGCGCTCGAGTGCGAGCGCCTTGACCGCTTCGAGGTTGGCCAGGCTGACGGGATGGCGACCGTCGGCAAACGCCTCGATCCAGACGAGGGCCACTCCCCGGTCCATCGCGGTCTCGAGGGCCGTGAGGTCCAGGTCACCACGGAACCTGCGTGGTGTTACCGCGCGGACATCGACCGCCTGGTTCTGTCGCAGCTCGAGCATGTCCGAGATGGCCACGCAGTTGACGGGTATGATCGACCCAGCGGGCGCCATGGCAGCCATCACCACCTGGACTGCGCCCAACAGGTTGTGTGCGGGGATCAGGTGGCGCTTGTCGAAGACCGCGCTCACCGCGGCTTCGAGGGCCTCGAAGTTGCGCGCTCCGGCATACGCCTCGTCGCCCACGAACAGGCCTGCGACCTGCTCTTGCGACATGGCGCCCATGCCCCGGGCCGACATCTCGAAGCTGACCTGGGTCGGGGTGAGGTGGAAGACGTTGAAGCGGGCGTCCTGCAGGTAGCGCTTGCGCTCGTCCAGTGCAGGGAAGGAGAGGTTGCGGACGGTCTTGAACTTGTGGGGCTCGTGGAGGGGAGCGCTCAAGGAACCTTCCTGCGGTCGCGTGCGGTAGAGAGGGTACCATCCAGGGCCTCCCACATGGTGTCCCGGGCGTCCCACAGCCAGTCGGAAGAGAAGCTCCCCCCATCCACCAGCCAGCTGTTGGACATGATGGCCACCACGGCTCCATCGGTGGGCCGGCCCTCGAGCCAGGCGGAGTAGCCGGTGACGGCGCCGTTGTGGAACCAGCGTTCGGGGTCCTGGCCGTGGTCGATCACCAGGCCCAGGCCGTAGTCCAGGCTGGTGCTTACGGTGATGACGTCCTCGCTCATGGCGACGATGGCGTCGGAGGAGACCAGGCTCTCCTCGACCCACAGGGCCTGTCCCCAGGCCGCGAGCCCTTCGGCGTCGGCCACCAGGTTGCCTGCGGGTCCGATGGCGCTGGGATGCCAGTAGTCGACGAAGTTGGTGCCCGTGTCGTGTTCGTAGGGCGTGCCGCCTGGGAGCATGCAGTAGCCGGGGACCACCTCGCCCCAGTCGGCACCCGGGATCTCCAGCTGGCCTCCGTCCACCGAGCCGAACAGTGCGCCCGCCCGGTCGGTCCAGCTGTCGTCGCCGGCCGCCTCGAGTGCCATGGCCAGCAGCACGTAGTTGGTGTTCGCGTAGTCGAAGGTTGCACCGGGCTCGGACAGCAGCGGCTGGTCTTCGACCAGGGCCACCAGGTCCACCAGCTCCCAAGCTTCGTCCTGGTCACCGGCGATCTCCAGGACCCCCGCGTATTCGGGGATGCCCGAGCTGTGCTGCAGCAGGTGGCGTAGGGTGACCTCGCTCCCCCATGGATGGCCGGGGACCCAGCTGGACAGGTTGTCGTCCAGCGAGAGCACGCCGTCGTCCACGGCCTGCAGCACCAGGGCGGAGACCAGCGGCTTGGTGATGCTGCCCGCCTTGGAGACGTGCCCAGCCGCCATGACCTCCTCTGCCTCCAGGTCCGCCATGCCGCCCCATCCGAGCCAGCGCTCGTAGCCAGGCATCGCGACTGCGGCCTGGATGCCCGCCGCGTCGTGCTCGTCCAGGATCGCGGTCAAGGCGGCGTCCAGCCGTTCCGCGGTGGCGACGTCGAAGGGCTCGAGGACCACGGAGGAGTCTCCTGTCTCCGCCGTGTCGTTCGATGGGTTGCAGGCCAGGGCGAGGATGGGGATCAGGCTCGAGGTACGCATGAGGGCTCCGCAGGAGGCTGGGCGGCTCCTTCGTAGGTTATCGGGCCCAGCCCACGTGCGTGAGGTAGCGGTGCCGGATCTTGCTCGGCGGATCGGTGTTCTGGTCGCAGCCCGCGATGGCGGCGACCGGTTGCCGCCCGAGGCTCGCCCGGTGGGCCGAGCGGCCCTGATGCTCCGCCGGGAGGGCCTGGGGCTGGTCTTTGGCGAGCAACTCGAGCGCGGGCTCATGTCCGGCTGGGCCGCCAGACACGGAGCGTGGTGCGCGGTCCGAGACGTCCCGGTGATGGCCGTTCACGACCGCTTCGCCTCCCAGACCCATCCCGCGCGTTATCGGCGCGCGCTGAAGGGCTTGGGAGTGTTGCCCATGGGGAACCCCGAGGTCATCACCCTCTTCTGTCGCGACAAGCTCGACTGCCAGCGGCACCTGGAAGCGAGAGGCTTCCGTATGCCTGCGGTGGAGTCGGAACCCGGGCGGTTCGCCTCCGCGCTCGCTGCTTGGGGGGGGGCGTTCCTCAAGCCCCGCTACGGGGCGTTGGGTCGGGGTGTCAGGCGTGTCTCCCCCGGAGAGGTCCTTCCGGCAAGGGGGGAGGGATCCGTGGCTGGTGTCATCGAGCCGTTGTTTGTCCAACGCGCCGTGACGCCCCCGGTCGGTTGGTCGGGGTGGAGCCTGCGGGTGTTGGTGCAGCGTGTCCCTGGCGGCGGCTGGTGCGTGATCTCCAGAGTTCTCCGGCGCAGCCGCGAGGACCCCGTGGTCAACGTGGCGAGGGGGGCGCTGGTAGGTCCCGCCGAGGGCGTGCTCGAGCCCTCCAAGCTGACCGAACTCGACCGGTTGGCCAGCTCGGTGGCGCGTGCGGTTGCGGAGCGTCCCATGGGTGAGCTGGCCGTGGAGCTCGGCGTGGACGTGGTGGTGGATTCGGCGGGATCGTTCCACGTTATCGAGGTGAACTCCCGCCCCCGTGGGCGCCTCGAGGCCCTCGCGGAGCAGGATCCGTCCCATTGGGCCGATGCCCACGTCGAGGCCTGCGCCAGGCCGCTTCGATACCTGGATTGGCTGGTGCGTTCACGGGGTTAGGAGACATCCCCTCCACCCGTCCTGCCAAGCGAGGCTCCATGCGCATCCTTCCCCTCGCCCTGCTGCTTGTCTCCTGCGGTCGCCACGGGCCTCCCAGCGCCGCTCGGCTCGAGGCGCTGGGCTCCGTTCCACCTCGGCTGCCCGCTCCCCAGGCGGAGGTCTACGCCGTGCACCTGGGGGTGTCGTCGGATCCCCTCGTGGCGCGAGTAACCGGCGATCTGCCCTGGGAAGAGTCGCTGTCGGGCGCTGCCGGTGCGCTGGGCATCGAGGCGGTCGCGGGCCGCTCCCCCGATCCCTGGCACGTGCGCTGGGCCGCCCTGCGAGCCGGCTACCCCTATCCGGTAGAAGAGTTCACCTACGAGCGGGTCGCCGAAGGCGCAGTGGGGCAGCGGATCATCGACGGTCTTCAGGGCATGGCGCGGCCGGGGGATCACGTGGGCCTGGTGCGAGTGCGCGGTGGCGACGGCGACTTCTGGGTGGGGCTGCTGGGCCGGCCGCGCCTGATCATCGAGCCGGTACCCCGGGTGCTCCCGCCGGGGGGTAGGCTCGATCTCGAGGCCGTGGGTGGAACCGCGAAAGACGTCGAGCTCACGCTCGTCTCACCCAGCGGACGGCTCGACGGTGGGGACCTCTGGCAGAAGCGCAGCTTCACCCTGACCGAGAGGGGGGAATACTGGGTTCAGGTCGCGGACTCCCAGGGAGTGCTCGCGGGCTTCCCGGTCTTCGTCGGCGTGTCTCCCGAGCCCGCCCCCCCCATGGGCGACCTGCGACTGGCTGCCGGCGATCCCGTCAGCCTGCTCGACTCCGCCTGGGACATGCTCGACCGCGTGCGCGAACAATACGGCTGGGAACCGCTCCAGGACGATCCCATCCTCGGACCGGTGGCGCGGGCGCACCTGGGCGATCGTCTGGGGGACAGCGGGCCCGCCAGCGGGGCCTTTCCTGGTGAGCCCGGGAGCTGTCGCGCCAGTCTCTCCTGCGGCTTGCTGCCTGGTACGGGCGTGGAGAGCTGCTTCCAGTCTTGGTTGGTGCAGCCCGAGCCACGCTCTGCGATGCTCGATCCTCGCTGCACCGTGGCGGGGCTGGCCACCGACCGAAGCGGCGGCCGCCTCTGGCTGCAGCTCGAGCTGGGGCAGGAATGAGCCAAGCCACCTCACCATGCGCCTGGTTGGTGTTGTTGCCGCTGGCGTTGGTCTTCGGCTGCGCCGGACGGCAGGTGCCACCCAGCAACCAGCGGGTACCCGAGGTCCGGTATCGGTTCGGAGAGCCCCATGACGAGGCGGGTCGCTGGCTTGTGGGGCAGCTGCCCGAGTCGCGCTGGGATCCCGCATTGCTGGCTGCAGTGCGCGAGCTCACGGCTGCGGCGGCCGAGCCAGCCGCCAGGCTCACACCCAGCGCCACGCACCTGGTCACTTCACGCGCCGGGTTTCCGGGCGATGCTCGTTTTTCCAGGCTCTACAACGCTGGCGCCATGCCATCGGCACT
>CAZVHW010000124.1:10693-15176 GCA_964626835.1 uncultured Enterobacterales bacterium
GAGCCGTGCGGGGCCACGCCGAGGGCGTAGACGTCGCACTGGCCAACCGCCGCTTTGGTGATGGCACGGTGCTCTGGATCCTCGCCGTGGCACCTCACTGGGGCGAGATCGACCCCCTGCTTCGGGACCTGGCGCTCGACGAACCCCTGGCGGTGCAGGTCGAGGTGCCGGGGGCGAGGGAACTCACCCTGTTCGTGGCGCCCCCAACCGGTCAGGTCAAGGCCTTGAGCATCAACTCGGGGGTCGCGCGCTGGGTGGATTGTTTCCACGTACCGGGCGAGTACCTGCTCGAAGTGGTGGACGTGGGACCCGGTCGAAGCCGCGTCGTGTTCGACTTTTCCGTGTACGTGGAGCAGGAACCTCGGGCCGTGCAGCGACTCCCGACCGGCATCCCCAGCGCAGATCCCGTCCAGGCCACGGACTTTCTGTACCGGGCCCTGAACGAACGGCGCCGCGCCGCTGGTCTGGGGCCGCTGCAGCGCTTCGAGCGCTTCGAGGCCCTGGCCCGGGAACACTCCGCGCTGATGGCCTCGAGCGGGGTGCTCGACCACGCTATCCCAGGCGTCACCCAGGGCGTGGGCGCGCGTGCCTGGCAGAAGTACCATCCCCGTGCGCGTCACTACGAGGATCTCGCCGCTGCGTTCTCGGCTCAGGAAGCGCTCGAGCTGGTCTGGGCGTCGCCCGGACACCGCCGCAATCTGCTGTGTGAGACCTGCACGCACGCCGCCATCGGTGTGGCCCTCGAACCGGTAACCCAAGGCCCCGCTCGACTCTTCGTCACCTGGGAGCTGCTGGCCTTTCCCCAGGGCCAGCCTACGCTCATCGACAGACCCCATTGAAACAAGAGCGGGTCGTGGGGAGTATACTCCCACGAACGTCGCAGCCTGCACCCCACGGAGCGAACCATGGGCGTGGACGACATCAAGACCGATCTGGAACGCAAGAAGGCCGAGGCGGAGCGCAAGCTCGCCGTCACGGCAGGCAAAGCAGCGGTCAAGACCGCGTGGAAGGGGCTGGTCGCGGCCGTGAGCGGTCTGGCTGACGACGTCCTGAGCAAGGGCGAAAGAGAGCTGTCCGAAGCCCGCGCATCGAGGGGCATTGCGGACGAAAAAGCGGCGGTCGAGGACGACATCTCGACCTCTGAGTCCGCCCTGGGCCGTGTTCGGGAGTCCACCGCCAGCCTCCCCACTCCCAGCGCTCGGGATCGCCGCCTCGCGCGCGAGCGGCGTGCCCTGGAACAACTCCAGGCCCTCAAGAGCGCTCGTGCGGCAGGGCCACCGGAGCAACCCGCCGAGCCCAGCCACGACCCACTGGACGACAGGCCTCGGCCACGTACGCTGTCCACCGGCGAGCGTGAGCGGCGTGATGGCGAGGAGCGCGCCCAGCGAGAGCTCGACTCGTTGAAAGAACAACAAGGGCACCCCGAGGACCGTCCCCCGGTCAAGCGCACGCTCTGAGGAGCGCCCTGGTGTATGGTGTGGGAACCATCGCGGAAGCTCGGCATGGCCATCCTCTCCCCCCCCCAGACCGACAAGCTCCTCCAGGGCGTGGGAGCCGTGTCCGCCAATCCCCGCTTGCCCATGGGGCTCATCACCTGGAAGGGCGCTGACGGAAAGCCCGTGGCGGGTGGGCGCTGCGAGGCCATCCTCACCTGGAAGCGCGAGGATGGGGATGTCGTCTGGGCGGCCGCGGATCCGGAAATGCTGGCTCTGGGCGTGCCCTGCGTGGCGGTGCCCAAGGGCATGCCAGCGCGTCAGGGTGGCTTGGTCGTGGCCGCCGCCCGTGGGCTGGCCCAGCTGGCGCTCGCGGGCTCGGACGCCGAGTTCATCCACGTCATCGACGGCGAGCAAGGCCTCCTCTTTCTGGGGATCTACGGGTTCTTCGAGGCGCCCCGGGCGACCGCGAAGGTCCAGCGGGACGATGCCGTCCTCGGCCGCCCCGCGCACGTGGTGGCGGTGCGAGCGCACGTCGGACCGCGGACCCAGATCCTCTCCATCACCTTCGAGACGGCACCGGGTTGGCTGGACACCGGCCTCGATCCTGTCATGCTGGCCACACGCCCACTGCTCGTGGGGCACGACAACCGGATGCTCTGGTTCACTCGCACCGAGGTCGACGAGCCCCCCGAACCGCTGCTGGTCTTTCGCCACGTCGAAGATGGGTCCTCGCCCTCCCCCCCGGCGTTCCGCTACGCCTCGGTACCCTCCGATCCGCCCCTGCCCAGGTCCGGCCAGGTGGTCCCGTTGGGTCCGAGCGCCAGGGTGCGGTTTCCGGACACCCCCGGCCGGATCGAGGTCCGCTTCCACAGCTTCACCTGCGAATCCGTGGTGGATGCATACCAGGGCTATTTCCGCCTCATGCTGATGATGCATCGGGCGGGTCCGCGGGACCTGCCTCACCGCAGCCAGCTGGACGACATCCAGCAAGCACCCTGGGAGCCGGGCTTCGAGGCACCGGATCGCCTGCCGGAGCCCGAAGGTGCGCCGGTGGTCCAGGTCGACCCCGAGGAACCCTGAGGGCGCGCTATTCCGGGGCCTGTTCCGCTTCCCACGCTTCGGCGAGGACGGCGTCCAGCCAGCCGTCCAGCCGCTCGTCTCCGTCGTGCAGAGGACCGCTGATCTGGCCTCGGATCACGCCGTGACCGTCTACCACCAGGACCGTGGGCGATCCGCTCGCCCGCGCGGCTCGAGCGCCTTCCGGCCCCACCCAGGCCAGGAGCAGGGGCGGCAGACGGTAGCCGTGCCAGAACTCCGTGGTGGCTTGGGATCGCTCGTCGACGCACAGGCCCAGGAAGTGGACGGGGTCCTTTCGGTATCGCTTGCTCACTTCCTTCCAGTAGGGCAGGGAGTCGATGAACGCTGCGCTGCGTGACGACCAGAGCACCACCACCTTGACGCCCTCGAAGTCGGAGAGCATGCGCGGCTTGTCGTCCACGGTGAGCTCGAGGTCGACCAGGGTCTCTCCCACCCGGCTCTGCTCGCCGTGGCTGGGGCGAGGGCGCGTCGCGATCCAGGCATCGAGCCCGCCGGGGGCCCAGCGTCGCTCTGCGAACAGCTGTTCGGCTCGTGCGCGCACGAAGGTGTCCAGCTCGGGTTCGTCCGAAGGGCCCATGGCCAGCCCCCGACCGATCTGCTCGAGGGCGGCGTCTTCCCGATCCAGGGCGAGCAGGACCAGCCCCAGGTGGTGATGCAGGATGGCGTCGGGTTCGCGGATGAGCAGCATTGCGCGCTGGAGCACCGAAGCGGCTTCCTCGCTGCGGCCTAGCTGGTGGAGGATCCAGGCGCGAGTGTCCAGGCGAGCACCCACGTGGTTGGCGAGTTGTTCGGACCAGTCCTCGTAGCTGGTGCCCGCGTCGGCGTTCCAAGGATCGTAGTTGGGCGTTCCCTCGAGGATCGAGTCCATGACCACCAAGGCGAGGTCGAGCTTCTCCCCTCGAAGCGCCGCGAGGTATGCGAACCCGTTGGCTGCGCGGGCGTTGGTGGAGTCTTCCTGCCAGGCGGCCTCGAAGGAGGCGAACGCGGCCGCCTCGTCCTCGGCGCGGTACTGGATGTAGGCCAGCTCTCGCTGATAGATGGAGCGCAGCGGACCGTGAGGTGGGATGCGCGGCTCGAGCTCTTGGAGCGAGGCCTTGGCCGAGTCGATGGTCGCCTTGTGGCGGGCCCTGTCCAGGCTGCGCTCGAGCTCGCTTCGGCCTCCCTGGCTGAGGGACAGGCGCTCACCGTTCCAGGCCCGGTCCGAGGTTTGCCACTCCGGGTCCAGCTCGGCCCGACGTGTCTCGGCGGCCACGCGGCCAGCGTCGTTCGAGGCGAACTGGAAGATACGGAAGGCCCCCTGGGCGTAGGCCGGCTCGTCGGCCTCGAGGGCAGCACGGGCGGCCGCGAGGGCGTCGGAGCGGGCGGCTCGCAGGTAGGGCCCCTTGACATCGTCGGCCCAGAGGTTGCCAGGGAACGCCAGATTCCATGGCTCCAGGGTGTAGAAGGTCTGCAGATCGGTGGCCAGGGCTTCGTCGATCTTGCCTTCCCCGAGCCGCAGCCTCAAGCTGAAGCCCAGGGCGGAGGGTGTGACCTTGGCCAGATCCAACAGAGCCTGGCGGTCTTCGGCGCTGTCGGCCGGGCAAAGCTGTCGAGCTGCGTAGCGGTAACGGTGCGCCCAGTACCGCACACCCGTGTCCTGGGGCTGCGTCTCGAGGAGAGCCTCCAGCTCGTCGCACCAGGCACCCTCTTCGGGATTGTTGCCCACGAGCAACCCGGCAAGGGCCACCCGGGCGTAGTCGTTTTCCGGCTCTTGCTCGGACCAGGTTCGGTACTGCCGCTCGAGAGCCACGCTTTCCTGGAGCCCCTCCTTGAGGGTCCAGGCATAGAGTCGGTGTGCTTGCAGGTCGTTGGGGTTTTCCTGCAGTGCCGTCCCCGCGAGCTGGGCCGCCTGCTCGAGGCGTCCCGACTCGGCGAGGTACCAGCCGTGGGCGATCCGCTCCGGCGTGACG
>CAZVHW010000125.1:0-15168 GCA_964626835.1 uncultured Enterobacterales bacterium
CCAGGCCGAAGCCGCCGTTGATCACTTCGCCCCAACCCACGCCTCCGCCGTTGTGCAGCGAGACCCACGTGGCACCGCGGAAAGCATCGCCCACGAAGTTGTGCACGGCCATGTCGGCGCAGAGGCTGGAGCCGTCGCGGATGTTGGCGGTCTCCCGGTAGGGGGAGTCGGTGCCGCTGACGTCGTGGTGGTCGCGGCCCAGCACCACGAAGCCGACGCGGCCCCCTGCGATGGCCTCGTTGAAGGCCTGCGCGATGTCCATGCGGCCCTGGCGATCCGCGTACAGGATGCGGGCTTGGGAGCCCACCACCATGCGGTTTTCGTGGGCGGCGCGAATCCAACGCAGGTTGTCCAGCACCTGCTGGCGGATCTCGGGTTCGGCGCGCTGGGCGTGGTCTTCGAGCACTCCCGCCGCGATGGCGTCGGTGGTGGCCAGGTCGGCCGGGTCGCCCGAGCAGCAGACCCAGCGGAACGGGCCGAAGCCGTAGTCGAAGCACATGGGGCCCATGATGTCCTCGACGTAGCTTGGCCAGGCGAAGCACCCATCAGGCTTGATGATATCCGCCGCCCCGGCTCGGCTCGCCTCGAGCAGGAACGCGTTGCCGTAGTCCCAGAAGTGCATGCCCCCGTCGGAGAGGACCTTGATGGCAGCCACCTGGCGCCGAAGGCTGGCCTGAACGTGCTCGCGGAAGCCTTGGGGATCCTCGATCATCATGGCGTTGGACCGCTCGAGGGTCAGGCCCGCCGGGTAGTACCCGCCCAGGTAGGGGTTGTGCAGCGAGGTCTGGTCCGAACCCAGCTCGACCGGCAGGCCAGCCCTGGCCATGGCTTCCCACAGGTCGACCACGTTGCCCAGGTAGCCGATGGAGACTGCCTCCTTGTTACCGACCGCGCGGTCGATTCTCCTCAAGAGTTTGTCGAGGTCGGTCTCGTACTCGTCCAGCCAGCCCTGCTCGTGGCGCTTGAGGAGCGCGGCTGGGTTGATCTCGGCGATGACGCCCACCGCTCCGGCGATCACCGAGGCCTTGGCCTGGGCGCCGGACATGCCGCCTAGCCCCGAGGTGACGTAGAGCTTGCCCCCCAGCCCTTCGTCACCACCCAGGCCCAGGTAGCGGCGACCGGCGTTGAGCAGGGTGATGGTGGTGCCGTGCACGATGCCTTGGGGACCGATGTACATGAAGCTGCCAGCGGTCATCTGGCCGTAGGAGGAGACCCCCAGGGCGGCCAACCGATCGTAGTCGGCCCGCGAGGAATGGTTGGGGATCACCATGCCGTTGGTGAGCACCACCCGGGGGGCGTCGGGGTGGGATGGGAAGAGGCCAAGGGGGTGGCCGGAGTAGAGCACCAGGGTCTGGTGATCGGTCATCTCGCTCAGGTACCGCATGGTGAGCAGGTACTGGGCCCAGTTCTGGAACACCGTGCCGTTGCCGCCGTAGGTGATCAGCTCGTGGGGATACTGGGCCACCGCTGGGTCCAGGTTGTTCTGGATCATGAGCATGATTGCCGCGGCCTGCTGGCAGCGGGCTGGATATTCGCTGACGGGCCGGGCCTTCATGGCGTAGATCGGACGGAAGCGGCGCATGTAGATGCGGCCGTCGCTGGCCAGTTCTCGGGCGAACTCAGGGGCCAGGTCGGCGTGCAGGGCAGCGGGGAAGTAGCGGAGCGCGTTGCGGACGGCGACCGCCTTCTCCGCCTGGGTGAGGACGTCGGGCCGCGTGGGCGCGTGGCTGATCCCGGGCTGGTCGAGCGGCATCGGGGGCAAGGTGGCGGGAATGCCGGCGGCGACCTGTTCGGCGAAGCTGGACATGCTGACCTCGGAGGGGCGCGTGGGGACCGTTCGCTGCCTAGCCCGTCAGCGGTCAGCCGTCAGCGTAGGAGGCCTCGCTTCGAGCTTGGCTGGCCGTGCCAGGCGAGCGACGGAGCCCTGCCCAACCGACCGATCCAGCGACAGAGCCCTACCCAACCGACCGATCCAGCGACAGAGCCCTTGGTTTTCGACCACCCGTGGCTCGTCGCGTGGAGCGCCCCACGAGAGAACGCCGGTTATCGGCGAGCGTGCTCCGTGGAGCGTGGCTCCTGTGGCGCATTTCGACGGCGAGCGGTCGAAAGTGGGCCACTCCGTCGCTGGATCGGTCGATTCGGGGGGACTCCGTCGCGCCAGGGCTACCCCGAACTGGTCAGGGTGTCGCTGCTGCCCGCTCCGCGCGCAGTGACGTTGGATCCTGCGCCCGATCCACCAGCGCTCCGACTTCGCGCACCGCCAGCGTCGGCTTGGCCGGATCGGACTCGCCGATCAAGGGGCCCCAGCTTCCTTCGAGCCACAGGGCGCAGGTCAGATCGCCTTCCGGGCAGAGGTCCCGCACCCGATCGAGCAGGGAGATGCCCAGAGCGGTGTCGTCCAGGGTCAGCGCCAGGGACTCCGGGCCCGGCTCGGCCCAGCCGCCGACGTGGGCGGGGCCCAGCGCGAGCCTGTGCTCGTCGGCGAACTGCAGCCGGACGGGGAGCTTCAAGTGGGCGCCGGCCTGCTCGCCCAGCCAGGTCAGCAGATTGGTGGATGGTGTCAGGGGCTGGGACATGGCGGGAGCCTCCGTGGCGGCGGGCGGCTGGGCGATGGCGAGGCCCAGCAGGAGCAGGGTGTGGAGCACGAGGAGCCTCCGGGGATGCGAGACGCTATCCGTAGCCCTCCGTCACCATGCCCTCCACCCCACCCCTGTCCCAAGCTGCCCAGGACCTCCACCGCGAGGCCTTCGTGGCGGATCTGCACAACGATCTGCTACTCACGACGCGCCTCACCGGCTGGCGCTGGGGTAGGCGGCACCGGCGCAATCCGCTGCCGGGCGCGGCCCTCTTCGGGCAGGTCGATCTGCCTCGCTTGTCCGAAGGGGGTGTGGACTGCCTCTGCCTCGGGGTGGTCACGGCGCCGGTGCCTCTTCTGGGAGGGCCCCATGCGGCCCAGTGGGCCCTCGACCGCATGAACCGCGAGGCCGCCGTGGCCCCCCACCGCATCGTGGTCACCCGGTCGGTCGCTCGGGCGCGCCGGGCCAAGGAAAAAGGCAAGCTCGTGTGCATGGCGGGGATCGAAGGAGCGCACTGCCTGAACGAGGGGGAGCCGGAGCCCCTCGAGGCGTGGCGCGACCAGGGTCTGGTCTACCTGGGGCTCGTGCACCTCGGCGGTGGGCGAGTGGGATGCGCCCAGCGTCCCGGGGGGACGGTCCGCGAGCGCGGGCTCACCCCGTGGGGTGTTGAATTGGTGCGGGAGGCGGGCAGGCTGGGGCTGTTGGTGGACGTGGCCCACCTCAACCCAGCCGGGCTGTTCCAGGTCTGCCGTGAGAGCAAGCTACCCGTGCTCTGCAGTCACGGCTGCATGCAGGCCGTCCACCCAAGCTGGCGCGCCATCGACGACGAACAGGCCTTGGCCGTGGCCCGTACCGGGGGCTTGGTGGGGATCGTCTTCGCCACCAGCTACATCGGTGGACGGTCCATCGAGGCGGTGGTGGCGCAGCTGTCCCACCTCCGCAGCGTGGTGGGTGCCGACCACTGCGCCATCGGCAGCGACTGGGAAGGGTGGGTCACCTACCCTCGCGGGCTGGAGGGTGCCGAGGGCCTGCCGCGGCTCACCGAGGCGCTGCTGAAGGCCGGTTGGGCGGAATGCGACGTGGCAGCGGCCCTCGGGGAAAACTTCCTCCGGGTGCTCGGAGAGCTGGGAGAGTAGGCGATTCGGACGAACGGTTCGTTCCGGATATACACACCGGGCCGGTCGCATTGCGGCCACGCGATGGAGGAGCTCATGGCTGGTGTCACCCAGTGGTTCGCCGAAGGCGGCGTCTGGATGTATGCCATCCTGCTCCTCGACCTCATCGGGCTGCCGCTGGTGTTCGTCGCCTGGGTCGTGGCCATCGTGGCGCGCGTCAAGGGCCGCACGGGGATGTTGACCAAGGCCATCCCCGCGCTGGTGATGCTGGGCTCGGTCCTGCCGGTGGTGGTTGGGGCGGTGGGCTACTTCCAGGGTCGTGCCCTGGCTGTCGAAGCGGTCGCCCACGCCGCGCCCGCCCTGCGCGCCGAGTTGCTCGTCGCGGGGCTGGAGGTCGCGACCATCCCCCTGCGCTTTGGGGGCACCAGCACGGTGGTGTTGGGCTCCCTCTCGGTGTTGGCGGTCATGCTGGCACCCTGGGTCTCGCGGCGCTGATTCCCGCCTGAAGCAGCCCGCCCCCCACAGCGGGGGGCGAAGCGCGTCTTCAGGGTCTTCGACGGCAGCCGGCGTTCGTCGCTTTTCTCCTCGAGGCAGGTTGTGGTTGAGTTCGCCCCAGGTCCTCGCGCCTCGCTCGGTGTGCCATTCCCCTTGTCCCGTACAAAACGGTTCGGAAAAGAGCGCGACGCTCGGGTGCCGGGACACGGCGCTCGCCGGCTGCGGAAGTGTCGAAGAACTCCTTTCATCTATAGAAGTGACCGAGGTGCTCGAATCCGATCAGTTCGAGCTTTTTTTTTCTGCAGACGTCGCGATATGCATCCCGCACGCCCCATGAGCGCAGGAGGTTCCATGTCCGCGCCCCGCCTCTCGGCCCACTTCGCCGATCGCCTACCCTCGGCCATCCGCATGGCCCAGATCGAGTTCATGAAGCGCAGCGATGGCGTAGCTTCGGTCAACGCGGCCATCGGCAACGTCAGCTTGCCCATGCACCCGGCCATGCAGGCCCGCATGCGCGCGCTGGGCGATGCCGGCAGCCCCTTCGCCGACGGGGTGGTCAAGTACTCCGCCACGGTGGGCATCCCCGAGTGTCAGCAGGCCTTCTCGAACGTCATCGCGTCGAGCGGCTTCGACACCGAGGACCTGTACGTCCAGGTCTGCGACGGCGGCAGCGCGGCCATGGAGCTGATCGTCGTGGGGATCTGCGGCCCGGCGGGTAGCCTCGAGCGCCCCTTGATGCTCATCGACGCGGCCTACACCAACTACCTGGCCATGGCCGCCCGCACCGGCCGAGCCACCGTCAGCGTTCAACGCAAGCTCGGGGCTGACGGCAAGTTCAGCCTGCCCGATCTGGCCGAGATCGAAGCCGTCATCCTCCGACACCGGCCCGGTGGCATCGTGGTCATCCCCTACGACAACCCCACCGGCCACTACTACGACCACGACACCCTCGTCACCCTCGCCCGCCTGTGCGTGAAGCACGACCTGTGGATGGTCAGCGACGAGGCCTACCGCGAGCTGTTCTACACCGGCCAACGCACCTCTTCGGTCTGGGCTCTCACCGAAGACGAGGTGCCCGGCATCACCGGTCGCCGCATCGGCATCGAGACCGCAAGCAAGGTCTGGAGCGCCTGCGGCCTGCGCACCGGCGCGCTGGTCACGGACAGCCCCGACTTCCACGCCAAGGCCGTGGCGGAAAACACCGCCAATCTCTGCCCCAACGTCATCGGGCAGTGGATCTACGCGGCCCTCGCTCACGAATCCCACGGCGACCTGCAGGCTTGGTACGATCGGCAGCGCGGCTACTACCGCGACATGCTCGAGTCGGTCTCCGCCGGCCTGCGTGAGCGAGTACCCGGCATCATCGTCTCCAGCCCCGACGCCAGCATCTACTCGGTCATCGAGGTGCGCGACTGCGTGAAGCCCGGCTTCGACGCCATGGACTTCGTCCTGTACTGCGCCCAGCGCGGCGTGGTGGACATCGACGGCGAGCGGCTCACGTTGCTGGTCAGCCCCATGGCTGGCTTCTACCGCTGTGGTCCAGGCGAGCCGAATCCGGGTGTCACCCAGATGCGCATCGCCTATGTCGAGACGCCGGCACGGATGAAGCTGTTGCCCAGGCTGTTCGCGGAGCTGTTGGAGCGGTACGAGGCGGGGCGGTAGGCGGTTCGGGGAACGGGGGCTCCGTCGCTCGCGCCCACCCCTTCGTTCTAGTTGTCGAACGGGTCGAAGTCCAGGTAGCTGGCATTCGTGAAGTCGCCTCCGTCCTTGTGGCTCTGCGAGGCCTCCTCGATGTGGTCGATGAAGTCACCTACGCTGTCCTTCACGTCGTCCAGATCGACCGTCGGGCCTTCGATGGGGACGTCCCCCTTGTCGCGGATCTCGTCCATGAGCTCGAAGTCATCCAGGATGTCCAGCCGTTCCCGCGCCTTGTCGAACACCGACTTCGTCCCGAAGGGGTCCACCCGCGTCAGGGGGTTGTTGCGCACGAAGAGGTAGGGATTCATGCCCTCCACCCAGCGGGCGGGATCCGGCTCCAGGAAGCGGCCCAGGTAGGGATCGTAGGTCCGGGCGCGGTAGTCGTACAGACCGGTGGCCTCGTCGAAGCGCCTGCCGGTGAACAACAGGGGGTTGTGGACCAGAGAGCGGGGGATGGGGTTGCCATCGGGATCCTCGAACCGCGGCTCACCGAAGGCCTCGTACCGGACCGTCTCGAGCAGCCGCCCGTGGGTATCGCTGATCCCGGTGACGGATCCGTGTCCGTCCAGGGTGTACCAGTGATCCCTGCCCCCGGCGGTCATGCGCACGGGCTCGTCCAGCTCCGAACCGTAGTCGAAGGTGGCCAGCACGCGGCCGCTGGCGTCGGCGATCTCGATCAGGTGGGGCCCGTCCCAGGCGAAGCGCTCTTCGATGGCGCCCAGCGTGCGGGTGACGGGGCGGCCGAAGGGGTCGTAGGTGTAGGCCACCTCGCGCCCGTCGGGCAGCACGGCTTCCACCAGCCGGCCCAGCCCGTCGTGGACCAGCTCCATCGACCCGCCTGGTCGTGGCAGGCTCTGCGCGTTTCCATCCGCCGCCCAGCCATAGCTGCGGCTGTCGGTGCCGTCCGTCTCCTCCAGGGGCTGGTGCAGCTCGTTGATGCTCCAGCTCACGCTGCGGGTGCCGGTCTCCCAGCCGGTGCGGCTGTCGACCTCGTCGTATGCGTAGGTCTCCCAGAACGGCCCTCGGGTCACCGCCACCAAGCGCGACTTGTCGTCGTAGTCGTAGTCGGTGCTGCCCCTTGGCAAGGTCTCCTCGACGCGATTGCCACGGCTGTCGTAGTCGTAGCCGTACGAGGCGAGGGGCCCCCTGGTGAACGCGGTCTGCAGGGTGTCGACCTGCCCATCGTCGTTCCAGGTCTGAACGGTGTGCACCCCGTTAGCCAGCTGGCGGTCCACGATGCGACCCAGGCTGTCGCGCGTGTAGGTGATCGCGGGGGAGCTGCCTTCCGCCATCACCAGCAAACCTCCGGCCGGGTCGTACTCGTAGGTGAGCTGTGTCCCATCAGGACGCAGGACCTGGCTGCGGCGTCCGGCCGCGTCGTAGGTGATGGTCACGGTTCGCCCGAAGGCGTCCACGGTCTGGATGGTCCGCCCTGCCTCGTCGTAGGCGAAGCTCCACGTGTCGCTGCCGTCGACCGTCAGTTCCGCGAGCTTGCCATTGGCGTCCCAGGTGTAGACCTCTATGGACCCCGTGTCGGTCTCGCGCGTCGAGAGCCTGCCTGCAGCGTCCCAGGTCCAGCGGACGATGCGACCGTCCCGGCGTTCCCAGGTCAGGGGTCGCCCCTCGGCGTCCCAGCCGAAGCTCTCCGTGCTTCCGTCGGGCCAGGTGGTGGCCTCGACCCGGTCCAGGAGGTCGTACTCCCAAGAGGTCGTCGAGCCGGCAGCGTCCACCACCTCGAGCAGGTTGTCTCGTGAGTCCCAGGAGAATGTCGTGACGTCGCCGGTGGGCTCGGTCCGGGACACGACCCTGCCCGTGGCGTCCAGTCCGAGGGTGGTCTCCCCGCCCGCCGGATCGGTCACACCCGTCAACTCGGCTTCGCCGGTGAGCATGTAGCGGGCGCCAGCGTGGCTCCAGGTCGTCGTGTCACCGTCGGGATCCATGTAGGTCGCGGGTTGCTGGTACACGTTCCAGGTCCAGCTGCGCTCGGCACCGGTGGCGTCCACGATGGAGGTCGGCTGCCCCATGGAGTCCCGCTCCACGGTCGTGGTCGAGCCGGCGGGATCCGTCGCCCGTCTTCCGCCAGGACGACCTCCAGCAGGATCGGGCCGCAGTTTCCTCGTTGGAAGGCGGGTATCTCCTCCGCCAGGGTGGCCTGGGGGAGGATGGAGAGGGCGATGAGCGACAGGGTGGCGATGGAACTCTCGTGCATGAGTGCCTCCTTTTCATCCACTCAGGTCGCGAGCGGGCGAAAAGGATCGAAGAATCTCTCCGTGCGAACCGCTAGCGCCCGGTGTCCCCCTGCCCGACACACAGCTCGGGCAGCGTCTCGTAGGCGGTGGCGATCGTCGGGTGGGCGGCGAACAGCTCGCGCAGCACGGGGCCGTGGCCGTGCTGCGCCCAGGCGAGCCAGGTCCAACCCTTGTGGGGGTAGATGAAGCCCTGCTCGTTGAACGCGCCGTCGTCGCGGATGGCATCGCGGTAGCCCCAGTCCCAGACGCGGTTCCCAGTGCTGAAGCTGCGGTTCAGGCCGACCTCCTCGAGGGTGCAGGCCAGCTCGCTGACCGGCTCCGCCGCATACTCGACGCCCATGAATGCGTTGTAGGGAGCGGGATCCACCGACTCGGCCCCCCCCTTGTAGCTGCAGTCGTCCACCGAGCGGGCGCTGCCCCAGCTCCAGAGACCGCCGGCCCCGGCCAGGGAGTGCTGGGCTAGCAGCCCGTCGGTCGCGGCTTCGGCCAGGAGCGGGTGGGACGAATCGACGGGGATGCGGTCCGAGTCGAGGAACAGCAGGGCCACCCAGGGCATGTACAGCCCTCCCGCGCCCAGTAGTGGGATCGCCGAGCTGGGCTCCCCAGCGGACGCGGCGTACCACCACCAAACCGGATCGTCCTCGGGAAAGCTCCTGAGCGTGCAGTCGAGGCCCGTCCAGTCCTCGTCGTCCCAGCCGCCGAACGCTCGCAGCAGGAAGCTGGAGAGCAAGGTGTCGTCTCCCACGAGGACGTTCTGGTACTCCCTCGTGTCGTGGGGGCAATCCTCCGATACCCACGCGCCTGTCGCGAGGCCGCAGCCTTCGACCCGCATGAACCCCGTGGCGGTGGAGAACTGCGTCCAGTCCATGTCGTCGAGCAGGGCCTGGATGCGCTCCGAGAGGGCGGGCTCGTCCTCCCGCAAGGCCTCGCGAGCGGCGATGAGACCGGCCACCAGGGTGCCGTGTTGGATCAGCGTGAGCATCTTGTCGTCGGGCGACGGTGCCCCCGAGAAGGGCGACATCCACGACTGAACGAATCCGCCGGGCGTCCAGGATTCGCCGGGCTCTTCGCCCTTCCATCCAGGGGTTTCCTCGAGGAAGGCCACGAGCGAATCGATGAATGCCAGGGCCTGATCTCGCTCGATCTCGAGGTGGTAGGAGATGGCAGCCTGGCTGGCTGCGACCCCGAGGTTGGTGCTGCTGGTATAGGGCTCCAAACAGGCCATGTCGGGATGTTCGTCCTCCCCGTCGCAGCCTGCCGGGTCGGTCTCCTCGCCTCGGCAGCAGTCGATCTCGTTGCTCTGCCAGGTCTCTGGATCCGCCTCGACGATGGTGTAGTCGAGGGTCAGGGAGCCAGCTTCGGGCAGGACGAGCTCGAGGGCCCCCCAGCGTGCGAGGTCCACGTCGCTCGCCTCGGCCAGGGTGAGTTCCTCCTCGTTCCAGGCCCCGTCCGTGGGGGGGAGCTCCCACGCCTTGTCGGTCTCGCCGTCACCGTGTTCGATCTGGACGGTGATCGGTTCGTCACCACCCCACTGGTACCGGATCCGCAGCTGCTGGTACCGCGACAGGTCCGCCTTGGCCTCCATCCGGACGGCCGGCGCGGGACAGTCGGCAGAGGGAGCGGCGATGGCGTCGAGGACGAACAGCCCCCAGCCCTCCTCGTTGCCCCCGTTCATGGTCAGCTGGATCTCGTCGCTCGAGCAGCCTTCGCCGCCGATGTCGATAATGGCGTATTGCAGCTGCGGGAGGATCCAGAACTCGGGGTTGTACGCGGCGCCATCGCAGGTCAGCGAGTCCAGCGGCAGGCCCTTGTTGGGGCTCGTCATGGTGGTCATGAAGGACGCCTCCTCTGCGAGGAGGGTGTCGGCGTCGGGCTCGCGGGTCAGCCCGTTGCAGTCCTGGTCCACCGCGTCGCAGGCCTCGGCGGCACCGGGGTGGATGCTGTCGTTGCGGTCGTCGCAGTCGCCCTGGTTGGCGGAGTAGCCGTCGCCGTCGTTGTCGACGTCGGGGGGGATCGCTCCGGTGTCGAACAGTCCCTTGTTGGTGATGGGGTTGCAGCCTGCGAGCAGCAGGATCAGCGCAGGGATCCGGCGCATGGTCACCTCCTGCGGCCTGCGGCGATGGTGAGGGCGACCGCTGGCAGGGCTGTCCAGAGTTCGTCCGCGCGCAAGAGCTGCAGGCGGGGTTCCACGGACAGCGACAGGTGGCCGGACAACATTCGGGCCTATGCGCCCAAGCCGAAGAGGACGCCGGACTGAGGGTCGGTGGGTGGCACCCGCCACGCCAGCCCGGCGTGGAAGGAGGGCCCCCACAGCACGTGGTGGCCCCACAGCCAGCCGGCGTGGGCGGTGGCCTGTCCCGTGGGGAAGCGCTCGAGCCCCTCGACCGCTCCGAGCCCCAGGGCCGCCTCCAAACCCAAGGCTACGCGTCCCCGCTTGCGGTCGGCCGGGAGCCACGTCACCGCCAGGTGCGCGGTCGCGTCTGTCAGGTAGGGATCGCCAGGCCCCAAGCTTCCGCCGATCCCCCAGAGGACGCGAGCGCTGCGGGCGTCGATGAGCGAATCGACCCCGATGCGTTGACCCTCGCGGATCCAGAGTCGCGTGTCCACGACCTCGCTGCCTTCCTCGCCGACCTGCACACGGTGCCAACCCGGCGAAGCCCCCGCCAGGCCGCGCTCGGTGAGCCCGTCGAGGCGAAAGGTGTCGTAGTCGCCGGCATGCAGCAGGCCCCTCGTGGGTCGGCCGCAGCCGCTCCCCGACAGGTGAATGGCCGCCTCGCCCACCTTCGTGATCTCGGCCCATGGGGTCTGACCCCGCGAGTGCTCGGTCACCCGCTCGGTGGCGTAGCGATGCGCCTCGAGGAGCTCGACGCAGCCATCGCCGTCCAGGTCGCTCAGGTCCGGGTCGGCGGCTTGGACCAGGTAGTGCGTGTAGACCCCGTTCTCGAGCTCCTCGTCCTCGTGGGCGGCTTGGTGGAAGTAGGCCGCGTACAGGCGCACCTCGTAGGGGGTGGGGGCCTCTGTATGGGCTTCGGGGGCGGCGCCCTTGAGGCGCTTCCGTGCCTGGCGGGTGCGCTCGCTCAGGGCCGATCGACCCTTCCCCGAGTGGCAGGCGTCCACCACCAGAACACGGCGGACGGCACGCATGCGGGTGATGAAGCCGTGCAGCTCGGCCATGGACAGGCCGGTCTGGGCCGGCCGCTCGAGCGCGGAGTCGCTGGCCAGCAGGTAGAGGTGGCTGGTGCCGTCCTGGATCTCGAGGGTCCCATGGCCCGAGAAGTAGACCAGGATCGTGTCTTGCTCGGTGAGCTCGTGGGTGAGGTCCGACAGCACCTTGCGGATCTGCTCGGCCGTCACCTCGTCCGCCAGGATCGTCACCTCGAAGCCGCTGGCCTCGAGCATGGCCCCGACATCCTCGGCGTCGTGGGTGGTGAAGCGCAGGTCGTGGATGGCGGGATCGGAGTAGCTGGCCACGCCCACCACCAAGGCGCGCTGGGTGCCTTCCATGGGCGAGGTGGTGGTGACCGCGGCCATCACCCACCCGGTGAGCAGCAGCAGGAAGATCACGGCACCTCCACGCGGGTCTCGGAGCAGGCATCCGAGGGGCAGTCCTGGGGCTCGGTGGACACCACGAAGCGGTGGGTCCCCGCGTGCTCGAAGACGTAGGTCACCGCAGCCTCGCCCATCATCAGGCGGGTGGTTCCCGGCTCGAGCTGCCAGTCGCCGATCGTCTCTTTCCCCGCCGGAGTGTCCGCCCAGACCCAGAACCGCCCCGGCTCGTGGACGGTCAAGTCGATCTGGGCACAGCCCCCTACGCTGGCGACGGGCGCCGGCTCGCAGCGTGTACCCTCGAGGCGACCGGTCAGCACGCGCAGGGTGGGAGGGGACACCTCGCCCTTGGAGGTCGGATGTTCGTCGGGTGGGAGGACGACCAGCAGGGCAACGGCCGCTGCGAGGGCAGCGCCGGCGGTGATCCAGACGGGTGTGGTGATGCGGCGGCGCTGTGGGACCTGGTCGATGCGGCGCCAGATCCCTTGGCGCAGGCGCTCGGCGACCTCCTGGTCAGGGAGGGGGTAGGCCTCCTTCAGGTCTTCGCCCAAGTCTCGGGGGCCTCTCCTGTCTGAAGCGCTCATTCTTCGCTCCCTCGGTCGTGGCGGTCCTTGTCGAATTCCAGGCAGTCCTCCATCTTCTTCCTGCCGTCCTTCAGCCGGTGCTTCACCTTGGCCACCGTGATCTCGAGGATGTCTGCGACCTCGCGGGCCGTGAGTCCCTCGAGCAAGCAGAGCAGCAGCACGGCTCGCTCGTCGGGCTCGAGGCCATCGAGGCACCCGTCGAGGTCCAGGCGGATGCCGGTGCGCGTGTCCTCGGTGGCGGGCTTGCCTCCCCAATCGAGCAACCACCTGGAGATGTCGTCCAGGATGCCAGCGCGATTCCTGAGTTTTTTTCGATCGTTCAGCGCCCGCCAGGTCGCCTTCTTGAAGAAGAATCCCGGGGTCTTCAGGCGCGCCCTGTCCTCCCAGACGTCGATGAACACCTCTTGGGCGGTCTCCTCGGCAAGCTCCGAGGGCAACCCCATGGCGGTGACGTACCGAACGACACGGGGCCCGTAGTAGGTGATGAGCACGTTGAAGGCGCTCCGATCTCCTCCACGTGCCATGGTCAGCAGCACTGGAAGATTGGGAGGGGGCATCTCTACAGGTCTCCACGACACGGACACGATCCGTGCGCCGTGGAGAACGTAGCGCTTCGGGGGGTGGATTCGGGGTCCTACTCCCCCTCGATCACCACGAAGCTCGCCTCGGTCAGGATCAGATCAGCGCCGGCCGAGCCTTGGCTGATGGAGCCATCCTTGGACACCCTGGCCTGGAACTGGTCGGTCTGGTTCAGCACGCCGGTGACCTCTACCTGCTGCCCGTAGACATGGTCGGGCCAGCTGTCCCACTGCATGCAATAGACCGAGAAGCCCGGGGCCATGACCATGGCGGCGAGCTTGGCGTTCTCGGCGGTGCCGCGGACGCGCACCCGCTGGCCCAGGGCCTGGCGGGCCTGGTCGCCGTACTCGACGAGGGGAGCCTGGGTGGCGTCGGCGGCGGCCTCGACCTCGGGGGTGGCCGGGTCGGGGTCGGGGGCGGGCTGGAGGTCGCTGACAGGGGGCTCGGTGGGTGCCATGGGGGCCTCGGTGGGAGGGGTGGTGGCGCAGGCGGTCAGGAACGCGAGGGTGGACAGGACGGGGCGCATGGTCAGTACCCCTGCCCGAAGACCAGGTACGCCGCCCCAGAGTTGCCGCTGGGGTCTCCGGTATCGTCGCCGTAGGCCCCTATGAACAGGTCGTCCAGGCCGTCGCCGTCCACGTCGCCCGGGCCGGCCACCGAGGTGCCCGCGTAGTCGGAGCTGGCGGCGCCCAGCAGCTTGAGCTCCGCGTCGGCCAGGGAGAAGGTGCCGGTGGTGGCGGTGAGGACCAGGTAGGCCGCTCCGGCTTCGGAGCCGGCACTGGTCTCGCAGTTGGCGCCGATGAGCACGTCGTCCAGGCCGTTGCCGTCCATGTCGCCGGCGCTGGCCACGGAGGCCCCGACGCAGGCGGGGGCGTCTTCGGCCTCGAAGACGACATCCGCCGCGGTGAGCGCCATGGAGCTGACCGGTCCGTAGACCAGGTAGGCAGCTCCGGCCTCGGAACCCACCGTGGACTCGCCGGGGGCACCCACCAAGACGTCGGCATTGCCGTCTCCGTCTACGTCGCCCGCGCCCGCCACGGCCCAGCCCGCGTGCTCGTCCCAGGCTTGGCCGGCCAATTCGGCATCGGCGGTGGAGAGGTCCACGGAGCTGCCGGTGAAGGTCATGCTCGAGCCGAGCACGAGGTAGGCCGAGCCCGTGTCGCTGTCGGCGCCGTCGACGTAGGGGGCACCCACGATGATGTCGTTGGTCCCATCGCCATCGGTGTCGCCAGCGGAAGCCAGCGACCAGCCGGCCTTGTCGCCGGAGCTGGCACCGGTGAGGGTGAGCTGGGCTCCGGACAGGGAGCCGGAGGTGACAGGGCCCAGCAGCAGGTAGGCGGCGCCGGCCGAAGTACCGCCGCTGTCTTCGGCCACTGCACCCACGAGGACGTCGCCGCTGCCGTCGCCATCGACGTCGCCCGCCGAGCCCACGGCCCAGCCGGCGTAGTCGCCACCCGCCACGCCCTGAATGGCGGCGTCCGCCAGGCCCAGCCCCATGCTGGTGACCGGCCCGTGCACGATGTAGGCCACGCCGGCGGACGAGCCGGCGCCGTCGAAGCCCCGTGCGCCCACGATGATGTCGTCGTAGCCGTCGGCGTTGACGTCGCCTGCGCCCGCCAGTGCCTCGCCAGCGTAGTCCTGGGCGATCTCGCCCTGCAGCGTAGCCCCGCTCGAGCCCAGGTAGGCGAGCCCAGACGGGGTGGCGGTGATCAGGTAGGCCGCGCCGGCGTTACTGTCGGAGTCGTCCTGGTAGGCTGCGCCGACCAGCAGGTCGGGCAGGCCGTCCCCGTCGGTGTCCCCCGCGCCAGCCAGGCAGTAGCCGGCCTCGTCACCGGCGGTGGTGCCCAGCAGGGTGGCATCGGCGTCCGCCAGGTCCTGCTCGGGGCCCAATCCGCAGGTGGTCAGGGCCTCCTCGGCCGTGGCGTCGCAGTCGTTGATCTCGCCGTCGCCGCAGATCTCCGTCGCGCCGGTGTAGACGTCGCCGTTTTCGTCGTCACAGTCGCTGTCGTCCACCACGTAGCCGGTGGGCTGGGAGCAGGCGGCCTGGCTGTTGGTGGGGTCGCCCTGGGAGTCGCCGTCCGAGTCGGCGTAGTAGGTGGAAGCGTCGGTGGCGTCGGAGCCGTCCGTGCTGCCCTCGCAGTCGTTGTCGATGCCGTCGCAGACTTCGGTGGCGCCGGGATTGACCGCGCTGTCGCTGTCGTCGCACTCACCGCCCAGGGCCGCGTAGCCGGTGGGTTGGTAGCACTGCACGAGCGTGTCGCTGTCCAACCCGTAGCCGTCGGCGTCGCCGTCCAGGTACCAGGTTGGGGCGTCCAGCGCGGAGTCC
>CAZVHW010000126.1:0-15167 GCA_964626835.1 uncultured Enterobacterales bacterium
CCCGCTGGCCGTACTCCCACTCGGTGGTGGAAAGCAGGTGGCCGTCGGCGTCGAACTGCTTCCAGCTGCCGTGCATGTCACCGTTTTTGTACCAGCCTTCTACCAAGCGGGGGCCCACGAGGGTCTCCGTGAGCTCGCCCTTGATGTATGGCCCATGCTTCACGCCGCTGCTGGCGCAGAAGTGCGCCTCGCCGTCGTGGCCGTACCGAGTGCCCGCTGGACAGCCCAGAAGCTCGCCCACGATGCGGTCCCGCGCCAACTCTCGGTCGGTCACATAGGCGCTCACCAGGCGCAGGACCTCGGCCTCGGCACGCCGCAGTACCCGGGCTACCCAGGCTTCGTCCCGCACCCAGAGCGCACCGGTGTCAGCCCGAACTCGGTCCGGATCCTCCTCGTGCACCCGGCAGAGCTCGAACACCACCACGTGGGGGACCGACCCGCCCAACAGACCCTTGGTGACGAGGTCGAGCTCGTGGCGGGTGACCTCCGAGCCTTCACCACACCACGGATCCTCGGGACTCGAGAGGTGGGTGTACTCGACCGCCACGAGTCCCTCGAGGCGCGGAATGGCTGCACGCAACGCGTCGAGCTCGGCGTAGGCCAGACTGCCGTCGCGGATCCGAAACCTGGAGATGTCCTCCTCGCTGCGGTCGTAGTAGTCCCGGATCAGGGTGATGGCGGCCCCATGCTCCGCCTCGAGCTCCGCGATGACCTCGGGGTGCCCCACCAACACGGGATCGTCCTCGGGCGGCAGGGGTCCACAGTCTTGCGCCAACAGCAGCGGAGCTTCAGCCAGGAGGGCCGCGAGCAGAATCTTGGGAGACACGGTGGTTGCACGCATGGGTCCTCCAGAACCGTCGGCGCCTTTGGCCAGGAGACCACAGCCGCCGACAAAGCGATAACTCGAGGCCCAAGCCGCCGGACGCCGCCACGAAGCCAAAACGCCCACGAAGGCCCGAAACGAGTCGGGAGTATGGCTTCCGCGCCACTCGGCCCATCGCGAGTAGGTAGACTCGGAAAAAAGCCGGACATGCCGTAGGGCACTGTCAAAACGAGCACTCGAACGGTGGTCGTCAGAGCGGAAAACCTTGACCCGGGTAGAGCTGACCTTGTAGCTTTCCCTGGCAACAAGGAGGAGAACCATGCGTTCTACCGCTTCTCTGCTGATTCTGGGCGCCGTTTGCGTGCTGCTGACCGGCTGCCCCAAGACCACCGCCACCCTGGAAGGCGCCGCTGGCGCTGCCACCGACCAAGCCGCCGAAGCTGCCGAGGCCACTGTCGAAGAGGCCAAGGAAGAAGCCGAAGCTACGGTCGAGGCAGCCGCTGACGAGGCCGAGGCTGCCGTCGAAGAAGCTGCCGAAGAGGCCGCTGGCGAAGCCGTCGAGGCTGCCGAGGAAGCCACCGGTGATGCTGTCGAAGCTGCCGAGGGTGCTGTCGAGGCCGCCGAAGAGACCGTCGAGAAGGTGGAAGAGGCCGCCGAGGCCGTCGAAGAAGCCACCGAATAGAGCCCTCCTCGAGGCTCTGTCCCGCCCCAAGCCGCTGGGCTCCCGCGCACTTCGTGTCCGGCTTGCCCCGGCGGATTGGTGCGTCTGGTTCGCCCGGAACCTCAGCGCGCCGCGACCACCCCGTCCGAGGACTGCTCACGCGCGACCGGGCAATGCTGGAGCAACCGGTCCGGATGGTCCGTGGTCACACCGTCGATCCCCCGCTCCGAGAGCCAGGCGGCGTCCGCCGCGCGGTTGACATGGGAAAAGAACCTGGGACCTCATCGGAACTTTCGACCCTTTCCCTGAAAGGTCAACCACGACCGCCGCAACCCCAAGGCTCCGCCATGGGCTCCCGCGAACCGCCGACCGGTCGCAAGCCCGGGCGTCCCTCCAGCACGCTATCCTATGTTTCGCTCGCGACATCGGACACCCGCTCGATCCCTGTGTCGTGTTCCGACGACCCGCCGGGCGGGTGATCTCCGCCGAGGAACCCGTTGATGAAGCGCCTGGCCCAGGTCGCCCTGCTCGCCACACTGCCTTCCGGCTCGTGTCGATCCAGACAAGACGCGGAACCCGACCTCGTCGAGGGCTTCCTGAACGATCCCAGAGGCATCACGCGGCGAGTGGCCGCCATGGACGACCCTGTCCACCAGGAGACGGCCATCCTACGCCTCTCCGAGGCCTATCCAGGCCGCACCGGTGATCTCTGCCGGCACCTGTCGGACCGCTCGACCGCCGAATACTGCGAACGCCTCTCTCGCAGACCCCATCTCGTCTCCATCATGGACAAGAAGCAGTCCTCGAGCGTCCCCTCGCTCGACCGCGCGGGCGGGGGGCCCCCAACGGGTTCCACTCCGTTCTCGAAGACCTTGATGCAGACCTGGGTCGAGGTCGAGCCTGACCCGGGTGTATGTGCCCCCGAGGACGCCGTCTACCACCCCTGCCTCTGGTCGTTGGCCCGAGAGGCAGCCCGAGGTGGCGACGCACGCGCCGCCGCAGCAGCCTGCAACGCCGCACGTGATGTCCGCTCACGAAGCGACTGTTTCTTCACGACGGCCGAAGACACTGCAGGCCGGCGCGAGTCGTACGGCACCGCCGCGGTCCTCTGCCAAGGCAGCGGCGCCTTCGTCCACGAGTGCAACGGCCACCTGCTCATGCGAGTGGTCAAGCGGCAAGTGCGCAACCCCGACGCGGCCGCCGGGCTCACCGCAAGCGCAACACGGGTAGCCGAGGCCTGGCAGGAGATCGCCCCGGAGCTCGAAGCCGTGATGCTGGACCTGTACTGGGCCATGGCCACGGAGCGGCTCATGGGACCAGGCAAGCCGGTCAACGGCGATCTCTTCGGCGCACTACCCCCAGAAGCCTGGCCCCACCTGCGCGACACCATGGCCTGGCAGATGGCGGGATGTGACGATCCACTCGAGGCCCTGGTCGAGGCCTCGCACCTCCGAGGCGCCGAAGGCATGCGTTGTTCCACGCCATCGGACAGCCCGCAGGACGCCTCCCGGCGCAGCCGTCTTCGAGACCAACGCGACGGGAACTTCGCCATCGAGTGGCTCCGCTGGTCGCGAGATCTCGAAGGCGAGGACGAGATCCCAGCGACGTACTTCCTGATGCAGGGGACCGGGAGGCGCGCCACGGACCCCGATCCCAGCACCGATCTGCTGCTCGCGGGACTCAACGTGCAGGCCTACCACGAACCCGTCCCCCTCGATCTGCTCGCCTCCTACGTCGACGACGAGCGGCTCGTAGTGCGGTGGACCGCCGTGCGAATCCTCGCAGCCCTGGCACCCGACCACCCTGCGCTGGAGCGCGCGGCCGAGGATCCCGATCCACGGGTGCGTAGACGGGCTCGAGTTCAGGACCGGTAGCGACCCTCCCAGGGCGAACGGCCCGCCAGCGCAGCGCTCGACCAGCGGGTCCACTTGGCCGAGACCGCACTGGCCGGCAACCCCGAGATCGTCCGACCGCAGACCTGCGCGGATCAGGGGGAGGGTGGGGCCTGCGACTTCGGTGAGTGAGCCGGCAGGTCGGTGGAGCTCGCGATGCCCCTCACCACCACAGAGGCGCAGGCCAGGCCGAAGGCCGCGGTCACGAAACCAGCCGTGCCGTAGATGACCCTGCGCTGGTCGCAGCTGTGGTGCTCCCGGGGCCCTGGGCAAACACAGCGGAAGCCTCGACCGCCGTCGTAGTGCAGGGCCACTGGCTCGCGAATGGGCTCGAGGGTGTAGACCGCCGGGATGCCCCACGGGGCCTTGGCCGGGAAGTCGTGCTGCCGACGCAGCAGCTTGCGGACCATGGCCGCCAGGGGATCCTGCCGGGTGCGAGCGAGATCGTCGACCCGGATCTGGGTGGGGTCCATCCGGCCCGCGGCCCCGGTGGCACAGACCACGGGGATGCCACGCTCCCGGCAGAGCGCCAACAACAGGCACTTGGTGGTCACGTTGTCGATGGCGTCCACCACCCAGTCCACCGTGTACTCACCGCTCCCCAGAAGCTCGTCGGCCGAGTCCGCGTCGAAAAAGCGAGGGATGGCCTCGGCTCGTGCCTGGGGGTGGAGTGCCAGCACCTGTTCGGCGAGCACCTCGGCCTTCAGTCTCCCTGCCGTGCCCACCCGGGCCTGGACCTGACGGTTGAGGTTGGTCGCGCACACGGCGTCGAAGTCCACCAGACCCAGCCAGCCCACGCCGCTGCGGGCCAGGGCCATGGCGGCGTGGGAGCCGACCCCCCCCAGACCGACCACCAGCACCCGCGCGCCGAACAGGCGCGTCATGGCTTCGTCTCCGACCAGCCGCCCCAGACGATCGAAGCGCCGGTGCAGACGGTAGCTCTCCTCGAAGCCGGGCAGTGGGTCGTCGGGCACTGGGACCTCCGAAGCCCCTCCTGTTAACCAGAAACAGTGGCTCTTGGCCCGCACCCGAGGCCGCTCGTGCATGCGCGAGGCGTCCAGGATCTCACCGGCAGGTCGGCAAGCAAGCCCCTTGACAGCCCGGAAGGGCCACATTATCATTTCGACAGTTGTCTAACTATCTCATCGAGAGCGCGAAGCCATCATGGCCACCAAGACCGACACCTCCCGCATCGCCCGTGTCATGAAGGCCTTGTCCAACGAAAACCGGCTCAACCTGTTCCTCCAGATCGCCCACAATCAGAAGACGGAGTTCGAGCACGACGGCTGCATGATCAGCGACATCATGGCCCTGTTCGACTGCTCCGCCCCCACCATCTCCCACCACCTCAAAGAGCTCGCCAACGCGGGGCTCATCACCACCGAGCGCCAAGGGCGCTTCGTGATCGCGAAGGTCAACGAGGGCACGGTGGCCGAGGTGGAGGGCGTGTTGGCCCTGATCCGCGCTGGTTGATTTTTTTTGTCTCCTAATTTCGATAGTTGTCTAATTTTACAACCATGGAAGGAGTGAACCATGGAGAGCACCATCCGGCTGGAAGCCCTGTCCCTCGTCCACACCGACAACCTGCTGCCCGGCGCCACCCGCTGGCTAATGGGCCTGCAGTGCGCCCGGACTCATGGCGACTCGATGCGCATCACGAAGACCATCGACCGGGTCGACAGCGCGGCATGGGACAAGGTGGTGGACGGGAAATGCCTCTACTTCCAGCGGGCCTATCTGCGAGGAGTGGAAGCTGGCGCGGGCCGCGAGGTGGAGCATCGCTACGCGGAGTTCACCCGGGATGGGGCGCCCCGCGGCGTGGCCTGTTTCCAGATCGCACGCTTCGTCGGACCATCCCTCGCACCCCGACTGAGCGGGCGTGCCGCGACGAAAGCCGCAGCCTGGATGGCGGGGATCGACGACGGGCCCTTCTCGCCCTCGGTGATCGTCTGCGGCAGCACCTTCAACTGCGGCGACACGGGCTTCGCCTTCACGGCGGACGTCGGCCCCCAAGAAGCGGTGGACCTGCTCGCCCAGGCCATCCGCCGCATCCAGGCGGAGCGGCAGGCCAAGGTGCGCACCATCGGTACCCTGTTCAAGGAGTTCGGGCCGGCATCGGGCCCCGTCACGACCATGCTCGAACAGGAGGGGTACATCGAAGTCCCGACCGGCTTCGAGATGGTCCTGGACCTCGATCCCGCCTGGGACCACTGGGATGACTACCTCCAGGCGCTCAAGTCCAAGTTCAGGGTCAAGGCCAAGCGCGCCTACAGCAAGTCCGCACGCCTGGAGGTGCGCGATCTGGACGCATCGGAGCTGCGCGAGCGACGCTCGAGACTCGAAGAGCTGTATGCGGGCGTGGTCGCCAAGGCCGCCTATCGCCTGGGGACCATCGGGATGCGCTCCCTACCGGTGCTGCGTGCCAGCCTCGGCTGCGAGATGATCGTGCGGGGCTACTTCCTGGACGGCGAGCTGGTGGGCTTCATGACGGGCTTCGTCCTGGGCGACACCCTGGACGCGCACGCTGTCGGCTTCGACTACAACCTGAACCGCGCCCACTCCATCTACCCACGCATGCTCTGCGACTACCTGCACATCGCACTCGATCGCGGCCTTGCGCGGGTGAACTACGGTCGCACCGCCGAGGAGATCAAGAGCACGTTGGGGGCCGTCCCCGTGCCTAGCCGCTGCTACGTCAAGCACCGCAGCCCCTTGGTCAACCCCATCGTTGGCCTGGTGACCCGCAGCATCGACCTCTCCACACCGACCCTGCGCCAGCCCTTCAAGGCCACCACGGATCCCGAGAGGAGAGCGGCATGACCAAGCTGATCGAGGTGAAACCGAGGGATCCGCGCTTCCGCGCCTACCTGAGGCTGGCCTCGCGAGAGTGGCCCTGGTTTGGCGCCGTGGCGATCGCCGCGACCGCCCGGCCCGACACCACCGTGATGGTCCTCGAGGAGCAGGGAGAGGTCGTGGCGGGTGCATTGCTCACGGGACGGCCGGCCAACCTCTTTCGGCAGGGAT
This sequence comes from uncultured Enterobacterales bacterium, assembly GCA_964626835.1. GTDB lineage: Bacteria > Myxococcota_A > UBA796 > UBA796 > JAFGLY01 > CALDOK01. The sequence continues at coordinate 6,401 of CAZVHW010000126.1, forward strand.
CCCAGCGGGCGCTGGCGCGACGTCTCTGCTCGGAGGGGCGCCTCAACCTCAGCTACTTCGCCGTGCGGAGGGGCCGGCGGGGGCTCGGTCACGGGCGCAGGTTCGTGCGGGCGGTGGCCGAGCGGCGGTCGTTCTGGCTGGCCTGCGATCCAACACTGGACGACTTCTATCACCGCTGCGGCCTGACCACCGTCCCCGACGACGCGCGCTTCCGAGTCTCGCCGATGGAGTCCAACGGAACGCGCTAGGCTTCTCCCAGAGAGATGAGCATGGGACGATCCGTGCCGGTCGTGAGCAATGGAATTAGCAGGTCTTCATGCACGCGAGATTCATCACTGTACTCGTTGCGTTTTCGCTGATGGGCAGCCTCTGTGGGGGCGGTGAACCCGAGCCATACCAGCCCGACGAGGATCTCGAGATGGTCCCCGCCCAACCTGGCCCGGTCGCCCTGTTTGCCGTGCACTCTGCCAACGTCGTGGTTCCCCTGGCCTGCTACGACCCCACCGCCGGCACCTCGAAGGCAGGCTCTCCCTGCCTCGACCTGCTGCCCGACAGCGAAGCGATCCTCGACATCGGCGAAGGCCAACGGGTTGGGGTATCAGGCCGCACCTCGGTGCAGTGCATGTCGGGTCGCACCATGCAGGCCCTCGATCTGGAGCAGCGCATCGACCGCTGGCCTGTGGTGTCTTGGTCCGATGGGCCCGTCCCCTGGTGCAACTTCGACAAGGCCAAGCCCGGCGAGCCCATGGACCCCGCTCTGCTCGATGGCATGCAGCAGGCGGCGGCAGCCCTGGACCTCGGGCTCGAGCCGCCCCCCCCGGATCAGATCGAGATCGAACCCATCTACCGCCTCGACCTGAACGGCGATGGCCAGCTGGACCACGTGGTCCGAGCCCTCTGGCCAGCCCCCCCCGATCCCAAACCCACCGATGAAGAAGCGGAAGACGCCGAGCCGGTGCCGGCACGAGAGCCCCAGCAAGAGCTGCTCGTCGCCCTCGGAGGCTACCAGGTCATGCGCTTCGCCCTACCGCTGCCCCAGCTGGTGGAGCTCACGGGTTCGGTCGATCTCGACCGAGACGGCCACTGCGAGGTGGTGGTGGCGGCTGAACGCGAAGACGGCAGCAGCGTCGGCATTGGCCGATGGGAAAACGGCCAGCTGTCGCTGCTCACCGCCTACGAGTGCGGCATCTAGCTCTTCTTCCGGCTCTTGCGCGGCTTCTTGACCTTGGGCGGCAGCGAGCCTGCGTAGTCCAGCGAGCGCGCCACCCAGAAGGACAGGGCTTCTTCGTCGGCCATGATCTGGGGCGGGATGGTGACGTACTCCTTCATCTTGCGCCCGGCCATGGGCTCGAACAGGCAGGCCCCGTCCAGCGCGAGGAACTCGGCACGGTCCGAGGGATCGAGCCGCACCATCGTGTTTTCTTGATGAAGGCCCATGAACATGTTGTTGTTCACGAAGCAGCAGGGGAAGCCGAACATCTTGCGATGCTCCACGCCCCGAACCGCGGGCGGGCGGACCCGCTCGAAGGTGGCGATCAGCTCGGGGGACGACTTCCTCCAGGCCATGGAAACTCCTCCAGGATCAACGATTGCGTAACAAAGAGGCGGGTCGCACGCGGCGTGGATTTCGCCAGTCCTGGACCCGAACCTGTAGGTCGTCGTCGCCTTCGGCCTGGGCTCGCTCGAGGAAGGTCTCCCACAGATCCTCCCGCACGTAGTGGTAGCCGAAACCCAGGGGCAGCGGCCGAGGGGCGTCGAGGTCGGATGGCGCGAAGGCCAGCCACTCGCCCGAGCGCACACCCCAGACCACGCGGCCCACATCCAGCCGGTCGAGGTCGGGCTCGGGCGACCAGGCCATGGCCTCGTGCCCGGTCAGGTGATCGTAGTAGAAGCTCATGCCCTGGTGGGCGATGAGCAGAGACGGCAGAGGCCGTGGGATTTTGGCCACCGCGATGCCGTAGCGCTCGTAGGGTGGTGTGGTGTGGGGATCGACTCCCGTTCGCGCCGCGAGCACCAGCACCAACGCCGCCAGTCGCAGCACCCTCGGCATCAGGGGTGGCCACGATCCCGAGTGCCGCGCCAGGAGCACCACGAAGAGAGGCATGGCCACCAAAGGGGCGAGAAGTGACAGTCGGTAGCCGAGATCCAGCTCGTCCAGACGCCAACCCGGGAACACGAACACGAGCAGCGGCAGCCCCAGCCCGGCCAGCCAGGGCCGCAGATCCCGCCGGAGGAACCACGCCGGCGCCAGCGCCACCACGACCACCCAGGGGAGGGACAGCTCGAGCCAATGGGCGGCATGGATCGGCCGCAGCTGCAGCCAACCCCAGGGTGCCGGCCAGTGGGGCTCGAGGGCAAAGCGACCCTGGAGACGTTCGAGATCCGAAGGATGCAGCCAAGCGGGCAGCAGCGCCGAGCCGATGGCAAAGAGGGCAAAACAAGCCAGGACGACGAGGGCGCCGAGGGCCAGGGACCTGGGTTCGGCCCTCTGGGTCGTTCCGCGCCCGAACCGTGCTCCCAACCAGCCCAGCCCCCACCCCACACCACCCACGAGCAACAACGCCGCCCCGGTTCGATGCGCGATCGCCACCAGTAGCGCCAAGACCACCAGGGTCGCCGGCCTCCACCAGGCGCCGCGCCACCTCGACGGCCGACCCCAGCCCAGGGCGAACAAGGCCAGCAGCCCGAGAAACGGTGCCGCCACCCCGAGGTTCTTGAGGAAGTCGGCACCGAGCAGGGTCAAGGTCGGTGAAGCCGCCGCCCAGGCCGCCAGCAGCCACCCGCAGGTGCGGTTGTTTCCCAGTGCCTGGCCCAGCGCGTACGCGGCGGGCACACAAGCAGCAGCCAACAACGCCGATCCGACCTTCACGCCGAACACCGGATCGCCCACCAAGCCCGCCGCACATGCAAGCCACGGATGCACCCAGGAGGCATCGGGCACGTGGAGCCGACCCTGGGCCAGCAGGCTCTCCACCTGCACGACGTAGTAGTAGCCGTCCGTGCCCAAGGGGTAGGGCACCTCGAGCGAGCGCATCAATCGGACCAGGAAGGCCAGCAGGGTCAGGATGGCGAGGGAGATGCGCTCCATGCAGAGCGAATAACGCCTATTCCCCCGTACATTCCACCGAAACCCACACGGAGGCCGTGTCCGCGTAGCCGTAGCAGTCGGTGACGTCGACCTCGAGCAGATAGACGTCCGTGATGGTGCTGCCGTACTCGGCCTCGGAGCCCGTCAGCGTCAGCGCGGGCGTGGCCAGGGTGTCGTCGTCGAAGCTCCCCGTGCCGCTGGCGACGGTCCACCCGTAGGACAAGGGCTCGCCATCGACATCCGTCGAGACGGAGGCATCTACCGGGCTGCCCTCGTAGACGCAGTCGTCGCAGGTGTACTCGTAGCCGGAGCCTTCGGTACAGGTGACGGTGGTGGTGACCGTGACGTCGCTGCCGGCATCCGCAACGGGCGCGGTGTTGGTCGCGCGCGTGGTGACGGTGACGCTCACGCTGGCGCTGTCGGAGAGCCCGCCGAAGTCGGTGACCGTCAGCCCGAAGACATAGACTCCCGGCGTATCCGGGTAGCAGGTGGGCTGCTCGGCCGTGGGATCGTCCAGGTCTTCCGTGGTGAGGCCCGAAGCACCAGGGACGCTGTCCACCGTCCACTCGAAGCTGACCGGGAAGCCGTCGGGATCCACCGACCCGCTACCATCGAGGATGAGCTCGCTGCAGTGTTCGAGGCTCGAGAAAGGCACGTAGTCGGCCGACGCCGTGGGCGCGGCCTCGACCTCGCCATCGCAGTCTTGGTCCACGGCGGGATCGGTCTCGGAGGCTCCAGGGTACACCGTGCCGTCACCGTCGTCGCAGTCCGTCCCCGCGTGTGCATCGTTGTCGTAGCCATCTCCGTCCGCGTCGAAGTCGCTGGCGCCATCACAGTCCCCGTCCACGCCGTCGTACCAGCTCTCGCCGGCGCCGGGATTGACCGCCGGATCGTCGTCGTCGCAGTCGTCGCCACCGTAGGCATCGCTGTCGTAGCCGTCAGCGTCGACGTCGTAGTCGCTGGCGCCGTCGCAGTCCCCGTCCACGCCGTCGTAGGGAAGCTCGGTTCCACCGGGGAACGCGCGAGCGTCGGTGTCATCACAGTCCGTGTCGTCGTCGACGTAGCCGGTGGGCTGGTCGCAGGCGTCCTGGCTGACGGCGGGATCGCCGTAGCCGTCGCCGTCCGTGTCGGCGTACCAGGCACTCACGTCGGTGGCCGCGCTCCCGTCGGCTTCACCGTCACAGTCGTCATCCACGCCGTTGCAGACTTCCTCGGCGCCAGGATGGACCGCCCCGTCACCGTCGTCGCAGTCCGTGTCGTCGGCGACATGGCCGGAGGGCTGTGTGCAGGCCAACAGCGCCGCCGTGATGTCGCCGTAGCCGTCACCGTCCGTGTCGGCGTACCAGGTGTCGCCGTCGCCATCGTCGACCACGCCATTGCAGTCGTTGTCCACGCCATCGCAGACCTCTTCCGCGTCGGGGTGAACGGTCGCGTCCGCGTCGTCGCAGTCGTTCGAGTCCGCCAGCCACCCGTCTGGACGCTCGCAGGCTTCCTGACCATCGTGGGGATCGCCGTAGCCGTCGGCGTCGTCGTCGGCGTAGAAGGTCTCGCCGTCCACCGGATCCTCGTCCACCGACCCGTCACAGTCGTCGTCTACGTCGTTGCAGAGCTCGTCCACGCCAGGGTGCAGGTCCGGATCGTCATCGTCGCAGTCCACCGAGGACAGGAAGCCGTCCCCATCCAGATCGTCGTCCGCGGTGGACGGATCGCAGTCGTTGTCCACGCCGTCGTAGGCGACCTCGTCCGCGCCGGGGTGGACCGTCGCGTCGCCATCGTCGCAGTCGTCGGTGGCGTCGTAGCCGTCGGCGTCAGCGTCGGCGTCGGCGGGGATGTCGGTGGTGCCGGAGCTCGAGCCGGTGTCGTCCTTCTCGGAGCAGCCGATGGCGATGCCGAGGACCAGGAGGAGAAAGAGCGGGAAGCGTTCCACGGGGGCTCCTCGATAGAAACGAACCATCGCATGGCGGTTCGCCGAGATTTTCTTATAATAGCCTAACATTGTCGCCATATGTCATGTACTCCCCAGCTCTCGGAGGCCCCATGCGCACCCTCCTGCTCGCCTCGCTGCTGGCCGCAGTCGGCTGCTTCGACGACAAGCCCGACGACAGCGGTGCACCCGAGTACGAAGGCGACGTCGCCGGCGAGTGCTCCGACGGGGCCGACAACGACCGGGACGGCCTGTACGACTGCGACGACCCGGACTGCGCCGGCTCACCGGACTGCGACGAGGACACGGGCGAGACCACGCCGACCGAGGTCGAAGGGGACGCGGAAGGGGAGTGCGACGACGGTGACGACAACGACGGTGACGGCCTGACCGACTGCGACGACCCAGGCTGCGAGGACGACGAGGACTGCGCGGAGACGACGGAGGTCGAGGGCGACCAGGCCGGTGAGTGCAGCGACGGTGCGGACAACGACGGTGACGGGCTGACCGACTGCGACGATCCGGGCTGCGACGAGGACGATCGCTGCACCAACGAGCCACCGAGCGCCCCGGCAGCCGTGCTCTCCCCCACCGAACCCACCACGCTGGACGACCTCGAGTGCACGATCACCGTGGACGCGGTCGACCCCGACGGCGACGCGATCAGCTACAGCTACACCTGGATGGTGGACGGCGTGGTGGCCGGCTCGAGCGGCGACGAGAGCTGGAGCTCGGAGCGCACCAGCAAGGGCCAGACCATCCAATGTCTGGTCTACGCCAGCGACGGGCTGGACACGAGCGACTCCGCCGAGACCGACACTGTCACCATCGTCAACTCCGCGCCTACCGTGGACGACGCCACCATCGACCCGGCCGAGCCCTTCGCCGGCGACGCCCTGACCTGCAGCTGGGAAGGCTGGGACGACCCGGACCACGACGACGACGCATCGACCGTGGCCTGGACCGTGGACGGCACCGCAGCGGGTACCGGCACCGTGCTGGTCGCCGATCTGGCCCACGGCCAGGACGTGACCTGCAGCGTCACGGCCCACGACGGCGAGGACGAGGGCAACACGGTCAGCACCAGCGTCACCGTCGGCAACTCGGCCCCCACGCTCTCCTCGGCCTGGCTCACGCCCACCGACGCGGACATCCTCGACACCCTGACCTGCACCCCGGGCAGCGCCAGCGACCCCGACGGCGAGAGCGTCTCCTACACCTACGGCTGGACCGTGGACGCCGCCGACATCGGCCACGGCGACACCACCCTCGAGCTGGACCTGACCTACGAAGGCTCTCTGGTCCACTGCACCGTCACCCCCAGCGACGGCACCGAGGATGGCGAGGCCGTGGACAGCAACACCGTCACCGTGCTCTCGGGTCCCGTCATGGAGGTGGACACCGAGTCCTGGGACTTCGGGCTGGTCGAGGTGGACTGCGAGGACAGCGTACCGGTCACCGTCAGCAACACCGGCACCAGCGACCTGCTGGTGAGCACCGCCAGCCTGACGGGCGACAGCGAGCTCTCCCACGATCTCCCCGTGCCCACGGTGGTGGCTGCCGGCGGCAGCGCCAGCTTCGAGGCCAGCTTCGCGCCGGCCGACGAGGGCAGCTACGCGGCCTCTCTGCTCGTCTCGTCGAACGATCCTCGGGGTGACGCCACCCTCGACCTGGCGGGCGAGTCCGACTGGGCCTCCATCAGCGAGAGCTTCACCGCCTCCATCGACGAGCCGGAACTGGTCGCCGACGTCATCCTCGCGGTGGACCGCTCGGGCTCCATGAACGACGACATCACGGGCCTGACCGCGGGCTTGGTGGGCATGACCGACGCCCTGCTGGAAGCGGGCGTGGACTACCAGATCGCCGCCACCGTCGAGGACGACGGCTGCATCAACGGCTCGGACATCTGGATCGACGACAGCTACTCGGCCACGGACGCCGAGACGGTCATGGAGACCATGGTCAACCTGGGCGGCACCTACGGCTCCAACACCGAGCGCGCCTTCATGCTCCTCGAGGCGGCGCTGACCGAGACGGTGAGCGGCGGCTGCAACGAGGGGCTGGTCCGCGAGGGTGCCAGCCTGCACCTGGTGGGGGTCAGCGACGAGCCCGACCAGTCGGTCAGCTCCTACTCCACCTACCTCACCACCTTCGAGACCTACGTGGACAGCAGCGACCTGCTCTACGTGCACGGCATCGGCGGTGACAACCCCAGCGGCTGCGGCTCCGCCTCGGCCTACACGGGCATCTACGAAGCCACCGTGGCCACGGGCGGTACCCTGGTCAGCATCTGCACCACCGACTGGGAAACAACCATGGCCACCATGGGAGACGCCATGGTCGTAGAAGTGGCGGAAGACGCCAGCTTCGAGCTCACCAGCACGCCGAGCGACGAGTCCACCATCGTGGTCACGGTCGAGGGCACCGACATCAGCGGCTCCTGGACCTGGGACGCCAGCACCGGCACCATCATCATCGACGCCAGCGTGATCGAGGACGGCGACGCCGTCGAGATCAGCTACGAAGGCAGCGGCTGCTAGGAGGCACCATGAGACCTTTCCCCCTCACCTTCCTGGCCCTCTCCATCACGCTGACGGCCGGCTGCTTCGACGACAAGGACGACACGTCCTCGGGTACGGACACGACCAGCGGCTACGACGCTGACGCCGACGCCGACGCCGACGGCTACGACGCCACCGACGACTGCGACGATGCCGACGCGACGGTCAATCCCGGCGCCGACGAGATCCCCTACGACGGCGTGGACAACGACTGCGACTCCACCACGCCCGATGACGACCTGGACGGTGACGGTGTGCTGTCCGCCGCCGACTGCGACGACGACGACCCCGACGTGCACCCCGGCGCCGACGAAGCCTGCAACGGAACGGACGACGACTGCGACGGCACCATCGACGAAGGCGCCAGCGACGCCCAGACCTTCTGGGCCGACGCGGACGGAGACGGCTGGGGCGACAGCAGCGACCGCGTCGAAGCCTGCGAGCTGCCCTCGGGCTACGCCGCCCAGGAGGGCGACTGCGACGACGACGACGCGGCGGTCTTTCCCGGCGCCATCGAGAGCTGCAACTCGGTGGACGACGACTGCGACGGCGTGGTGGACAACAACAGCGGGCTGGACTGGTACACAGACGCGGACGGCGATGGCTTCGGCGACGCCAGCGACGGCACCCAGTCCTGCGACGGGTCCAGCGGCACCGTCGCCGACAGCACGGACTGCGACGACGGCGATGCGACGGTACATCCCGGCGCCGACGAGATCTGCGACGACGCCGACCAGGACTGCGACGGCACGGTGGACGAGGGCGCCGTGGATGCCCCATCCTGGTACGGTGACGCGGACGGAGACGGCTACGGCGATCCCGCGACGGTGACCCGAGACTGCGATCAGCCGTCCAACACCGTGGACGACGGGACGGACTGCGATGACAGCAGCGCCGACGCCCATCCCGGCGGGATCGAGGCCTGCGACGGCCTGGACAACGACTGCGACGGCTTCGTGGACGAGGACGAAGCGCGGGGCGCCTCCACCTGGTACCTGGACGTGGACGGAGACGGCTACGGCGGCGACACGGCCACCGTCACCGCCTGCGACCAGCCCTCGAACGCCGTGGACGTCAGCCTGGCCACCGACTGTGACGACGGCGACGCCTCGGTGAACCCCGGGGCCAGCGAGACCTACTACGACGGCATCGACAGTGACTGCGCCGGCGACGACGACTTCGACCAGGACGCCG
>CAZVHW010000127.1:0-8289 GCA_964626835.1 uncultured Enterobacterales bacterium
AACATGACCAAGCCGGTGGTGGCCTTCATCGCCGGCGCCACGGCGCCTCCCGGGCGTCGCATGGGTCACGCCGGCGCGATCATCTCCGGCGGCAAGGGCACGGCCGAGGACAAGTTCCAGGCTCTCGAGGCAGCGGGCGTGTCCGTGGTCCGCAGCCCCGCAGACATGGGCCGCCGCATGCAGCAGCTTCTCACCGAACATGGTCTCGTCTGACCTCATCCCATTGGAGTTTTTCATGGAACGCACACTCTCGATCATCAAGCCCAACGCCGTCGCCAAGAACGCCGTCGGAGCCATCGTCCACCGCTTCGAGGAAGAGGGACTGCGCATCGCTGCCATGCGCATGGTGCACATGTCTCGCGCCGAGGCCGAGGGCTTCTACGCCGAGCACCACGGCAAGCCTTTCTTCGAGGGGCTGATCGCCTTCATGACCTCTGGCCCCGCGGTCGTCATGGTCCTCGAGGGCGAAGGCGCCATCCAGCGCAATCGCGACATCATGGGTGCCACCAACCCGGCCAACGCGGCCGAGGGTACCTTGCGCAAGCTCTTCGCCGACAGCTTCACCGAGAACGCCGTGCACGGCTCCGACGCTCCCGAGACGGCGGCGCGGGAGATCGCCTGGTTCTTCCCGGCCTCGCAGGTGTTCTAGCAGGGCGTCTGGCCTCACGCAGAGGCGCAGAGCCGCAGGGTGAGAGGCAGAGGATGAAGAGCGTTGCCGCTCCGTTTTCGGGGAGAGTGGTGGCGTTGCTGCCTCCCCACCCCTGCCCGGCACCCGCCGCCAACCTGGGCTCGAGAGGAGCGGCAGCCTCCCCATTCTCCCCGTCTCTGCGCTTCTGCGGCTCTGCGTGAGACTTTCGTCTCCGGTGACGTCCAGGACCGCACCGTGGCCTCTCGAGATGGTAGGGTAGCTGGGTTCAGCTCGGCGCGGAGGCAGCATGGCGGAAGCGAAGCGGGAAGAGTGGCACCTGACCTTGAGCGTTCACCGGGCGTTGTTCGACCAGGTGGTTGCCGGAACGCTACCGATCAAGGTGGGCAAGGGTCGATTCAACGTACTGCGCGACGCGCGGGGCGCTGTGTCCAAGCTCGAGGTGCGGCGCAAGGTCAAGGGGCTGCTCGAGGATAGGCATCCGCCCCAGATGCTGGTGCGGGCCCGTGAACGCGCCGTCGGAGCATGGCGCAACCGCCGCGAGGAAGTGCACAAGCGCATCGATGAGTTGCTGCACATCGAGGGGGAGTGGAAAGTCCAGATCGACCAGGAGGGCAGCAACCTGCGCTACGGCCAGCAGCGAGTGGGCCTCGAGGCCCGGGTGCGGCTCTCGGCCGAAGGCGCTGCCCAGATCATGGGTGAAGGTCTCGAGCTCCCCTTCTCGCTGCACAAGTACCTGGCAGCCAGCCTCGAGCTAGGCAACATCCGCTATGACCGTGGGCGCCGCGCCATCGTCGGCGAGATCGGGCGGCCGGTGGTGGATCTGGGTGAGCACGTGTTGCTGCAGCTGGCCAGCCAGGGGCTCGAGTTTGCCCTGGACAAGCAGCTCTTCCGTGTCAATCCCATCACCATCCTCTCTCGCGAACAGGTCGAGGGCATGGTCAATCCCGCCACGGGTAGCCTGAAGCTCGAGATGGGCGTGGAAGACCTGGCCCTGGTGGTGGACAACGACTCGGTGACCCTCAAGGCCCGCTTCGGCTTCACCCAACGGCAGATCGAGGAGGACGAGGACCCGGCCCAGATCACCTAGGCGGCCGCAGCTCCTCGGGCACCTGGTAGGGCATCAGCGGGATCTCCGGTCGGACGGTCTGCCGGGGCCCGAACACGAAGGCGCGCCAGACGTCGCGTGGCCCAATGCGGAGCAGGACGGTGTCGCGGATCTCGGTCTGTTGCACCGCGCCCCACCAGCGGGAATCCAGCGCTACGTCTCGGTGGTCTGCCACCAGGTACAGGTGATCCCCTGGGACCTCGACTGCCTCGGTGCGGAAGCCCGTGGAGTCGAGGGCGACCGCCAGGAGCCAGGCGCTGTGCTCCATGAGCACCATCTCGCCAGCGAGTTCCTGCATGAGCACCTGCTTGAGCGCTTGGCCGTCGATGCGCGGCTGGTGACCCGCAAACGCGATGGCCTGTCCAGGAAGGGCCAGCACCCGGCGTAGGACCAGGTGCTCGGGATCGAGGGGGTCCGGGAGGCGCACCACGTCCCCTTGCTGGGGGTTCGTTCGGCCCGTGAGCACCCAGTCTCCGTGGTCCAGCGATGGCGCCATGTCGTCGCCGTGGACCCGGGTGAGACGCATGCCGCGGCCCCAGGCCACCCCCGACGCCAGCAACACGGCCAGGACGGCGCATGTCGATGCAAGCATCACCCGAGACCGACGGTGGAGGCCAGCGGTGGTCATGGGGCGAGGGTACCACTCGTCTCGAGCTGGGGACAGGCCGGGTCACCCTGGCATGCGACGAGGTGCGGCTCGGCCAGGTCGGGCCGATCCATGGCCAGGTAGGACTGGGCGGTCAGGGCTCGCCAGCGGGGCTCTTCGGGCTGGAGGGCCCTCAAGGGCCGGAGCGTCTTGAGGGCGTCGACCTGTCGCCCGTGGGATACGAACAGGTCGTAGAGCTCGAGGCGGGCGGTCATGTTGTAAGGTCGCCAGCGGAGCTCCTGGCGGTATCGGTCGATTGCCTCCTCCGGGCGGCCGGCTGCCGCGAGCAAGCGCGCGGCAGCCTGGGGGAGGCGGGGATCGTAGGGTCGCTGCTCGGCCAACAGGGCCAAGGTGTCCGGCCAGTGCCCCAAGGGCTCCCCGTCTCGAGAGGCCAGCAGCGCGCGGACGGCCTGTACCGTGCCGTGGTCCGGCGTCTGGTCGAGGGCCAGATCGGCGTGCGCCTTGGCCTCGTCCCACATCCCCATGCTCGCGAGGCTGTCGATCTCGCCAGCGCGAGCCGTCGCCGAGCGGGGATCGTGCTGCAGAGCTTCGCGGAACCAGTGCAGGGCTTCTCCGGGATCTCCGGCTTGCAGCCAGATCTCTCCCATGGCCACGGCCGCGGTGCTGTCGGGGGTGTGCTCGTACAGCGTGGCCATCTCGGCCATTGCCTCGTCCAGCCGACCGCTGCGTGAGAGCAACAGGGAGAGACGGAAGCGTGCATCCCGGAACGCCGGCTGGGCCACCAACAGCTCCCGTAGCGCTCGTTCTTGTTCGGCTGGGGCCAGCTCGCCCAGCGTCGCGAAGCGCTGGACGTCTTGGATGCCGTCCCGGGGATCCGTCGCGTGATCCGTCCCGCCCGCGGTGGGTGGGGCCGCCAGATAGCCGAGAGCCTGGAGCTGCTCCACCTGGGCGAGATCGAGGGTCACGGGCGAGGCCTGCCAGAGTGGCTGAAGGGCGGTTGCAGCCTCGAGCGATTCGATGAGTTCTTCACCGACTTCCCCCTCGTTCTCGTCCCGGCTGCCCCGGACCACGCGGCCTCGTTCGCCTATGATCGCGTGAAGCGAGGCCCAGCCGTAGTGGTTCGCGCCGTAGTGGGTCTCGGCATAGACGCCGGTCCTGGGGGCTGGCTCGAAGAGGTCCGTGCCATCGAGGGACGGGTCCACGGGAAGGTCCTGGAGGCGCAGGAGGGTGGGCGTGACGTCCGCCAGGCTCACCGGGCGGTCCACCACGCGGACCGGGATGTCGGGACCGGCGATGATGAGAGGCACGTGGAGCGTGGCGTCGCCGAGCAGCAGGCCGTGCTGGAGCTCTCCTCCATCGCCCAAACCCTCACCGTGATCGCCAGCCAAGACCACCAGGGCGTCTTCGGGTAGCGCAGCGAGCAAGCGGCCAACCTGGTGGTCGGCCGTGGCGATCTCGCCGTCGTAGGGGCGGCCCTGGTGACGGGAGCGGAACGGCTCTGGCGGTTGGTAGGGAGCGTGGGGCTCGAACAGGTGTAGCCACAGGAAGTCGGCGCCCGCTTCGAGCGCGGCCAGCGCGTCGTCGACGGCGCTGGCACCGTCGCGTTCGGCTCGCCAGGAGAGGCGGTCGCTCGGGACGCCGAGATCGTCGTCGAAGCCGACGAAGCCCTGGCCGAAGCCCCAATGGGCCTGGGTGACGAAGGCTGTCACGGAGGCGTGGGTGTGCCATCCAGCCTGGTGCAGCTGCTCGGCGAGGGTGAAGGCCTGATCCGCCAGTCGTTGATCGCCGTTGTCCCGCAGCCCGTGGTGAGGAGGCAACAAGCCCGTGAACAGGGTCGCGTGGGATGGGATGGTGAGGGGGGCGGGGGCGTAGGCGCGAGCGAAGCGCGTGCCGCGCGCTGCCAGTCGGTCCAGGTGGGGGGTCTCGGCCAGCGCGTAGCCGTAGCAGCCGATGCGGTCGGCGCGGGTGGTGTCGAGGGTGATGACGACGATGGTCTGGCGCGCGGGCTCGACGGGGGCGACCGAGGGGGAGGCTTGCTCCGGCGTGCCACAGGCGCACAGGAGGAAGAGAGCCAGCGGAACCGGGTGCACTACGCCAACCGTAGCTGCCCCGCGGGCCCCTCGACTACGCGGCCGACGATGGCGGAAGCAGGGAGCGCTCGCACGAGGGCTTGGGCATTGTTTGCGTCGAGGGCGAGCAGCAGGCCGCCCGAGGTCTGGGGATCGAGGGCCACGTCCACGAGTAGCTCGTCCGCATCGGAAGCGATGTCGAGGACCTCGGCCAAGCTCTCCCTGTTCTTGGCCGTACCGACGGGCACCAGTCCCATCTCGGCAGCTTCACGAGCACCGGGTAGCAGGGGCATGGCGGCCAGATCGAGCTGGACGGCGACGCCGGAGGCCTGGGCCATTTCTGACACGTGGCCAACGAGTGCGAAGCCGGTGACATCGGTCGCGGCGTGGGGCTCGAGGGGTCTGGCTGCGTCGGCGGCCCGCTTGTTGAGGGTTGACATCCAGCGGATGGCCATGGCCAGGTGACCCGGATCGGCCAGCTCGGCCTTGGCGGCCGTGGTGACCAAACCGGTGCCAAGCGGCTTGGTGAGCACCAACAGATCGCCCGGTCGTGCTCCGCCGTTTCGCCAGATGTGGTCGGGGTGAACGCGGCCGGTGACGGCCATGCCGTACAGCAGTTCGTTGCCTTCGATGGTGTGGCCTCCGGTGAGCGCTGCGCCCGATTCTTCGAGCGCCGAGAGCCCGCCGCGCAGGATTTCCTTGAGAGCAGCCTTGCCGAGTGAGGTCACTGGGAAGCTGATGATGTTCATGCCCCCCATGGGCTCGCCCCCCATTGCGTAGACGTCGGACAGGGCGTTGGCCGCCGCGATGCGCCCGAAGCTGAAGGGATCGTCCACCAGGGGTGGGAAGAAGTCCACGGTGTGGATGATGGCGAGGTCGGGCGACACGCGGATGACGCCCGCGTCGTCAGCATTCTCGATGCTCACCAGCAGATCCGGGGTCTCGACGCGGGGTAGGCCGCAGAGGATGGACTCGAGGGTGTGCTTGGGGAGCTTGGCGCCACAGCCGCCGTAGGCCGAGCCCTTGGTCAGGGCGACCTTGGGTGGGGCGGGCGGTGCGTCGAGGGAGCTGGGCCGCCAGCTTTCGCCCTGGCGGCGCCAAACGGACTTGGGAGTGAGCCCCGCGGAGGCCAGCGTGGCGACCAGATCACGGACCTGATCGGTGCGAGCGACGAGCACCATGCCGCACTCAGAGCTCACGGCCCGGGGTGCCGGGATGACATCGACGTCGAGGCCTCGGCGGCGCGTGGCGCGTTCTGCGGTCATGACACGCTGGACCGTACCGAAGACGAGGAGGAGGTCGCGGGGGATGCTCATGGGAGTCCTCTGTGCGCGCGCGTGGCGGCGAGGGGATGTGGACTCCTAACGCCTCGGGAAGCTCGCCACGGCGCGCACCAGCCGTGTGGCGTCTTCGCGTGTGTTGAAGGGGCCGAAGCCCACGCGGAGGGTGCCTGCGGGGCTTGTGCCCAGCCTGCGATGGGCTGCTGGCGCGCAGTGCAACCCGGGGCGGAGCTGGATGCCATGGGAGCGGTCGAGCCAGAGGCCCAGCTGCCCATTGTCTGCGCCGTCGACGCGGAACGAGAGGGTGCCGGTGTGTGGGGCGTCGGCGCGCCAGCCCACGGTCTCGACCCGGGGTAGCTCGGCGAGGCCGGTTGCCGCCAGGGCGACCAGATCGCGCTCGTGATCGTGAATGTCTCGAACTCCGCGCTGCTCGAGCCATTCGCAGGCGGCACCCAAGGCTGCGATCCCCGCGGTGTTGAGGGTCCCCGCCTCGAGGCGGTCTGGCAGCAGGTCGGGCATGAGCTCGGATTCGGAGCGCGAACCGGTGCCGCCCAGCACCAGGGGCTGCACGTCGAAGCCGGCTTTCAGCACCAGCACACCCAGGCCTGGGGACGCGAGCAGGCCCTTGTGGGCCGAGCAGCAGAGCGCGGCGACACCCAGGTCCGCGACATCGATGGGCAGCGACCCGGCGGTCTGGGCGGCGTCGAGCACGACCGGCACGGGGGCCACCGCTCGCACGATCTCTGCGACCGGAAGCACGGCACCGGTGACGTTCGAGGCGTGGGTCGTCACCACCAGTCGGGTCGGTGCTTCGTTCACTGCGTCTCGGAACTCGCTCGGGCTGGGGACGCCGTTGTCGTCTCCTTGCACGACGCGGACGGTGACGCCGCGCTGCTGCTCGAGCCAGCGCAGGGGGCGCATGACCGCGTTGTGCTCGAGGCTGGAGCAGACGACCCTGTCACCAGGACCCAAGCTGCTCTGGAGCGCGGTGTTGAGCCAGAAGGTGCACGAGGCCCCAAAGAGGGTTCGCTCGGGGTCACCACCCAGCAGGTACGCCACGGCCTCGCGGGCACCTTCGACGGAGCGGCTGGCGGCGACGCTCGAGCGGTGACCACCCCGCCCCGGATTGCCCGCTGACTCGTCCAGGAACCGTGCGATTTCCCGGGAAACTCCAGGAGCCTTGGGCCAGGAGGTGGCTGCATTGTCGAGGTACAGGGGGGCGCTCATGGTCGGAGGATGATTGCGGCAGAGGAGAGAGCGGTGACGATCTCGAGCATGTCCGTGACCCGCCCCGCGGCGAGCTGGTCGGTCAAGTCGTAGAAGCCCAGGCAGGTGCCGCAGGCGATGACGGAGCAGCCCTGCGCCTCGAGGGCTCGGAGATCGTCGAGCACCGGGGACCCTTCGCAGCACAGCCGGACTCCACCGTTGTAGCAAAGAACCATGTCCGGGAGGGGTTGGACGTCGAGGACGGTCTTGACGAAGCCCCGCAGGAGCAGGGTGCCCAGTTCGTCGTCGCCAGCGCCCATGGTGTCCGCCGTGAGCTGCACCACCCGAGCGCCCTGGTCGTGTGCTCGTGATGTTCCCTCGGTCGGATCGGAGGCGTTGGATACCACAGGCAGGTCGCCGCGGCTCGGGGAGGCATGGGCGTCGACAGCGTCTACTACCTGAACACTGACGAGATGACCACTCGCGGGGTGGCGCTCGACTCGGACCGTCGCGCCACGGGTCGTGGCGAAGCGGGTGACGTTGCTGCGGGCAAGGTCGTCTGCCACCCACAGGATGGCCTCGCGGGCTCCGTCCTCCAGGAGCTTGCGGAGCTCGATGACCGGTCCGGGGCAGCTGAGTGCGCGGACGTCGAGGACTTCGGTCATGCATGGTCTCCATGTCTTGGGCCGCGAGCGTAACCTGTTCAGCGTGCGCCAGAATCCCCTCCCGAGCGAACGGCGAACCCAGCCGCTGCGCCCCGCTTTCCCCTCGTCGATGCAGGGTTGACGCAAAATTGGAGATCACTCGCCCCGGGCCGACAAGGCCGCAAACGGATGGAACTCCTCGTTTCGGCGCGCCGTCTTCCAGGCAAACGGGTGCCGAAGAGGGCATCCTGATAGAGACACTGCAGGAGCGCAGCCCGTTTGGACTTCTACGACCAGCTCGAGCGAGAGGATCTTCCCCAGGTGACCCATCCGGGCCTCGCGCGGGATCGGCGGCCCGCATCGCGAGCCGTGCGGCCCATCCTGCGCCTGTTTCGGCGGCGCCTCGAGCCGCTCAAGCCCTTGGCGTCGGTCAACGGCATGATCGCCTACGATCTCACGCAGCCTCCGCTCGAGTCCGAGCCGTCCATGCGCATCATGCGCACGGCCTTTCGGCACCGCTTCCTGCGCCAGGAAGCCCGACCGATCTCGCTGGTGATCATGACCACCGGCGCGTGCAACATGCGCTGCCGGCACTGCTCGGCCGAACGCTACATGCGTCGGGGCGGCAACAGCCTGTCCTACGAAGAGCTGGCCGATGCCATCGACCAGTTCGTCGAGATGGGCGGCGCCTCGGTGGTGTTCTCGGGCGGCGAGCCCACCCTGCACCCT
>CAZVHW010000127.1:8299-12569 GCA_964626835.1 uncultured Enterobacterales bacterium
GGTGGCCCGCGTGCCCGCCAGCAAGGCCATCACGGCCATGTTCACCAACGGCTCGCGCATCGACCGCGCTTACGCCGACGAACTGTACAGCGCGGGGATGTACTCGGTGCTGGTGAGCATCGACTCGGCGGACGAGGGTGAGCACGACAGCGGGCGAAATACCCCGGGCGCTTTCGCCAAGGGGATCAAAGCCGCCAAGCACGTGCGCGAGGCGGGCATGCTCGCGGGCCTGTCCTCCTACATGAGCCGCAGCGACCTGCTGGGTGGGGGCTTCCAAAAGCTCACCTGCCTGGCCGAAGACGTCGGTGTGCACCAGCTGTTCCTTTTCGACGCGGTGCCCACGGGGGCCTTGCTGCACGACACCGAGATGATCCTCGGCCCCGACAACCGTGCGAAGCTTCGCGACTTGGTGGCGGGCTACAACGGTCTGCCCTACGGGCCGGGCATCATGGGCCAGTCCTGGGTCAACTCCTCCGATGGGTGCGGCTGCTTCGCTGGTTTCTATCAGTGCTACCTCACGGCGGAGGGCGAGTTCACCCCCTGTGACTTCACGCCGGTTTCGTTCGGAAACGTGCGGGAGGCGCCCTTGCTCGACCTGTGGCGCGCCATGCGTGCCAGCCCAGAGTGGGGCCGCCGTTTCGGTGAGTGCCGTATGCAGGATCCGGAGTTTCGTCGGACCCATATCGACGTCATCCCAGACGACGAGCCGCTCCCCGTGCGCTACGATCGTGTCAAGGAGTTGCAGGGCAGGAAGGCCTGATGCGCGTCACGCGCAGGCGGCTCGAGCGGCCGCCCGCGCCGGGTGTGCATGTGTCGGTCGGGGCCACGAGTCTGCACCTCGAGCGCCAAGGCGCCTCTCCGCCGTGCTTTGTTCTACTGCACGGCTACCTGGCCCACACGGGGGCCTGGCGCGGCTGCCTCTCGATACTGGCAGCGCATGGCGGAGCGGTGGCTGTGGACCTACCTGGTCACGGGTACTCCGACATGGGCGAGACCATCCCGGCCGATCCTCGCGAGATGGCAGCGCTCCTGCCGGGCTTGCTGGATTGGTTGGGCTGTGAGCGGGTGGTCCTGGTGGGGCACTCCCTGGGAGGCGCCGTTGCGCTCTTTGCCGCGTCCATGATGCCCCGTCGGGTGTCGGGGTTGGTGCTCGTCTCGCCCTTTGTCTACCCCCAGCCAGCCCCACCCGGCCTCCGCCTGGCCGCACGTTGGCCCAACCTCTTCCGGCGCCTGTTCGCGAGTCCTCCCGGCCGTGCGGGCGTGGGGTATCTGCTGGACCGAGCCTCGAGTGTTCCCCCCGGGGCGGACCCACGCAAGCGCGCACTCACGCTCCTGGGCCACCTGGACGCCCCCGGTGGTTGGCGCTCGGCCCAGCGCACGGGCGTGGCCGCCTTGACGTCCGTACCGGACCGTGAGGACGTCCTGTGCGTCCAGCAGCCCTGCCTCGTCTTCTGGGGGTTGGCGGACGCGGTGCGGCCTGTCGGGATGGGTGAGCGGCTCTGCGAGGATCTGGCGGGTCCCGCGAGCCTGGAGCGGTACGAGGGCGTGGGGCACAACCTGCACGAGGAACGCCCCGCCCCGTTCTGCGAGCGTGTGCTCGCTTGGAGCGGACGGGCGGGGATTGCGGCGGGAGGAGGGGGCGTCTAGGCTTCTTGGATGCTGACGCTCTCGAGCCGCACTTCCTGCGCGGGGCGGTCCTGGGCGCCGGTGCGCACCGATCCGATGGCCTCCACCACGTCCATGCCGTCCACCACGCGCCCGAAGACCGAGTGGCGCATGTCGAGCCATGGGCACGGGACCAGGGTCACGAAGAACTGCGAGCCGTTTGTGTGGGGACCCGAGTTGGCCATGGAGAGGATGCCCGGGCCGGTGTGGCGCAGATCCGGGTGGAACTCGTCGTTGAAGCGGAAGCCGGGGCCGCCGGTCCCGCGCCCGAGGGGACAGCCGCCCTGGATCATGAAGTTCTCGATGATGCGGTGAAAGACCAGTCCGTCGTAGAGGGGCCGCTTGACCTGTTGGCGGGTCTTGGGATCGGTCCATTCCTTGGTACCCGTGGCCAGGCCGACAAAGTTGGCGACGGTCTTGGGGGCCTTGTCGGCGAACAGCTCGATGGTGAAGGAGCCGAGGTTGGTCTGGAAGACCGCACGAGGGTTGGTGGCCATGGTGTACCTCACTGGAGGGGAGTTGGGATGCCGCGAACTCGGGGTTCGCGCGGTGTGGAGGCAGGGAGCCTAGCACGACTGGCGAGATGCCACCACGGGTGGTCCCACGATGGCCGCGAGTGGGATATGTTCCCAGCACGTGTCCCACCATGGAGTATCCGTATGAGCCGAATCATCGAAGCGTGCGTCGCGTTTTTCGAGGCCGACGAGTGGCCCTACGAGCGCATCGAGGAGCTTCCCATGGTGCGCAGTCGCTATGCGGGACGCAACGGCAACTACGACTGCTGGTTCCAGGCCCGTCCGGCCGAGCAGCAGATGATGTTCTACAGCCGCGCCCCCATCAACGCTAGTCCCGAGAAGCGCGCCGCGCTGGCCGAGTTCTTCACCCGCTCCAACTACGGCATGGTCATCGGCAACTTCGAGCTGGACATGAACGACGGTGAGATGCGCTACAAGGTCAGCGTCGACGCCGAAGCCATCGATCTCACGCCCACCTTCCTGAAGAACATCTCCTACACCGCCGTGGTCACGATGGACCGCTACCTGCCGGGCATCATGAAGGTGCTGTACTCCGACATTCCCCCGGCCGATGCGGTGAGCGAGATCGAGGGGGCCTGACATAGCTCGGTCTCCCGGCCGTCCTGCAGCCGCAGGCCCCGCACCCTGGGCTCTGTTCGTGGAGACCATGGCGGCGCTGGCGGCGCCGCGGCGGGCCGTGCCCATCCTGCTGGTTGCCGTGCCGCTGGTGCTCGCACAGTACCGCTTCTCACCCAATGCCCAGGCCGTCTGGTCCGCTATCCTCAGCTGTGTGCTGTTTCTGTTGCTGGCCCCGTTTGCCTGGCGACTGCTGGTTCGGCGTGGGGCCAGTCGCCGCATCCAACCGCTGCTCTTGTTGCTCTACGGCATCATCGGGGGTTTCCCAGCGGCCGTGGGATGGCTCGTTCCCGAGACCTTTGGGCTGGGAGAGACCTTCCTGACGGCGGGTATCAACCTCTTCGTGTCGGCGGCACTGTTCTGGGTAGGCGGCTGGGGACTGGCCCGGGACATCGACCTCGAGCAGGGCTTGAAGCGTGAACGGGCCAGGGCCGAGGGCCTGGAGCGGGAAGCCGAGCGCGCTCAGCTGCTGGCCATGCGGGCTCATCTGGATCCGCACTTCCTGTTCAACACGTTGAACGCCATCGCCGAATACTGTCGCGAGGACGGTGCGTTGGCGGAGCAGGCCATCCTGCGGCTCTCGGCGCTGTTGCGCAAGGTATTCGAGGGCGTCCAGACGCCACTCTGGCCCTTGAGCTCGGAGCTCGAGCTGCTGCGGGGGCTCCTCGAGCTACACCACCTGCGGGATCCCAGTCGCTTCGAGCTGTCGTGGGACGTCGAGCCTCGGACCGAGGGATCCCCGGTTCCGCCATTGCTCCTGCTGCCGCTGGTGGAGAATGCCATGAAGCACGGTCCCGGGGCCGGACATCGCGGCCTGGTTTCCTTGACGGTCCGATACGGCCCGGCGGGTGAGCTGGACTTCACCTTGGAAAACCCGGGGCCTTACCGGGGCTCACGTCCAGGTGGTCAGGGCCTCGACACCGTCCGCCGCCGGCTGGACCTGGCCTTCGGCTCTGGCGCCGAATTGGACGTCCGGGGCGTGGACTCGGGTGGGGGTGCCCGCACGCGCGTGCGGCTCGTCTTCCCCACGACCGCGCCGGAAATGGAGGCTGCCACGTGAACGAACTCAGGGTCCTGATCGCCGAAGACGAAGCCACGGCGCGACGGCGTCTGCGGAGGCAACTGGGCGAGATCGGAGGCGCGCGCGTCGTGGGCGAGGCCGAAGATGGCCTCGAGCTGCTGCGTCTGGTGCGAGATCTGCGGCCCGATCTGGTGCTGTTGGACATCCGCATGCCGCGACTGTCGGGCATGGAGGCGCTCGAGCTGATGGATCCGGGCGGGCCTTCGGTGGTCTTCACCACCGCCTACGCCGAGCACGCGGTGCGGGCCTTCGAGCACCAGGCCGTGGACTATCTGCTCAAGCCCATCGAGGTCGAACGGTTGGCTCGGGCCCTCGAGCGGGTGCGCGCCCACCGCGCTCGAGCGGAGCCAGCCACCAAGGGTCCGTCCGTCCT
>CAZVHW010000127.1:12579-15157 GCA_964626835.1 uncultured Enterobacterales bacterium
TTCCCGAGCGTCTCGTGGTGCCGACGCGGCGGGGGCTGGTCCTGCTGCGACCCGACGAGGTCAGCCACGCCGTGCTCGAGGGGTCGTCGTGCATCGTCCACGCCCAGGGGAAACGTTTCATCACCGACTATCGCCTGAGCGAGCTCGAGCGACGCCTCCCCGCCGAGCGGTACCGACGTGTCCACCGACAGGCCCTGGTGGACCTGACACGCGTCGAGCGTCTCGAGCCCACACCGAGCGGGGGCTACGTCGCTTGGCTCGTCGGTGGCCAGCAGGTGCCGGTGTCTCGGCAGGAAGCCCGCAAGCTGCGCAAGGAGTGGGAGCTGCCGCGCTAGTAGCGTCCGTCAAAACCCGTGACCTGCCAGTCTCCGGGTTCGAGGGCGTGGGGCATTGTCAGCTGCGTCATGGAGGTGGCGCAACCTGCGAGGATGGCTGGAAAGGCCAAGAGACGTGCTGTCATGGCGAGCCCTGGGGATGGGGGTCTGCGGTTGGTTCGTGAGTGGGTGTCGGTGCCGGCTCGACCGCCCTGGGGGTAGGCTCGCCATCGGTGCTCACCAGGCCGCGGGGGAACGGGAGATCCTGTGCCTCGAATGCAGTCCGGTAGCGGATCAGCAGGGTCTGGGTCGGGATCGACGCGAGGCTTCGGCTCTCGTTGGCCTGCCGCAGCAACTCCGGCTCGAGGTCGGGGATCTCGCCGCCTGCTGCCTGCAGCTCGGCGTCCAGGAACGGGAGCAGGTCCGCGAGACGGCGCCAGGCTCCCTTGCCCCTTCCCCGCTTCGGCGGAGGTCCGGCGCGTCGTGCTAGGTCCTCCGTGAGGCGTACGTCGAAGATGGCGGGATCCTGCGTGCGCAGGAGCTGTTCGAGCTCCTCGGCGCCGAGCAGCCCGTCTCCATCCCGGTCCGCTCGCTCCATGGGGAGCTCGGCGTAGGCCACGCGCTGGTACTCCGCAGCGTCGACGCTTCCGTCTCCGTCTCGATCCAGGCGGCCTATCCACGCTTCCATGACGCTGGCGCCGCCTTCGGGGGGAGCTTCACTGCAGCCCGGCGCGACCGGCAGGAGCAAGAGCGCGACCAGCCGGGCCTTCACTGTGCCCTCCAGTAGCCGCGCTCCTGCATGGCATCGAGGAGTTGGGGATCGGTCGGGGGGGCGAGGCGGTTGGTGGGGTGCAGCTCGGCTCTCCAGTCGAGCATCGCCTGTCGGAGCGCCGCACGTTCGCGCTCGTGCCCTGCGTCGGAGCCCTGGAACGAGGGGCCGGTCAGCGTGGCGGTCTCGATGAGGGCGGGAAGCATGGGATCGTTGGCGATGATGCCGCTGAACACCAGTCGGCCTTCGTCGCCCAGGGCGGAGACGCTGCGCAGATACCCCTCGCTGAAGACCCGATCTCGCTCGGGACCGTCGTTCCCTACGAGGAAGGGAGCCAGCGATCGGCCGTGGATGCTGGCGGGGGCGGGAATACCCGCCAGATCGAGCAGCGTTGGCAGCACGTCCAGCAGCGCCACCCTTCCCGGGACGTGCCGTCCCTGCTCGAGACCACCGGGTGGCCGGATGATCAGCGGCACCCGCAGCGTGGCCTCGCTCAGCACCATGTTGTGGCTGAACAGTCCATCCTCTCCCAGGCTCTCACCGTGGTCTGAAAGCACCACCACGACCGCCTCGTCGAGGATCCCGCGCTCTTCGAGGTCGATGAGCAGGAGTCCGAACCAGCTGTCCATGTAGGCCACCGCTCCATCGTAGACATCGCGGATGAAGGCCTCGTCGTCCTCGTCCAGGGGTTCCCAGGCGAGGCCACGATCCTCGGCTCGCTGGCGCAGGGTTCGCCGAGCTTTGTCGCTCCATACCTGGCCGTTGCGCAGGTCCATCAGCTCGCTGACGTGCTCCAGTGGATAGTAGCGACCGTCGAGAGCGTAGGAACTACCGTTCGATTCCTGAACTACCCGACGGGCTGGGCCGCCGTGCTCTGGCTGGGCCAGCGCCAGCCCGAAGGGGCTCGGCTTGAGGTAGCGGGCGTGGGTGTCGTACCCGTGAAGAAAGAGGAACCAAGGTGCGCTGGGCTCGCGGTGCTCGAGCCACTCCAGGGCCTTGGGGACGGTGTGGAACAGCACACCCATCTCTCTGGGTACCTCGTAGCTATCGAACCCTCGCTGCAAGCCGAAGCCGGCGCTCAGGTGTCCGCCCCCCACCGCGGCGCCGGTCTGGTAGCCGTAGGTCCGGAATACCTCGGCCAGCAGCGGGATGTCCTCGGAGGGTTGGAACGAGGGCGCCACCATCCCGATCTCCGAAGGGTAGCGGCTGCTGAAGAGCGAGGCGTGGGAGAGGTTGGTGGCGTTGGCCTGGGAGTAGGCGGTGTCGAAGACCAGCGCGTGTTCTGCGAACCGGTCCAGGTTGGGGGTCAAGCCGCTGGAGCTTCCGTAGCAGCCCAGGCGGTCTGCTCTCAGGGTGTCCAGCGAGATCAGGAGGATGGGCGGTGGCGAGGGTGGGGCCTGCTGGGGCGTCCAGCACCCAAGGGTCAGCAGCACGAGCAGGACAGCGCCCATGCGGACCAGTGTAGCCCGCTGGGTCGCCTCGCCCCTACGCCGCT
>CAZVHW010000128.1:0-11073 GCA_964626835.1 uncultured Enterobacterales bacterium
GGGCCGCCCGCGGCTTCTTGCACACGCGCCTCGGCGGCTGGCGCTTCGGTGGCTGGCGCTTCGGCCTCGGCTACAACTACGCAACCCGCATCAGCAACTTCGACGACTATGACTACACCGACCACCGTGGCTTGGTCGAGGTCCGGTGGCAGGGGGCCTGGCACCCTGGCTTGCCCAGCGTGGTGCCCGTCCCGGAGCATGGACTGGCCCTGCCCTATGGGCTCGAAGGCAGAGGTGACCAGGGACTGGACCGCGTCCAGGATCTGCTGCGTCAGGAAGACTCTGCGCGGCGGGGATCCTCCTGCGCGGAGTAGCCGGCCCCTGTGGCCGGTGGGTCGCGGCGGGGGCGTGCCAGGCCTGCGCGGTCGTTGACTGGCGGAGAGGGCGGGGCTAGGTGCAGGGGCTTTCTGCTTGCCACAGGACGGCCCCATGCGGATCATCGATCAGATTGACGAAGAGGTGCTGGAGAAGACGGTCCAGCGCTGTCGGGAGCGAAACATCGTCATCCCCACCTTCGCCCAGCAGAGGGATCCGACGACCATCCCCGCTTCCGTGATCGAGCGGCTGCCCGATGTAGGACTCTGGGACGTAGACCCCATCAACCTCTTCCGCATCACCTGGATGAACGATCCCGAGACCGGCCTGTACAACAGCGGCAACTGGATCGAGTTTCCCCCCGAGCTCACCGGCACCTCCGCGCGCATCGTGGGGCTGGTGGGCAAGTGGTTTCCCACGGGAGCCCACAAGGTGGGCGCCGGGTTCGGCTGCCTCGTGCCGCGCCTGGTCTCCGGCAACTTCGATCCCACCACCCAGCGCGCCGTCTGGCCGAGCACGGGCAACTTCTGTCGAGGCGGCGCCTTCGACAGCGTGTTGCTGGGGTCGGTCCCGGTAGCCATCCTCCCCGAGGAGATGTCTCGGGAACGTTTCACCTGGCTCCGGGAGCTGGGGGCCGAGGTTCACGCCACTCCCGGCTGCGAGTCCAACGTCAAGGAGATCTACGACAAGTGCTGGGAGCTGCGGCGAACCCAGAGCGACGTGGTCATCTTCAACCAGTTCGAGGAGTTCGGGAACCCCATCTGGCACTACTGGAACACCGGCACCGCCATCGAGCGGATCTTCGAGGAGCTGCGCGCTCCGGACAGCCGACTGGCCGGGTATGTCTCGGCCACCGGGTCCGCCGGGACCATCGCCGCGGGCGATTACCTGCGCAAGGTGTTCCCGCAGCTGCGTGTGGGTGCCACCGAAGCGCTGCAGTGCCCGACGCTGCTCGAGCTGGGGTTCGGCGGGCACCGGATCGAGGGCATTGGCGACAAGCACGTGCCGTGGGTGCACAACGTGCGCAACACCGACATGGTGTTGGCCATCGACGACGCCCAGACCATCGACCTGATGCGCTTGTTCAACGAGCCCGCGGGACGAGACCTGCTCGTGCGCTCGGGTGTGGCGGAACAGCTGGTCGATCAGCTCGACCTGTTGGGTATTTCGGGCATCTGCAACCTGGTCGCCTCCATCAAGATGGCTCGGTACTACGAGATGGGACCCAAGGACGTCATCTTCACCGCGCTGACCGACAGCATGGAGATGTACGGCTCGCGCTTGGCCGAGGAGACCGAGCTGCGGGGCGCCTATTCCGAGCACCAAGCGATGGCCGACCGGGCGCGTTGGTTGAAGGGCATCACCACGGACCACCTGCGCGAGCTGTCCTTCCGCGATCGCAAGGCGCTGCACAACTTCAAGTACTTCACCTGGGTCGAGCAGCAACAACGCGGCGCGGACGAACTGCGCGAACTCTGGGACCCCGAGTTTTGGGAGGAGACCTGGCAGCAGGTCCACCATTGGGACGAGCTCATCCAGGCCTTCAACGAGCGGACGGGTGCTCGGTAGCCGTCAGGGACAGTCGTCGTTGTCGGCGCCGGGAGTGCCCAGGTCGCCGGTGTCGTAGACGCTCTGGCCCGCGCACCAGTTGGCGGGATCGGCCCCGCTGGTTGTGTCGAAGGCGTCGGGATCCAGGCTGAGCGAGGCGCCTGCCAAGTCCGGCCAGTCCGTGTCGTCGTAGTACACGGAGTGGATGACGGTGCCATCGGTGCCGTCGGTGCCGTAGGTGGACAGGATGACCTCGTCTTCGGTGTTGACCAGCTGGAAGCCCGACCAGATCAGGTCGTAGGCGGTGGTGGCCGCCGTGTCGCGAGCCATGACCGCGAACCCGCCGGCCTCGAGATCGAGGGCCTCGTCGATGAGCCAGGTTTCGCCGCCGCCGTCGTCGGAGACCATCAGCCCTTGTAGGTCGATGCTGTTCGAGCTGGCGTTGTAGACCTCGAACCACTCGCCGCTGCTGTCGCCGAGGTTGGCGGGGTCTTTCATGATCTCGGTGATGAGCAGGTCACCCTTGACGGGGCAGTCTGGGTCGTCGCCGGAGCAGTCGTTGTCCACGCCGTCGCCGCAGAACTGGATGGCACCCGGGTTGATCGCGTCGTCGGTGTCGTCGCAGTCGCCGGATTCCGCCGCGTAGCCGCTGGGCTGATCGCAGGCGATGGCGGAGCTGGCTTCGTCGCCCCAGTCGTCGCTGTCGTCGTCCAGGTACCAGGTGGAGGCGTCCACCGCGTCGTCTTCGTCGGTGTCTCCGTCGCAGTCGTTGTCCACCTCGTCGCAGACCTCGTCCGCGTCGGGATTGACATCGGCGTTCTCGTCGTCGCAGTCAGTGTCGTCGGAGACCAGGTCTCCCGATTCGTAGCACTGCTGGACTTCGGTGTCGGGGCTGCCGAAGCCATCGCCGTCCGTGTCGCCGTACCAGAAGGGTGCGTCGACCGAGTCATCGTCGTCCACGACGCCGTCGCAATCCTGGTCGATCTCGTCGCAGTACTCGTCTGCGCCAGGGTAGATGTCGGCACTGCTGTCGTCACAGTCTCCACCCACGGCTGCGTAGCCCGAAGGCATGTCGCAGGCCTGGGTGGTCTTGTCGGATTCACCGAAGGTGTCGCTGTCGGTGTCCAGGTACCAGGTGGCGGGGTCGATGGCGTCGTCCTCGTCGACATCTCCGTCGCAGTCGTTGTCTACGTCATCGCAGACCTCGTCGGCGTCGGGGTTGATGGCGTAGTCGCTGTCGTCGCAGTCCTGGCCGTCTTCGATGTAGCCGTGGGGTTGTTCGCACTCCACCACGGCGGAGTCGGGATCGCCGAAGCCGTCCCCATCGTCGTCGACATACCAGCTGGATGCGTCCCCGGCGTCTTCGTCCCATTCGCCGTCACAGTCGTCGTCGAGGCCGTTGCAGGTCTCGGCCGCGTCGGGGTAGACGTCACCGTTTTCGTCGTCGCAGTCGGTGTCGTCGTCGACGTAGCCCGTAGGCTGTTCGCAGGCGCTGGTCGTGCTGAACTCGTCGCCGAAGCCGTCACCGTCGGTATCGGCGTACCAGGTGAGGGCAACGAACTCGTCGATGTCTTCGTCGCAGTCGTCGTCGACCCCGTTGCACTCCTCGGGGGCGCCCGGGTAGACGCTCGCGTCTTCGTCGTCGCAGTCTTCGTCGGTCGTGTAGCCGTCTGCGTCGGCGTCAGGCGCGCCCGTTTCGTCACCCGGGGGGCAGCCCACCACCATGCTGATGAGGGCCAGACAGACCAATGGCAGGGTGAGGCGTTTCATGGCGGGCTCCTTCGCTACCATCCATATGCGTGGATCCTCTCCGTTCAGAAGATCCTATCACTTAAGAGGCTTGACATGTGGTTACGATTCCCTTGGGGACGAGATCGGTGGTGGCCACCACCGGTTGGCGCCTTGCACACGGTAATCCGTCGTTTCCGCCGGGAGACAGGCAGGGCACGCTTACCGAAGTGGAGCAATGGGGCGCGTGACCCGGGAAGGCGGAAAACCGCCGCTTCGGCACGCTTGGATGGCTGCTCTCGGCGCGTTCGGTCTCTCCCTGATCGCAGCGAAGTGTGTCGAGGATGCTGGCACTGTTAGGCCAAGTGCATGCGCGCCTTTTCGACGGTGTCCCTCTGCCTCTTGCTGCTCTCGTCCTGTGGGCAGAACCAAGAGCCGGTGACGGCCGAGCCTCCTCGCCCGGACGGGCCCGACATCCTGCTCGTGACCATCGACACGCTGCGGGCAGATCGAGTGGGTGCATATGGCGATTCCCTCGCCCAAACACCCAATCTGGACGGGCTTGCCCGCCAGGGGGTGCTGTTCCGCGAGGCCATCGCCGCGGCTCCTTTGACGCTCCCTTCCCATGCCTCCATGCTCACCGCGGTCTACCCGGCCGGTCACGGCCTGCGTGACAACGGCGGATTCCGGTTGGCTCCGGACGTGCCCACGCTGGCGGAACGCTTGACCGAGGGCGGGTACCGCACCGGTGCCTTCGTCTCCGCCTATGTCCTGGACAGCGCTTGGGGGCTCGATCGGGGCTTCGATGTCTACCGCGCTCCGTTCCACCCGCAGGACGTCGCCTCGGCTCACGCCTTTGGCGAGCTGGAGATACCCAGCGCCGACACCGTCAACGCGGCGCTCGCGTTCCTACGCGCGGGAGGGGATGGACCGACCTTCTGCTGGGTCCACCTCTACGATCCCCACGCACCCTGGGTCGAACATCCGGGTTGGGAGGGAGATCCCTACCGGGGAGAGGTCGCCTTCGCGGATGCCCTGCTCGGCCGCCTCCTGGCGGGGGTGGGGGACGATGCGTTGATCGTCGTCACGTCCGACCACGGAGAGGGCCTGTGGGACCATGGCGAGCGCGAACACGGCTTGCTGGTCACCCGCTCGAGCACCCGCGTTCCCCTGGTCGTGCGGCCGCCTGGTGGCCTCGACCTGCCTCTCGCCGAGGTGGCACCGCTCCCGGGCATCGCGGGGGCTAGCCGCAGGCCGGCTGGCGTGGACGACGCTCTCGTCCTCGATCCAGTTCCGGACGAACCCCAGGCGGCCCGGATCGTGGATCGTCCAGTCAGCGGTGTGGACGTCCCCGCGACCATCGCCGACTACGCAGGGCTCGAGCCATGGGGCGACGGTGTGAGCCTGAGGGCGGCTGTGCGGGGCGAGGCCTTCGAGCGCGGCCCGGTGTACAGCGAGACCTTTTTTCCACGCTTTCACTACGGGTGGAGTGAGCTGGCCGTCGTGCAAGATGGCGCCACGCGTCTCCGCGTCGGCCCTACCCTCGCCACCGTGAACCTGGCCACCGACAAGGCCGAGCTGCAGCTCGAGACCGTCGAACAGCACGACCTGCTCGGTCATGCGCTGACCTGGCTCGGTGAAGGCTCTCCCCAGCCGGGACCGGTCCCTTCCGACGCCCTCGAGAAGCTGGCGGCTCTGGGGTATGTGCAGCCGTTGCGGGCTACGCCCCTTCCGCGAGAGGACCTCGCCGATCCACGAGATCGCACCGAGGTGCTAGGACGATTGCACGCTCTCGAGGCGGATCCCGACGGGGAACGATCCATCCGAGGGCTGCGCGCGTTGGTCCGAGACGAGCCGACCTTGGTGGAGGGGTGGCTGGCCCTGGCGCTGGCGCTGCACGGCACGGGACACGTGGAGGATGCGCTCGGGGCTACGCTCTCGGCCCTCGAGCTCCAGCCGGACCACACCATGGCGCTGTCCAATGGCGCCTTCCTCTGCCGTGCTCTCGGTCAGCGCGACCTGGGTGTCGAGCTCGCGAGGCGAATCCAGGCTCTCAATCCGTCCGATCCCCGAGGCTATCGGCTCGAGGTGGTGTTCTGGGTCGATGCCGAGCGTCCTGACGAGGTCGTGCGGGTGGCGCGGGCGGGCCTCGTCGCATCGCCCGGCGATCCCCAGCTGCACTACCTCGAGGGGCTGGCCCTCATCTTCACGGACAGCCTCGATCTCGCCGTTCAGGCCCTCGAAGCGGCCGCCAAGCACGGGTCCCGGGCGGGGGACATCCAGCTCTACCTGGGTACCGCGCACGACAAGGCCGGTCGTGTGGACCAGGCACTGGCTGCATACCAGGCCTACTCTCGAGAAAATCCGGACGATCTGCGGGGCGTCGCGGCAGCGGCATGGATGTTGTACCAGGCGGACGAGTGTGAGCGCGCGGCGCCCCTGCTCGTCAACTTGGTCGAGCGTGGTCACGGCCGTGATCCGCGTATCCGAGAGGCTCACGATATCTGCTCGGCGCCCTAGGCTCTCCGGGAGGGTCCCGAGTCGTTATCGTTCCTTGGGGCAGGCGGGACTCCAGGTCTCGCGCCACACTCGGCCCAGTCCGGGCTTCGGCCCCTCCAGGTCGACGCGGTAGACCGCGCGCAGCACGCCGACTTCGGGCTCGCCGTTGCCGGCGCGGACCACCAGGTCGAGGTCACCGTCGCCGTCCAGATCGGTCGGTGGGATGGCCGCCAGGGGTGCGCAACGGGGCCCCGGGAGATCGAGGAGGTCGGAGCTCAGCACCATGCCCGTGGTGTCGAGCACGGCCACCAGGCCCTGGCAGCCGGCGTCCCCCGTTGCCACCAGTACCGGAGGTGCGTGAGGCCTACGGAGCTTCACCAGCGAGCGCGCCATCGCAGGCTCGGTAGTCCCGGGCTCGAGCAGGGTCTGTAGGGCGTCGCGCGCCATCAGCACCGTGGCAGCCGGGTTGGTGGGCGGCCTGGGAATCGCGACCGGCGCGGCCTCTCCAAGCCAAGCTACGGCGGAGTGAGCCGGTGCTCTGGAGGGTGCGGCGGGCCAGGTGTTGCCGGGCAGCTTCAGGTCTACACAGGGCTGCCAGGCCGCGCTCTTGGCCGTCAGATCTGCCTGTTCGGTGCCATCGTAGCCCACCAGCAGCACGGCATGGTCGGGTGGATCGCCTTGCCGTAGGAGCACAATGGGGGAGTTTTGATCGCCCGACGGCCCATGGGCGCCTTCCGGGTCGAGCACGATGCGCCAGCGGGCGTCTTCCCGATGGGGCCAGCCGTCGTCGGGGGTGCAGCCCGGGGTGGCCAGCAGCGTGCAGAGGGTTGCGGCCAGGCAGCGCATGGGAGATGACCTCGTCGTGGGTGGAGCGGATGACCGCCAAGCCCTATATCTTTTAGCTTGGAGCCGAGGTTGAGCCATGATCCGATACTCCCCCATCCCTGTTTCAGCCTGCATCGCGGCGGCCGTGTTGGCCGCAGCCTGCGACGGTGCCGAGTGTACCGTCGATCTGGACTCTGACGGGTATCTCTCGGCCGCGTCCTGCGTCACCGGGGATGACTGCGACGACATCGATCCAGAGGTCAATCCCGGGCAACGAGAGGCCTGCGACGGGGTGGACAACAACTGCGATGGCTTCGTGGACGACGTGCTGCTCGATCGCGACAGCGACGGGCACTACGACGATGCCTGCCTGCAGGGCACGGACTGCGACGACGAGGATCCCGACATAAACCCCGATGCGGTCGAAGAGTGCAACGACACGGACAGCGACTGCAACGGCGAGGTCGACGATCGCGACCTCGACGGGGACGGCTCGGTCGATCAGGCCTGCTCGGGCGGCAGCGACTGCGATGATGGCGACGCGTCCATTCATCCCGACGCGACCGAGGACTGCGACGACGGCATCGACAACGACTGCAACGGCTCGGTGGATCTCGACGACTACGACGATGACGGGTACCTCTCGGCAGCCTGCGGCGGGGACGACTGTGACGACGCCGATAGCTCGGCCAACCCCGGGGGGACCGAGGTCTGTGACGAGGTCGATCACGACTGCGACGGGCTGAGCGATGATGTCGATGCCGACGGGGACGGCTACTACGATCCCGACTGCGGCGGAGACGACTGTGACGAGGGGGATCCTTCCATCAACCCCGGTGCCACCGACTGGTGCACGGACGGCATCGACCAAGACTGCGATGGCGTCATCGACTTCGAGGATGCCGACGATGACGGTGACCAGCCGGAAAGCTGCGGCGGCACGGACTGTGACGACAACGACGCGAGCGCTTCGGGGCTCCAAGACGAGGTCTGCGGCGATCGTACCGACAACGACTGCGACGGCCTGTCCGACAACGCCGACCTGGACGGCGACGGCTCCGTGGCCGAAGACTGCGGTGGTGGGGACTGTGACGACGGGGACTACAACATTCATCCGGACATGGTGGAGCACTGCGACGAGATCGATGCCAACTGCGACGGGACCACGGTCGACGTGGATCGTGATGGCGACAGTTCCTACGACGCGGACTGCGGTGGTCTGGACTGCAACGACGGCCTTCCCAACGTGCGATACCAAGGGAACGACGTCTGTGATGGGCTCGACAACGACTGCAACGGCAGCGCGGACAGCTGTGACCAGGGCTTGCCGGGTGGACTCGACTTCGAGGACGACCTCGTGGATCAGTTCTGGACGGACGATGGCTGGAGCTTCGAGGACGGTCGGCTGGTCTTCGGTGGCACCGCCGACGGCGACTACCACTACGCCATCTACACCGAGACCTACTTCTCTGCGCCCTACGACATATCCGTCGACGTCATCCGCGACGGCGGTGACGAATCCGATGGCCTCGGTTTGTTGATCGGAGAGAACTTCGGCACCGAAGATGGCGTGTTCGTGCACATCAAGGCTCAAGACGGCGCGATGCTGTACAACGTCGGTTACCGGACGGACGGCAAGGTGCACAGTCACACGGGGCACGATCCCTGGTATGGGCTCTACTACGGCGACGACCTTCCCAACCGTGTACGGCTACAGCACGACGGGGAGCTGCTGCATCTGTACCTCAACAACGCCTTCGTGGGCTCCTGGCTTCAACAGACCTACACCGAAGGGGGCGTGATCCTCTACGTCAACGACTCCGTCTCCAACGGTGCGGTGGACGCTTCGTTCGACAACGTCTACGCCGAAGACTAGCGGGACTCAGGCGCTGAAGCGACCGAGCCCCGCCGGGTTGGCGGGGCTCGGAAAGATGGCCGGGCCTCCTAAAATGCCGAATGTGGGGGGGGGGGGACGCACTCGGCAATTTAGCTAGGAGGTCCCGGCCGAAGGCTTGGAACAGGACGTTCCTGGTAACAGGATATATGCATGACCCGGGGGGATGTCAAGCTCGAAGGGAGGCGAATCGGTGGCGCGTTGGCCGACGGGCCCGGAATATGCGAGAGGCTACGTTCTTATTCACATTCGGGAGTGTTGTTCTCTGCGAGCTTGTCCTCCATGAGGTCGGTGTAACCCCAGCGATCCTCGAAGACCTCTGGGATGTCGAAGGTGCCGGACACCAGCACGTGGGATCCGGACTCGGAGCCGTCGAAGAGGATCTGGAAGCTGCCGGTCGTGCTGTCGCCCGGAACGATGTCGTGGGGATCCTCGTCGAACATGACCCAGGAGCTGTCCACCTGAACCCAGCTGTCGAGGCCCGCGCTGGACTGGTCGACCTCGCGCCAGGCATTGCTCTCGACCTTCATCCGATAGCCCGGGGCGTCGAATCCGATGGCTTCGGCCGGGGTACCCGCTCCGCCCCCGATCTCCTTGGTCCACTCGACCACGTCTGCCTGGACGGACGCCAGCAGGGCGTCGTAGGCCTCGAGGTCGGGCTCGTCGGGATCGAGCTCGACGTACCAGCCCTCGGTGGAGCCGGCTTCGTACATGCCGTAGTCGGAGGGGTGGGAGTTGAACTCTTCGGCTGCGAACTTGGCGTGGGAGTAGCCGGAGAGCCATTCCTGGGGCAGCACCCAGTAGTCGTCGCTGTCGTAGGGGTTGAGCTGGTAGGAGCCGGCGTTGAGGTAGTAGATGTACTTGCCGGACTCGTCGCCGGACCACATGTCGACCCAGTCCTCGCCGTCCCAGTCCTGTTCGGAGGCCACACCGTCATCGTCCTGCTCGCAGCGGGTTGGCTGGAAGGAGGGATTGATCACCCAGGCCACGCGGAAGTCCTGGCCGTTGCCCAGGTCTACGTGGAAGGTGAGCTGCAGCTCGTTCTCGCTGGTGATGATGGCTTCGGACCGCCAGGTCTCGAGGGTGCCCTCGACCATGTAGTAGCCATCGTCGTCGAGCCAGGTGAACCACTGTGGGTCGAACCAATCGGGATCTTCCGCGTTGGAGCAGCTCGAGGTGGCGAAGTCTTCGAAGCCCTTGACCTCGGTGCCCGAGCAGTTGAACTGCACGGCTTCGGTGAGGTCGAGCTCGGCTTCGGCGACGGTCCCGGAGGAGCCAGCGGCGAGCCAGGCCCAGTAGGAGCCGGTGATCTCGGCGTGCAGGGGCGTGCAGCCGGCGGCGAGCAGGAGGGGGAGAAGAGTGCTGGTGTGGCGCATGGGGGATGCCTCGGGATGACGGCGGGTGCCAGCGGAGTAGACGTGGAACGGCCCCCGGCGCGGACCGGGGGTGATGTCTCCTCATAGACCTCGAGCGGCCAGAGTGCAAGTGCTTCGATGAACGCGGCACTCAGGAAGGCGAACCAGGCTCCTCGCGCCCGCCGGCGCGGCTCGTTCGGGTCCGCCCGAGGATGGGGTGGGGCGTTGACAAGGAGGGGGGCGATGATAAGGTGGCGCGGTCCGGCCTCAGGGCTGGATGCGTTCTTTGATCGGGCGAGCGAATGCAGGAAGAGAACGACCGAATCTTCATGGATCGGGCCATCGCTCTAGCGCGTCAGGCCGCTTCCATGGGCGAGGTCCCAGTCGGGGCCGTCGTGACTTGCGAGGGTCGGGTTGTCGCCGAGGCATACAACCGGCGCGAGCTTGACCAGGACCCAACGGCTCACGCCGAGTTGTTGGCCATCCGCCAAGCCGCCGACGTGCTCGGAAGCTGGCGCCTGGACGGCTGCACCGTCTACGTCACCCTCGAGCCTTGCTCCATGTGCGCTGGCGCCATGGTGCTGGCCAGGATCGAGCGGTGCGTGTTCGGCGCCACGGACCCCAAAGGTGGGTTCTTGGGTACGCTAGGCGATCTGTCGAAGCACCCTGGGCTCAACCACCGCTTCGAGGTGGTGGACGGGTTCGAGGCCGAGCGGTGTGCAGCCATGTTGCGGGAGTTCTTTCATCGCCTGCGCTCGCGTTGAGCGTTTCGGGAGAGGTGGCCGAGTGGACGAAGGCGGTAGACTCGAAATCTACTGAGGGTTTTCGCCCTCCGTGGGTTCGAATCCCACCCTCTCCGCCAACGCGCTCTCGAAGCCCATTCGTTTGGTTTTTTGGAGAGGTGACCGA
>CAZVHW010000128.1:11083-13246 GCA_964626835.1 uncultured Enterobacterales bacterium
GAAGGTGCGGCACTGGAAATGCCGTGTAGGTTCGCCTACCGCGGGTTCGAATCCCGCCCTCTCCGCCACCAGCGGAGCCCAAGTCGTGACGGTCCATGATGGCCGGGTCCACTGGCATCGAGCCCGTGAACTCCGCCAGGTCCGGAAGGAAGCAACGGTAGCGGTCCCCGGTGTGCAGCGGGTAGCCCGGCCATCTCCTCCGTCACGAGTATCCCCAGTTCGGCGGCCAGGTCCCGTCCGCGGAGCGGCACCCCATGTCCTACCTCGCCATCGCCCGAAAGTGGCGCCCTCTCGCCTTCGACGAGATCGTTGGGCAGCAGCACGTCACCCGGACACTCCAGAACGCGATCCGCATGGGGCGCATCCACCACGCCTTCCTGTTCACCGGCCCACGGGGCGTTGGAAAGACCACCGCGGCTCGCGTGCTCGCGCGCGCCATGTGCTGCGAGCACGGCCCAACGCCTGAGCCCTGCGGCGAATGTGTGCTCTGCACCTCGATCCTGGCGGGCTCGGCGCCCGATGTCATCGAGATCGATGGTGCCAGCAACAACTCGGTGGACGACATCCGCGACCTGCGCGAGGGTGTGCGGTATCTGCCGTCTCAGGCGCGCTACCGGCTCTACATCATCGACGAAGTCCACATGCTCACGCGGCAGGCCTTCAACGCGCTCCTCAAGACCCTCGAGGAGCCTCCTCCGCACGTAGCCTTCGTCTTCGCCACCACCGAGCCTCAGAAGATCCCGGAGACCATCCTCTCCCGCGTCCAGCGTTTCGACTTCAAGCGCATCCCGGGCAGCCAGGTGGCCGGTCGTCTACGGGCCATCTGCGATGCCGAGGGCGTGACCGTCAGCGACCACGCACTGCGCCTGGTTGCCAGAGCGGGCGAAGGCTCCATGCGAGACGCTCAGAGCCTGCTCGACCAGGTCATCTCGTTTTCGGGTCTCGAGGTCGACGACGCCCAGGTCACCGAGCTGTTGGGCTTGGTGGACCGCTCGTTGCTCTACGAGATGCTGGGCGGGCTGGTGGGCGGAGAGCCGGCCCGATGCCTCGACGCCATCGCCCAGGTGCACGACCACGGGTTCGAGATCGATCTGTTCACCGGTGAGTTGCTCGAGCTGCTGCGCAACGCGGCGTTGGTGGCCCTCGCTCCCGAAGCCAGGCGTCATCTCGACCTGTCCGACGACGAACTGGCCCGCCTCGAAGAGCTGGCCAAGGGGCTCTCTCCGGAGATCTTCGCCCGCTGGTTCGACGCCCTCCTCGAGGTCCACGACCGCGTGGCCCGCGCGTCGCGCCCCCGCATGGTGCTCGAGATGGCCGTGGCTCGGCTCGCTTCGATTCGCCCCGTGCTTGGCATGGACCGCGTCTTGGCCCGTCTCGAGGACCTCGACCGGCGACTCCGGCACGGGGGCGTCAAGGCACCCCGCGGAGGTGGCGCGCGAGGTGGACCCCCTTTCCAGGGTAGCGGTCGTGAAGGCCGCAGCACGCCCTCCAGCCCTCCTCGCAGCTTTGGCGATGCCGCTCCGGCCGCGCCCCGTCGGGTAGAGCCACGCAAGTCGTCTGCACCCGCGACAGCACCTCCGGCTGCGCCCCGTCGGATAGAGCCCCGCAAGTCGTCTGCACCCGCGACCCCACCTCCAGCTGCGCCGGTCGAGCGTCCACCCGCCGTTCCCGAGCCCAGCTCGCGCCGCAAGCCTCCCAAGCCCGCCCCGGCGGTCGCTACACCCAGCCCCCCCCCCGCGACGCGGGTGGAACCCCGGCCGCCGCGTGCAGCTCGGCCCCCGGTCGAGCGTCCGGACACACCGGTCCTGCCGATGCCCAGCGTGGGCCCCGATGGCGACGCGAATGCGCGCTACCAGGCGGTGCTCGACGTCCTGTCCGACCTGGATGTCACCTGGGGCTCGCTAGTGGAACACTCGGTGGGTCTGTCCTGGTCTGGCGACGACCTGAAGGTCGCCTTTTCCACGGCATTCCAGCTCGAGCAGGGACGGCCCCGGCTGCAGTCTCCCGAGCTGCGGCCCGTACTCGAGCGGGCGTTTCCTGGGATGCAGAGGGTAGAGCCCGTGCTGCGCGAGTCATCCCAAGGCCGTCCAGTCACCCGCCACGAGGTCCGCAAGGCCGCCCGTGAGCGGTACCTGCAGAAGCTGCGGCGCGAGGTGGAGCACG
>CAZVHW010000128.1:13256-15082 GCA_964626835.1 uncultured Enterobacterales bacterium
GACTCGAGTTAGTCAGCTTCGAACCAACGGACACCACGGAGTCAACATCATGAGCGACAGCTTCGACAACCCCTTTGGCGAGGGCTTCGACCTCGGCAACCTCCAATCCATGCTCGGAAACGTCACCCAGCGCATGCAGCAGATGCAGGCCGAAGCTGGGGAGATCGTCGTCGAGGGCCAAGCCGGTGCGGGACTGGTGACCGCCAAGGTCAACGGGCGCCAAGAGGTGCTCGAGGTCCGAATCGCGGAAGAGGCCATGGCCGACCGCGAACTGCTCGAGGATCTGGTAACGGCAGCGCTCAACGACGCCCTCGGGCGCGCCAAGCAGGCCGTGGCCGGCAAGGTCTCGGACCTGGCTGGCGGGCTGCAGCTGCCCCCGGGGCTCCTCTAGCTCCATGGATCCGCTGCAGCGCTGTGTCGCCCAGCTCTCGCGCTTCCCCGGCATCGGGGAGCGCACGGCCATGCGCCTTGCCTACTGGCTCCTGCGTGCACCACCGGACGTCACGGAGGACATCGCGGCGTCCATGGTGGACCTCCGGCGCGAGATCGAGGAATGCGAGCGCTGCTGTGACCTCGTCACAAGCTCTCCCTGCGGCCGTTGCCGCGACACGGGCCGGGACGAGACCTCCATCTGCGTCGTGGAGCAACCCCAAGACATCCAGGCCATCGAGCGTGGCGGTGTCTACCGCGGCCACTACCACGTGCTCCACGGGGCCATCAGCCCTCTGGATGGCGTGGGCCCGGACGAGCTGCGCATTTCTGGGTTGCTCGCGCGGATCGAAGCCGGAGGCGTTCGCGAGATCATCCTGGCCACGGACCCGGACGTCGAGGGTGACACCACGGCCCTGTACCTGGCCCGCCTGCTTCGCCCTCTGGGGCTCGTCGTCACACGGCTGGCGCACGGCATCCCCGTGGGCACGGAGATCGAGTACGCGGACAAGCTTAGCTTGGCCCGCGCTCTGCAGAACCGGCGTGAGATGTGAGCCTGGGTGAAGGTTGGCGGCGCGGCGCCTGGGATCCCGCGGTCGCGGCATGCGGTGCACTCCTGCTCTGCCTCGCGCAGCTGGCCCCTACCTTCGCCCGTCCAGGCCGTAGCTTGTGGGGTGCCGTGGACGCCGATGGTCTGGGCCTGGTCTGGACGCTCTGGCACGGAGCGTGGCAGCTCTTCCACGGCGGGGGCCTGGGCCTCGAGAGCGCCATGGTGGGGTTTCCCGACGGCGGCCGCATCGTCCCCGCCGATCCCATCGAGGTCGTGCTGTGCTCCCCGTTCACCGTGGTGTTGGGGGCTGTCGCCGTCTTCAACCTCCTCCAGCTGCTTCACGTGGCGGCCGCTGCGGCCTTGACCTGCTGGCTCGCTCGGGATCTGGTGGGCGACCGAGCGACCGCACTCGCCGTCGCGGGCGCCGTGGCCTTTTCGCCCATGTTGCTGGCTACCACGCACAACGGGAACGTCGACGTCGGCCAGGTCTATCTCCTGCCCCTTGTCGGTGGGCTGGCCTGGCGGGCGGCACGTAGGGGGTGGGGCTGGACGGTGGCCGCTGGCTTGGTGTTGGGACTCTCCGCGGTGGCCAACGTCTATGTGGGCGCCGGTGCGGCGGTCGTTTGCGGCGCACTCTTCATCGGCGGCGGTCCCGTGCGCTGGGGCCGCTTGGTCGCGGTGCTGGTCTTGGCCGCGGCCGTAGCGGCACCCGGCGCACTGCTGTTTGGCGGCCAGATCGGACATGACGAGAGCCTGGTGCTCAAGGACGCCATGAGCGTCGCTCGCATGCGAACCATGGAGGGTGCTGGGACCTTGATGGGCTTGGTGACTCCAGGAATGGTGCGCG
>CAZVHW010000129.1:0-15067 GCA_964626835.1 uncultured Enterobacterales bacterium
AGTACTGCAACGGCGTGGACGACGACTGCGATGGGGACGTTGACGAGGACGATGCCTTGGACGTTGCCTACGTGTACGAAGACGATGACGGCGACGGTTACGGCGATTCCAGCGACGCTGGGTTGCCATGCTGTGCGTGTCCCAGCGGCTACGTGACCGACTCCACCGACTGCGACGACGCGGACGTGTCGGTGTACCCGGGAGCGGACGAGTACTGCGACGCTACGGACAGCGACTGCGATGGTTCCACCGACGACACGGACGCCGTGGACGCATCCACTTGGTACCGGGACGCCGATCTGGACGGATACGGTCTGGCTGGCGACAGCACCACCGACTGCTCGGAGCCCAGCGGCTACACGGATGACAGTGCGGACTGCGACGACGGTGACGCCGACATCAACCCCGACGCCACCGAGGTCTGTGACGGTGTG
Source organism: uncultured Enterobacterales bacterium (assembly GCA_964626835.1). Taxonomy (GTDB): domain Bacteria; phylum Myxococcota_A; class UBA796; order UBA796; family JAFGLY01; genus CALDOK01. The sequence goes on from CAZVHW010000129.1 coordinate 435, forward strand.
GACAACAACTGTGACGGGGACGTCGACGAAGACAGCGCCGTGGCGGGGAGCAGCGCGGACTGCCCTGGCGAGAGCTGCGCCGCGATCCTCGCCGCGCGGCCTTCAGCCTCGGACGGCACGTACTACGTGGATCCTGCCGGAACGGGCAGCGCCATCGAGGCGCTCTGCGAGATGGACATCGACGGCGGTGGCTGGACCCAGGCCCGCGATGTCTACCTGGCGGAGCTTTCCTCCGCGACGCGCGAGTACCTCTACAGCCAGGGAAGCGCTTGGTATCTCTCCCCGTCCACCGCCCTGATCTGGGACTGGTCCAGCTATCAGGTGGTGGAGGGCACCTACTACTACTCGAGCAGTTCGGAGTGGGCCGAGGGCTCCTTCTCCTGCTCCCACGTGGAGTCGGGTCATTGGGGGATCGGCTGCTCCAACGGCGGTGGCAACCAATGGAAGGTCCTTCCTTGGGGCTCGGGTCAGGACGGCGACACCGCCACATGCCCCATCTGCCAGGATCAGCCGGACGTCTTCGGGGTCGGGGCCTGCGCCAGCGGCGTCTCCGTCTGGGTGAGGTGAGCCGGCCTGCCCCGTGGCTTCGCGAGGTGGGATCGTCGAGGCTTGCGCCCCGCCATACCCGACGGAATAGGCTTGGATCTCGCTCGAACCACTTGCAGCCGTGAGGGCACTACGTGGAGAATCGCAGGACCTTTCTCGGGAAGTCGGCGGCGGCCTGCCTGGCGCTGTGCCTGCCCGTCGGGTCCGGCTGTGCACCTACGACCAAGGTGAGTGTGCCGATGAAGACGACCGAACCAAAGAACGCGCGGGTCCTGTGGTACAGCCAGACGGGCAACACCCGGCGTGTGGGGCAGGCCATCGCAGCACAGCTTCGTGATGGCGGTCTGACCGTGGAGGCGTCGGATTACCGCCGCACCGACGTGAGTGCTCTCGGCGGCTCCGATCTGATCGTCCTCGGCTCGTCCGTGATGTATGCGGACGTGCCGGTGAACCTGCGCAGCTGGCTCGAGGAGCTACCGAACATCGAGGGGACCGCCGTGGGTTCTTTCGTGACCTTTGGGGGCCCGGGGGATGGGCAGCGACACACCGCCGCCGCCCTGTCGAAGCTCGCGGCCAAGCGCGGTGGCGTGCCCGTGGGCATGGACATGTTCGGCGCCATGTCCACCTTCGCGCCCACTTGGTCCCTGGGCAACACCAAGCGTATCCTCGCCTACCGGGACCTACCCAGCGCGGAGACCTACCAGCGTGCGCGCGCCTTCGCCCGGGGGCTGCTAGCCCGGGTCGAGACCGGAGAGTCCGTGGCGATCACCGACGAGTTCAGCAAGGCCACCATCATGCGCGCCTTGCCTCAGGTCGCGCTGATAAAGCGCGTCATCACCGGTCACGGGGTCGACCGGGATCTGTGCATAGACTGCGGTAGCTGTGTGCGCAGCTGCCCTGCGAGCGCCATCGACCCCATGGCCGGGACCTTGGACCGTGGCCGTTGTGTCGCCTGTCTCGGATGTATCAACAACTGCCCCGCGGGGGCGGTGACCATGAGCTTCATGGGCAAGCCGGTCTACGGGTGGCCGCAGTTTCTGGCGCGCAACGAGATCACCATCCTCGAACCAGAGGCCTGACGAGGGTCGCCGGGCGCAAATGTCTCGAACGGTAGCGCGAGAGGGATTATCTTGCGCCCACCACCCGGATGTCTCATGGAACAGCTCGCGCACTCCATCAGCCGGCGGCTTCGCACCGTGGCACTGGCGCTCCCCGAGACCAGCGAGGGCAGCTCCTGCGTCAACCGTGCCTTCCGCGTCCGCCAGGCCGCTGGTCCGGCCGTCGACCGTGGCCGTGAAGATGGTGGGGATCACTTCGCTCTGGGTCAGGGTCAGATCGAGATCGGCGGTGGGGCCGCAGGCGGCGAGGAGCAGGGTGACGGGCGTGAGTTTTTGCATGGGGTACCTCCGCACGCGCGAGACACGCCAGGATCGGGGATGGGCGGCGCGGGGCAATAAAAAGCGTTTGTCGTAAAAGGTGAGCGATGGAATGCGGCCCTTCACGCTGGCGAGCGCTCGCATCGCGCCACCGGATAGAATTCCAGCATGTTTCTCCTCTTCGCCCTGTTGGCCGGCTGCGCCCATGTCCCGACCGCGGTCACCCCGGAGTGGAGGGGGTTGGACTACCCGGACGACCGGGCCTGGGCCCTCGTCCAGGCGTTGTGGCGCGAGCACCAGGCCGCTGCTGGCAAGGGGTGGTCGCGCTCGGCCCCCGTGCACTCGGGGTCTTTGCTCGAGCAGTGGTGGTGCAGCCCGGAGGTGCCCGAAGACGACTGCTGGACAGGCGTGGTAGCCCGCGGTGGCACCCGCGGCAGCGCGTGGCGCGGCTTGTCCGTGGTGCTGGCCGAGGGTGGCGGCGTGGAGTGGATCGCGGTGGACAGCGGGCAGGTGGCGGCGGACGACGCGTGGGGCATGGCCCTGACGCTGCACGTGGATGCGGAAAGCTCGGAGCGGGTGGACTGGGGACTTCAGGTGCTGCGTTACGCCAGCCAGGCCAGGACCGCATCGGTACAGCTGGGCCCGGAGCTGTTTTGTGCAGTGGAGCAGAGCAGCTACACGGCGAAGGGTCCGGAGTTGGACGCCTTGTTGGTGTCGGGGCGGTCGTTTGCCCAGCACGCTGGCGATGCCTACGGCGGCCTGGCGGCAACGGCCAACCGGGCCATCCAGGCCCACGAAGCCCGCAAGTGTGCCTACGGCCGCTACCACGGTGACGGCTCGCCTCGCTGCGACCTGGTGCCGTTGAATCCACGGGACGAGCGCGCGGCCCTGGACCAGGTGCGCCTCGAGCAGGGCCACTACGAGACCCTGCTGCGTGCGGATGCCGAGGCCCTGCATGCGCTGTTGGTGGCGCTGTACCCGGAGGCCTTGCGGTGAACGGGGAGGCGAATCGCCCGACCCGAGCCGATTCGGGCCGTCAGCTCGCCGACGCATGTTCGCCAATCTGATCCGTCTGTCGAGGATCACAGCGCCACCACGACACGCCCCGGGTAGCGCCAGACCAGGGCGGCTCCGATGCGGGTGACCGAGATCCTGCCGGTGTGGATGAGCCGCAAGAAGGCGGCGAGGCGCGGGTTGATGGCAACGTCACGTGAGCGCCGGGATGAACCGGCTTGGAGTAGAGGATGAGAGAGCCTTACATCGAAGGGCTGCGGCGATCAGGGTGGCGTCATCCACACCAACGCTGGGTCATGGTGTTGCGATTGGGCGCGCGCCGGTGCTGGAAGAAATCAGCCCCAGGCAGACCGCGGCCTGGATGGCGGGGAGGTCGCTTTCGACAGCTATTCAGCCCAGCCGGCGCCGTATCCGAGTAGCTCGAGGTAGGGCCCCATCTTGTAGACCACCCACAAGACCGTCGTGGCGAGGCAGACGATCCCCGCGACGGGAAGCGCCAGGAACGGTGCGAGGCGGCGGTGGAGATCCGGCATGTTCGCGCGCTTCCAGCTGCGGAGGAAGAACCACGTGGACAGCACGGCGAGGAACACCCCAGCGACGGCGTCGGCCACCCAGTGCTGCTTGATGAACAGGGTGGAGAGCGCGACGAGCGAGGCGAAGGTCACCGCGACGACCCCGAGCCTGCGGTTCACCCGGTGGCAGGCCAAGGCCCCCACGAACGAGTGCGCGACGTGCAGGGAAGGAAAGCAGTTGTACGGCGGATCGCTGTCGTAGAGGAAGCGCAGGCCCCAGGCGGCGAAGCCACTCCCTGTCACTTCGCCCGGCCGTGGGGCGAAGGTCGGGTACAGCAGGAAGCAGGTGTAGGCCACCGTCCACACCGCGAGGTACGACCACACCGTGCGGCGGATGAGCTCTTCCTGTTGGATCACGACCACCGGGAGCACGATGAGGAAGAGATAGAACGAGCCGTACACGAACGACCAGGCGGGCACGACGGGAAAGAGCGCGTCCAACGCCAGCTCGGGCGTGTAGACCTGCTCGCTGCTCGCTCGCTCTGCGAGCACGACGTAGAAGGGCACGTAGGACGCGAGCAGCAGCATGGGCCAGGTCACGCGGTACGACCGGGTCAGCGCCCGCCAGACCTCGCCGCCCGTGACGAGGGCTTCGGTGGCGGGGTCTTCTTCGTCCGCACTCGTCATGGTGGTGCCCCCTCGAGCACCCGCTCCGCCATCGCCTTCCCCAACAGCTCGTTGCCCCACGCGGTGGGGTGCAGGCCGTCGTCATGAAACGTACGGGGGCCCTCGGAACCATCGCCCAGCACCGCCAGGCCGTCCATCACCGAGCAGCCGTGCCCGGCGCAGGCCCGCTGGAGTTCGTCCAGCCGATCGCGGTACAGCGGCAGGTCCGCGCGGCGGGTGAGCGGGTCGTAGGGCAGCAGCACCAGGGAGAAGGGGATGTTCCGCTGCTCGAGCACGTCTGCCATGTGTGCCAGGCGTTCACCGTAGAAGTCCCTGCCTTCGTAGTGGCTGCGGATGGGGTCGGCGATGGTGTCGATGGTCGCGTCGGCGGCCTTCGAGCCGGCCAGCAGCCTGCGCGCGTGCCGGTACAGGTGTAGCTCCATCAGCGCCCGCTCGGCGCCCGTCAGGGCTGGGTCGTACAGGCGGGTCAGGAGGGAAACGGTCCCGGCGTCCTGCTGCAGCAGGCAGGCCCGGAACTCCGGCTCGTTGGGGCTCCAGTCGTTCAGGCACACCAGCAGGAACACCTCGTCGGGCTGGTGGGGCAGCACCTTCAGTTCGAGCTGGGCGGCCTCGTTGATGATGTTGTAGCCCATGACCCCGAAGTTGAAGGCCTCGTAGATGGGTCGGTCCTCGGTGTGGGCGCGCAGTGTGCTCTCCAGGTATGCAGACGGGGTCTGCTGCACCTCGGCCTGCATGCCCCAGGTGATGCTGTCGCCCATCACGGCTAGCCGGTAGCTGCTGGATTTCTTGGGTAGGAAGTGCCGATCCCGGAAGCCGAAGTTGTTGTGGGGAAAGAAGCCGGGGACGTGCTCGTAGGCCAGGGCTGGGTCTTCCGACAGCCGGATGGTGCCCGAGGACACGATGCCCAGGTGCAGGGGACGCTGGGTGCGGACCCACCACTCCGCGCCTGCCAGCGAGGCGGCCAGCGCCACGGCCATCAGGGCCAGGCGTCCGGTCCAGCGCAGCCACGGTCTCATGGGCTCACCGCCAGGGGGAGGAAGGAGGATCCCCGCCTATCATCCGGACAAGGGGGGTGCGGGTTAGGGGCTGGGTTCGCCCCCCTGGAGGATCCGTGCTGCGTTCTCTGCTCCTTTCGTCTCTCGCCCTCTCCCTCGCCGCCTGCGACTGTGCCGGCACCGACGTGGCCGTGCCCGAACCCGAGCCCGAGGTTTCCGTCGAACCGCCCCTGCCCGGCGCCAAGGCTGGCGCCAAGGCGGTGCAGCTGGGCGATCCCAAGCTCGCGCCGCAGCTTCAGCACGTTGGCAAGGCCGTGGATCGTGCCAGCGACCCCAGGGTCACCTGTCGCACCGGCCGGGCCATGCTCACCCGTCGCTTCGGGCCCGAGCAGGTCGAGGACAAGGACATCGACGTGGGCGAGGGCGAGACCCAGCCCGGCACCGTGGTGGCCGCAGGCACGCCCAACGCTCAGGAAGTGGTGTGGGCCGACGGCGCTCGCACGCGCCCCGAGCGCATCGTGGTCCTCGGGGACGGCATCCGCGATCCCCACGGCTTGGGCTTGGGCAGTACCCTGGCCGAGCTCGAGGAAGCCCTCGGACCGTTCCAGCTCGCGGGCTTCGAGTGGGACTACGGCGGAACGGTGATGCTCGAGGGCACGCGGCTCGAGAAGCTCCAGGGCAAGGTCTTCTTCCGGCTGCAGCCTGGTGATCTCGCGACCCCGGAAGCCCAGACGGCTCTCCAAGCGGTGATCGGCGACTCCCTGTTCGCGTCCAGCGATGCCAACGTCATCGCCCTCGCGCCCGTGGTCGGCGAGTTCCTGCTGGTCTGCCCAGAGATACCGACCGGGCCCGGTCCGTCCGTGCAACCCGTGAGTCCGCCGGCGGAGTGACGGGCGGTCGATTCATGATCGGGGACCCGCTGTTGGCCACCGGGCCGGTGGAGTCCCTCGACTAGACGAATCCAGACACGGCGCTGTGAGACGAACCGATGTCAACGCGAGCACCACCTCGAGCTACTGTCTTGGGTGAGCCCCCCGGCTTGGAGCCGTCATGACCCGCGCCGCTCTGTTGACCTTCTCGCTTCTGCTCGTCGGTTGCCCCTCGGGCGAGCCCGTGGATACCGCAGAATCACCGGATGTCCCAACCGATCCGTTCGAGTACGCCGTCTGGCGGGTGGAACAGCAGGATGAGCAGGTCGGCGTTGATCTGGCAGCGCTCCCCAGGCTCGCGGATGGTGTGGACGATGCCGAGTTGGCCGCCGTTCAGACCCTGGCCGAGGTGGTCGAGGCCGTGGTGGACGAGGATCCGCGGGCCGTGGCGCTGTTGCGCTCGCTGCCGGCCGAGGGGTTTGTAGACGCGGCCGAGGCCCCGGCCATCGATGGATTGGACGACGACTGGGCCCGAGCTCCTCGCATCACCAAGAGCACGGGGCGCGTGGACGCCGACGTGGACATCATGGAGGTCGCGGGGCTGCTCGCCGACGACGCGCTCCACCTGATGATCCGCGTGGACGGCGAGCTGTCCGACGACGTGGCCGTGGGGTTCTACCTGGACCACGGCGAGGGCACCCTTGGCATCGAGGAAGTGCTGCTCTGGAACCAGCTGGGGCACACCTACACCTACGCCTACCGGTGGGAAGGGTCTGCCCTCGACGCCGGCTGGGTCGCCACCGACAACCCCTCCTGGGGCGAGCTGGCCATGGACGGCAGCGTGGCCGAGCTGGCCCTGCCCATCGACGAGATCGCCGCGGGTCGCGGGGGCGGTCACCTCCGCATCCAGGCCATCGCCTACAACGTCGAGACCGGAGCCTACGACCTCGCTCCCTACCTGACCCTGCGCGAACGGGTCACCCACGGTCCCATCGAAGAGCTGCTCGAGCTGTCCATGGTGTCGGACGTGAGCGCCGATCCCTCCCTGGCCGTGGCCTCCGCCCTGGCCGAAGCGCCCCTGCGCCTGATCGTGCAGGACGACATCCTCGAGCAGGTCCGCGCCGACGGCGCCACTTGGTTCGAGCGGGGCCTGGACCTCGACCGTCTTCAGAGCCAGAGCGTCTGGGAGAAGGCCGCCTGGTCGTGGCGTGGCCTCGAGAGCATCCTGTACGGCGCGCTGCCTCTCTACGCCCTGCCCCAGGCCCTGGACGCGGAGGGCTACGCCTTCGATGTCCTCACCGTGGAGCAGATGGATTGGTGGCTGGCCCTGGCCGAGTCGGAAGGCCTGGTGGATCAGGGTTCCCTGGATTCGACCGTCGCGGCCATGGAAGACTGGATGGACGAGGTGCAGAACTACCGCACCTACACCGAGGCCATGGAAGCCTTCTGTGCCAAGGGTTGGTTGGACGAGGCGTTGTGTGGGGACTGGCGAGAGGAGGTCGAAGCTGGCGACGATCATTGGGGCGAGGTCATGGGCCAGACCGTCTTCTACTACGATAACAGCGTCCTGGTGCAGCAGGAGATGTGGGAGACCTTCGGCGAGCTGTACGGCGACTGCGGCAGCCACACCACCGTGGTCAGCACCATGCTCAAGGGCCTGGGCGTGCCCGTAGCCGCCGGTCAGTACATCGCCGACAGCGGCTGGGTGGTGCACAACTTCCCCATCTACCTCGACACGGACGCGGGCCTGTGGCGCTCCTACCAGCTTCCCTGCTGGGCCAGCTACGCCAACGACGAAGCCGCCTTCTACCAGTTCGTGGCCCCCCGGCACTTCGAGGATCTCTTCTCGGTCGAGTTCTCCTCGGTGCCCGACTACGGCGGAGGGCTGATGCACTACCACCACACCACCTTTGGGGATCTGTGCGATCGGCTCGCCGATGGCATCCCCGTGGACGAGCTCGAGCAGATGTCCTTCGAGCGCTGGTGGGTGGACGACTTATAGAGCCCGCATGAGCTGGCTTAGACGATTCTTGGGTGGAAACAAGCCTCCGCCGATCGATCTCGACACCCCCGACGGCCTGCGAGAGGCCCTGATGGCCGCCGTGGACCGCCGGGATGGGCAGGGCCTGGTGGCGCTGTGTCGCGAGCACCAGGAGCGCATCGTGGAATGGGTTCCACGGTGGCGTACGGTGCCCGAGGCGCTGCGCCAGGACCCCGAGCAGGTACGGCGTTGGGGCGCGTTCCTGCCTGCCCTTGCCCCTCGCTGCGTCGTGCCCCTCTTGGACTGGCTCGAGGCGCGCGGTCGGGCGGGAGGGGCCCGCATGGCCCGGGTCTCCCTGATGAAGGCGCCCGGCGTGGGGGGAGTGTTGGCCGACCATGGCTACCGCCTCACCGAGCGCTTCCTGCGCATGGAGCTGGTGCAGGCTCGGGAGCAGCCAGGGCCGCTGCCGGACGGGCTGCGCCTGACCACCCTCGAACAGGTGGGCGTGCCCGCCTACCTGACGCTGTCGAACGCTAGCTTCGATGGGGTTCCGGGTGCCTTGCCCCTGAGCGAGGACGACTTCGGCGCCATCTCGTCGGGGCCTGGCTTCCGAGACGACCTCGTGGCGGTCGTCGTGGACGGGGAGCACCCGGCCGCCTTCTGCTGCTGCATGCTGAACGAAGGCGTGGGCGAGGTGGATGCGGTTGGCGTGGGTGTCCCGTGGCGCGGTCGGGGACTCGGTCGCTGGCTGCTGCGCTGGGCGGCCGCGCGTCTCGAGGCCGTTGGGGCCGACAAGGCGCAGCTGTACGTGGCCGAGAGCAACGAGCCAGCGCGCGAACTCTACCTGTCCGAGGGATTCGCGGTGGTCGAGGAGCGCGAGAGCTGGGAGCGGGGGCTGTAGGCGGCTGTCACCAGGCGCGCATCACCTGAAACACGTGCGCCTCGCCGGGCGCGGCGTCGATGGCATCGAAGCGCACGCGCCGCTCACCGCCGGGCATGGTGACGAGAGCGCCCGCAGACTCGCCATTCAGGGTCGCGGTGGTCACGCTGCCGAAGCCGGGTGGCAGGGGTAGGTCCAGCTGGAGGGGGAAGGCCTGAGGGGCAGTGGAGGTGAAGGTGGCCACGAGGGCGTGAGCTTGCTGTTCCACGAGCAGGTCCCCTTCGCCTCCTCCGCCCAACAAGCCCGCCAGCTCGACGCTCGGGTGCCCGTTGGGCAGGTGGGGCGCCAGGGCCATGCCCTCGCTGCCATCGGCGATGGGCCCTGCCAGGTAGAGCAACATGGCGTCGGCGTCGATGCTGCCTTCCCAGGGGCGGTAGCGGGCGGTGAAGTCCCCCAGCAGGCCCGAGGCGTCGTATACCGGCGCCAGGGCGGAGAAGTCGTCGTAGACCATGTACTCGTCCACCTGGCCGCCGTCGTCCGCGTACAGGTGCAGCGCGTCGAAGGCGGCGTGGGCCTCGGGGTCCCCCACGGCCACCAGGTTGACCAGGTAGTACCCGGGCACCATGCCGGTGCACATGCCTTCCTTGATGCCGAAGGTCTCGTAGGGCGCGGGCAGGATCGACTGGACGGTGCCGTCACCGTGGCCCGCCAGGGCGCGCAGGCCTTCGAGGTTGGACAATGCCGCCTGGCTGTCGCGGTCGTGGCTGCCCGCCCACAGGGCCTTGAGGTTGACGTCTTCGTAGGGCAAGGGCTCGGCCTGACCGCTGTCGCGCCAGATCAGGGGCGCCCAGTGCCCGTCGTCGAGCATGAAGTGCTCGTCCAGCGCGTTGTGGGCCAGGGACTCGAGGGCCTCGAAGCTGGCCTGGTCGTCGGTCTCTCCCAGCCGCTCGGCCGCATCGGCCATCCAACCCGCTGCCGCGGCCATGAGGAAGCTCGAGTTGGCGGACCAGGCGGTCTCCTCGTACATCTCCTTCAGGTCGTGGCCCAGGGCCGCGGCCATGGCCACCCGGTAGGTCTCGTCGCCGGAGAAAGCCTGCAAGCCGTCTTCGGTGATCTGCTGGGCCAGCAAGCCCCGCCGCAGGTAGGACCAGCGGCCCTGGACACGGGCCCAGTCGTCGGTGAAGGCTGCGTACTGCTGGTAGGCCAGGGGCACGTAGCTGGGGCCCTCTGCGGCGCTCCGACCGCTGAACGGACTCAGGGCATCCCAGTTCGGCTCGTCGCCCATGTCTTCGGGCTCGAGGCTGCTCGAGCAGGCGTTGGAGTAGTCGCCCTCGACCGCGGCGCAGAGGAACAGGTAGTCCAGGGCCGCGGTGGCTTGGTCGTGCAGGCCCGCGCGCAGCAGGAAGCGCACCGGGCCGATGGTGTCCCGCAGCCACACGCCGGTGTAGCGAGACATGGGGCAGATGGCGCCAGCGGCGGATTGCTGCACGCGGGTGCCGACCCTTTGGGCGTCGTAGAGGTCTTCGATGCGGGGATCGTCGATGGTGAGCTGGATGCCTTCGTGGGAGAACGCGTCCCACCATTCGATGGTGTCCTCGAGCCAGGCTTCGTCGTCGGCGGTGCCCAGCGCGGCCTCGAGCGCCTCGAGGTCGTCGGTGTCGTAGCCGAAGCCGAAGACCAGCGACCTGCTGGTGGACTGCCCCGCGCCCACGGCGCCGAAGGGTACGGCGTGGCCGTCGGCGTCGGCCTCGAGCTGGGCGTCCCAGGGCAGCCAGGCCAGCAGCAGTTCGCCGCCGTCGCTCTCCACCAGGAAGCCGTCTTGGTCCTCGGGTTGCCGGTAGGGCGTCAGGCGTAGGTCGACCTCGACATCGTCTGCGCCTCGGTTGTGGACCAGCAGGATGCGCACGATAGCAGCCGGTACGTCCAGGTCGTCCACACCGCTGGGCCGGGGTGCGAAGTCCACCGTGTACAGAGAGACGTCGCCGGCGTCGGCGCGGGTGATGTTCACGGCCGTGCCGCGCACACGGGCCAGCCACTCGGTGTCCGTCTGCACCGGCTGGCCGTCCAGGTTCATGGTTACGGCTGAGTCGCCGAAGAAACGGTCTCCACGCTCGTAGACCGGCCCCACCATGCCGTGCAGGGTGTTGAGCGGATCCGCCAGGCCCAGCAGCCCGAAGGCCCGGCCGTTGCCGACCGCGAAGGCCCCTCGGTGGGCTTGGTCGGGGCGATCCTCCAGGGGGCCCGAGACCGTGCTCGCATACAGGGAGAGGTCGGTTAGCGCGGGGTGTTCGTCAAAGAAGGGGTGGTCGAGGGAGGGGCGGTGGTCTTCGCCCTGCCAGAGCTGGGCATTGGCAGGCTCGGCGGTATCCCGAGGGCCGGGGCATGCTGCCAGGAGCAGCGGTAGAAGCCACATCTCAGCCTTTTGCCTCTTGCTTGGCGGTCCGCCGGAGCCTTGGGGACTTCCAGCCACCCATGCCTCGGTACCGGGGGTAGGCTTGCTCGTCCATGGTGCCGGCCGTGAGCTGGATCGCGCTGACCGGGCACTGGTGGTAGCAGCGCAGGCAGTCGCAGCAGCCGGCGCCGAACTCGGGGTAGCCCTGGCCGAAGGCGATGGCGCCCATGGGGCAAGCGTCGGCGCACAGCCGGCAGCGGTTGCAGCGGGCCAAGGCGAAGATGTTGTTGGAGACGTAGTCGTTGACGGACTGCTCGCCCCAGCGCTGGCTGATCCCCAGCAGGTAGTCCGCGATGCCCCGACCCTCGATGTGCTCCCGGCCGCAGGTCAGCTCGTCGGCGATCTCGGCCACCGCGCGGCCGGCGCTTGCCTCGAAGGGAGCCAGCTCTTCACCGTTGTGGATCGGAAACCACTTCACGGCCGGGACCTTGATGTTGTTGGGCATCTTCACGTAGGTGGCCAGCACCGAGCGCCAGCCCCGGGGGATCAGCGCCTTCTCGGGCAGGTGGCAGCAGTCTCCGCCGGCCATCATGTAGGTGCAGACGACCCCCAGCTTGCGGCCCTCGCCATCGGGCAGCAGGGGGATCAGGCGTCGGATGGGCAGGGGGATGGTGGACTCGTAGACCGGGAAACCCAGCACCAGGGTGGTGTCGCCCGCCAGGGCTTCCTCGAGGCGGCTGCGGAGCAGCTCTTCATCGGCTTCGTGGTTTGGCGCCAGGCCGCAGTCTGCCAGCAGCTTGTCGGCTGGGAGCAGCTGGCAGCTGGCACCGCCCGCCTCGAGCGCGCGCGCCAAGCGCTCGAAGACCCAGTGGGTGTTGCCCGTACCGGAGAAGTACAGGAGAAGGTAGTGCTGATTCGTGGATTGCATGCAGGTCTTCTAACGTCGTTTGGGACGCTGGAGCTGCCGTGGCGATAGGCTGCCAACAGGAGAAGCCATGGACTGCATCCTGCTGGGCACCGGTGGTGGCGCCCCCCGTCCCGAGCGTCCCCTGACCTCGGTGGCCGTGCGCCGCGGTGGGGCGGCGTACCTGATGGACTGCGGCGAGGGCACCCAGCTGCCCTACGCCGTGCATCGGGTGGGACTGCGCGCCCTGCGCCTTGTGGCCCTGACGCACCTACACGCCGAGCAGGTCCTGGGCCTGCCGGGTTTGCTGGCCAGGCGCGCCCAGGTCGAAGATGTCGGCCCGCTGACGATCGTGGGTCCGGCTGGTGCGCGAGAGCTGCTGGTCTCGTTGCTCGGTGGTTTGTCCATGCGCATCCCCTATGAGCTGCGCTTCGTGGAGTTGATGGAAGACGCGGCTCCGAGCAAGAAGGCGCCGCTGCCGGTGGCCTACGAGGACGAGTGGCTGTGCCTGCGCTGGATCCCCCTCGAGCACGGCGTCTTCACCGCGGGTTTCCGCGTCGAGGAGCACCCGCGGCCCGGCAAGTTCTCGGCCCAGGCCGCCCGAAAGCTCGGGCTACCCCCGGGGCCGCTGTTCGGTAGGTTGCAGGCAGGCGAGGCGGTGACGACGCCCGACGGTACCCGAGTCGAGCCCTCCCAGGTGTTGGGGCCAGCCCGCCCCGGTCGGGTGGTGGCCTACGGCTCCGACACGGCCCCGTGCGGCAACCTGTACCGCCTGCTGGATGACGCCGACCTGGCCATCATCGGGGGCGGCTACCTGCCCGAACACGAGGCCGAGGCCAACCGCGCCCAGCGCCTGTGCTTGCGCGATTCGGCCCGTATCTGTGCCAGGGCCGGGGTTCGTCGTGCGGTGTTCACGCAGCTCGAGGTCCGCTACTCCGACGACGTGCTCCCGGAAGCCGACGCCTTGGCCGCCGGATTCTCCGAGACCTTCCGCATGGGACGCTCGGGAGAGCGGGTGGAGGTCGCGTTTCGGGAGTGAGGGAGCGCCCGTTCGTGCGTCGAGATCGTGGGGGTCAGGTTGATACTAGATCGTCTAAATCGTGGGGATCAATCGTGGGGATCAATCGTGGGGGTCATCGTGGGGGTCAGGTTGACACTATAACAATTAACAAATTGTTATAGTGTCAACCTGACCCCTGCTTTTCTGCTTTTCTGCTTTTCTGCTTTTCTGCTTCCCCTGCTTTTCTGCTTCCCCTGCTTCCCCTGCTTCCCCTGCTTCTCGTGCTTCTCGAGTGCCACGTGGACCCGTCGGAGCAGCGCCCGAGCCGCAGGGATCCCGTCAGCGGGCTGCCGCGGCGGTAGGGTCCACCAATCCGGCACGCGGCATCCATGGGGGCCGTGGAAGCGCGCTGGGCTGAACCTATGTGCCCTTGAACGGGACAGCTGCCCACCTATGTCAGTTGGAATGGGACAGCGGAGCCGATCGACCGCGGCCAGCGAGATCCGTGACGACGATATGCGGCGTTCCAGGGTTGGCTCGTCGGGTTGGCGGTCGTGTGAGGGCCTCCGGGAGCTCGAAGTGTTCCATTCCTGGGCACATAGGTCGCGCGGTGTCCCGGTTTCGTGGGCATAGGTGCCTCGGATGGCGAAAGCGGGCGCTGCGGAACGGAGGTCCAGCCTCAGCGCTCGACGAGCTCGGCGATCACCGTTTCCAGCCCCGAGACGATCCGCGCCAGGGACTCGCAGTCCACGTGCTCGGGGAGATCCAGCGCCGTGTGGTAGTAGGGGTAGCGGAAGTCGGCGGTGTCTGTGACCATGAGCGCCGGGATGCCGTGGCGCCAGAAGGGCAGGTGGTCCGAGCGGGTGATGTCTCGCAGGAGCGTCTCGGTGCCTACCAGTCCCTGGGAGGGGAAGGTCGCAGCCGCGCGGAAGCCACGGACCACTCGGTGCACCAGCCGCCGCGAGGCGAGGTTGCCCACGAAGGCCACGAAGTCGCCGGTGGAGGGGTACAGCCGTTCCAGCAGCGGAGGGTAGCGCTGGGAGTTGGGCGAATCGACGTAGAAGCCCAGGCACTCGAGGCAGATCATGGCCGTCACCCGCTTCCCTCGGGCCGAGCAGCCCTGCGCGTGGACCCACGAGCCTTGCGCGGGTGTGCCGAACCATGGCGCCTCTTCGTTGGCGAAGAACACGAAGCGGAGGCCCAGGGCCGACTCGCGCCGGGCGAAGCTTCGCGCCAGCTCCAGTGCCACCACCACCGCGGAGCCGTTGTCGTTGGCGCCCGGGCTGCCTGGCACCGTGTCGTAGTGGGCGCCGATGATGACGATTCCCCCCCCGGAATCCTGCCCCCTGCGCTCGGCGACGATGTTGCAGATCTCCTGGCCTTCTACGTCGAAGCGCTCCCGTGTCGGCTCGTAGCCGAGGTCGCGCAGGCGCTCGCCCAGCCAGTCGGCCGTGCGTGCCAGCTGCGCGTCCCGCCC
>CAZVHW010000130.1:0-15059 GCA_964626835.1 uncultured Enterobacterales bacterium
CGGGGTGGTCGTCAACCGCGATCTCGTCCTGGACCGCGGCCAGAACGGCAAGATGCGCGTGCCCGTGCGGCAAGGCCGCTACGTGCTGCAGATGCCCGTCAACCACCCCGTCATCCCCCGGATCACCGACCTGGCCGCCGACAGCCCCATCGTCCGGGGCATGGACCAGATGCTCTTCCCCTTCTCCTCGTCCATCACCATCACGGAGCTCCTGCCCCCCGACGCCGAGGTCACCGTTCTGGCCAAGGGCTCGGCCGAGGCTTCTCGCTTCCAGGGTGTCCGCACCTTCGATCCCGGCGCCTACCAGATGGACGTCCCGGGCGAAGAGCCCGGCGCATGGCCCGTGATGGTGGCGGTCACCGGCGCCTTCGAGAGCACCTTCGCCACTCTCCCCATCCCTCCGGTCCCGGCCGAGACGCCCTTCGGCGCCTCCGTGGTCTCCCAGGACGATCCGGCGGGCAAGATCACTCGAGGCGCACCAGCCCGACTGGTGGTCTCGGGCTCCGCCGACGCGGCAGCCAACAACGTGGCCATGGTGCTCAACCTGGCGGACTGGATGTGCCAGGACGAGTCCCTCATCGGCATCCGCAGCAAGGCCGTGCAGATCCCACCCCTCGACAACCCCGAACCCGCGACGATGCGCTGGCTGGCGCTGGTCAACGCCCTCGGTGGCACCGTGCTGCTGCTGCTCTTCGGAATCCTGCGACGCCTGCTCCGGCGCCGCGGCCTGGCGGGGGGGGTGGCCTGATGGCGCTTTCCCGCACCACTTCCGCCCTGCTGATCACGGCGGCTCTGCTGGCTTTGCTGCTCCTGCTCCCCTCGTCCCGCCACGCGGGACAGGTAGACCTGCCCGTGCTGCCCGCACTGGACGCCGACACCGTCGCGCGCATCGAGCTCACCAAGGCAGGCCGGCCCACGGTCCTCGAGCGCGAGGGCGATCGCTGGTGGCTGCGCCAACCCCTACAGGCCGAGGCCGATGCCACCACTATCGGCTCCCTGCTCCGCAGCTTCGCCCAAGACGTCCCCATCGACCTCCGCATCGACGAGGGCAACCTCGAGGACTACCAGCTGGACGACTCGAGCAACGTCCACGTGGAGTTCTTCACCGACGGTGACGAACCCGCCCTGTCCCTAGTGCTCGGCAAGGACCTGGCCGGAGGTTCCACCGTCCTCCGCTTGCCCGGCAGCGAAGCCGTCTACCGGGCCCGCGTGGGCGGCCGACACCGCTTCGACCGCGAAGCCACGGCCTGGCGCAACCGCTTGGTGCTGTCCATGGACTCCTCCGACGTGGTGGGCATCACGCTGCAGGGACCGGTACACACGCTCACCTTCACGCGAGAGCTCATAGGTGCGGCAGAACCCATCGCCGAGCCCGAGCTCAGCCCCTGGCGCCTGGACGGCCAGCCGATGTTCGTGGTGGACCAACGCACCATCGACAGCCTGTCCGCCTCCCTGGCCCGCATCCGAGCCTCCGAACTTCACGCCCCCGACTTCGGCGGTGGCTGGGACCAACCCGAAGCCACCCTCGAGGTCGTGCTGGCCGACGGCACCACCCACCGGGTGGCCGTCATCACCGCTCCCGACGGCGGGGCCGCCCTGGCCAGGGTCGAAGGCCGCGCCGACGTCTACCGCATCTCCAGCACTTGGCTACGGCGCCTACAGTGGGGGCCCCTCGAGTTCGTCGACAAGGCCGTGTTCGACTTCTCCTACGAGCAGGTGGATTCCATCGTCCTCGAGGAAGGTGAACACCGCGTCCGCATCCAGCAGGATCTCGGCACCAAGAGCTGGCGGGTGGTCGAGCCGGTGATCATGGATGCCGACCTGCGCAAGACCCTCTACACGGTCAACGCCCTCTCCGACCTGCGAGCCCTGAGAACCAGCGAGGGCAGCGAGCCCGCAGCCGCAGGCCTGCTCGACCCCCGCTCCCGCCTCGTCGTCGAGTTCATCGATGGCTCCAGCACGATGCTCGAGGTGGGCTCCGCCTTCCAGGCGCCCCACTCGAGCGAAGCCGTCTACGCTTGGCGCGACGGCAACCCACCCATCTACGAGATCCGCGCTGATACATACGCCCGCCTGCGCCACGCCTTCCTCAAAAACTAGAGTCCCATGACCAAGCCAAACCTCATCACCTTCAAGGTAGACGACGCCCTCGCCGAGCTGCTCCACGGCATGCCCAACCGGTCCGAGTTCATCCGCTCCGCCCTCCTGAACGCGCTGGACTCCACCTGCCCCCTGTGCAAGGGCACGGGTATCCTGACGGTGGACCAGCGCAGGCACTGGGAAAACTTCGCCCAACACCACGCCATCCAGGAGTGCGACGACTGCCAAGCGTGGCACATCGTCTGCGGCCAAGAAGAGCACCGGCACCCCGAAGAGGACTGCAAGTAGTGCTCGCATGAACCCCTCACTCCGCTTGTTGGCGCTCCTCGTGCCGGGGTGTGAGCCCGCCTTGGATACCGCATCCGCACCCCTTCCCCACGAAGCCGCTTGTGCCTACGTGGGTGTCGGCGGCCTGCTCCTGGAAGCTGCGGACATCCTGCAGTACGACTCCCTGGCCACCATCCACGTCAGCGACGAACCCTGGACCATCAGCCTGGTACCGAACGAGACCAGCTGGCTGCGCTTCGAGCTCGAGGAAGCCCGGCAGCTCTGGCTCTACGCAGACCAGGCCGCGGTGATCACGGAGCTGTACCGCTACGACAGCAGCCTGGGATTGCCGCAAGGCGAGCCCGTCGACCTCTGCGTGGACGAGATCCCCGCGCACCACCACCTGATCCTCACGGCGGGCACCTACCACCTCGAGCTGGCGCCCTCCGAGACCGACAGCCTGTGGCTGATGTTGATGGAGGGGGCATAGGTGGTTCGCCAACGCGGCGAATAGCCTCCTTTCTTCCTGCGTCCCGCAAGCCAACTCATCTCGAGCTATGTTTTTTTTCGATAGGCTCGAATATTCTCTACGCCCGTTCGTCCCGTGCGCGATTCCAGGGCGTACCTTGTACGCAGGAGGGCCCCATGCGCCGCTTCCTCACAGTCATCACCGCTTCCATCCTCCTCGGTGTCGGTGTCCCGACCGCCGCGGCGGCCCCTCCCTCGGACGCCGCGCCACAGGCGACCGCTGACGCCGAGGTCGACCTGGCCGCGTGGAAGAAAAAGAAGAAGAAGTCGGCCAACAAGGGCAAGGGGAACGAACCCGCACCACAGCGCTCCGGGCAGCAGCGACCCGCCAACAACCACGCCGCCGCGCCCGCTGCGCGGCAAGCGCCCACCCAACAGCAGCAGCCGCGCACCAGCCAACCCGACACCTCCAGCGGACGGCCCTCCGAGCCTGGCCGCACCGGCACGCATTCCACTCCAACCCAGCCTGCCACCAGCCCTGGCGCCGCCCAGCCGGGCACCAGCCCGTCCCAGGCTCACCCCGGCACGGCCACGAACACCGCACGGCCCGGCACCCCGGCCACGACCGCACGGCCCGACAGCTCGGGGCAAGCACCGTCCATGGCTCGACCGCTCACGCAAAGTGGCGGCGCGGCCGCGAGCAGCCACCCCACCGCGCAAACCACCCACGCCAAGGTACACAGGCCGGCCGCTACCAACTTCGCCAGTTCCCAGCGCCAAGCAACCCGAGCCCACCAAGCCAAGGGACATCAGGCCAACAAGCACAACGCCAAGGCAGCCCACAACCACCGCGTGGCTCGGTCCCACGCCCAGGCCCGTCGCTCCCACAGCGCCCGCCATCGCCACGCCGCCCACTCCCGCTGGTCCCATCGCGCCTGGAATCACCGCCGCCATCATCCTCACGGCCACAACCGCTGGTACCACCGCCCATGGTGGTCAGGCCGTTCCCACTACGGCCCCTGGTACCGCCCACACTGGGCCTACGGCGTCTTCATCTACGGCCCGGGGCGCCACGCCGTGTACGTGGACGGCAACCCGACCGCCTCTGCCAAGCCCGCTCCCCGCCAGGTAGACCGCACCCGTCAGTTCTCTGTGGGCGTGCGCGGCGGCAGCTACATGGGCGGCTACGAAAACGGCCCCAGCTTCGGCGACTTCGGGCTCGGCCTGGCAGCCCGCTACCGTGCGGCCGACGCCCTCGGCTTCGAGGTCGCTTGGTCGCACCACGACCAGACCTGGGACGAGAGCACCGAGCGTTGGTCGCGCCCCTTGTCTGCCTCGGTCCAGCTCTTCGCCTTCCCCTGGACCAAGTTCAACCCCTACCTGAGCGCAGGCGTCACCTGGACCTCCGTCAGCTACGACGACAGCTGGTCGGGCCGGTACGGCGGCACCCAATCGGTGAACGAAGAGGGCACGCTCTTCGGCCCCCACGGCG
Source organism: uncultured Enterobacterales bacterium (assembly GCA_964626835.1). GTDB lineage: Bacteria > Myxococcota_A > UBA796 > UBA796 > JAFGLY01 > CALDOK01. The sequence goes on from CAZVHW010000130.1 coordinate 4,328, forward strand.
GCCTGGGCGTCGAGTTCGGAATGGGTGACTCGGCCTCGGTCAACCTCGAGGCCCGCGGCTTCGGCTACCTCAACCGCGACCAGGGAGACGCCACCCTGCCGGCCGCGGCGCAGCTCACCGGCGGGTTCAACCTGTACTTCTAGCGCGGCGCCGATCTCGCCGACGCGCTACCGTCCCCCCATGGACAAGCGCTGGCCCCAGATCGAGGAGATCCGCCGCCTTCGTGGCCGTGAGCGAGGGCGACCCCTGCCCGTGGGGGACCAGCCCATGGTCCTGCTCTACCCGGCGCCCTACCGCGTAGGCATGGCATCGCTGGGCTTCCAGTGGATCGCGGATCGGCTCGCGGAGTCCGGTGTCGGCGTGGAGCGGGCCTTTCTCCCCAACGACAAGTGGTGCTTCGGGGACGGATCCGTCCGCAGCATGGAGAGCGAAACCCCCATCGGCGACTTCCCCCTCGTGGCCGCCAGCGTCGCGTGGGAGCTCGAAATCGATGGTCTGGTTCGCGCCCTCGACTGCTCCGGCATCCCGGCCCTGCGAAGCGAGCGTGGACCGGAGCATCCAGCCGTGCTGCTGGGCGGCCCCCTCACCTTCTCCAATCCCGGCCCCCTCGCCGCCATCGCAGACGCCGTGCTGGTGGGCGAAGCCGACGACACCGCTGCGCCCGGCGTACGGGCTTGCTTCGACGGTGAGCGCCAGGCCTGGCTGGATGCCGTCGAAGCGCTCCCCGGAGGCTGGGTCCCCTCTCGCCACCCGGAGCCCCCTCCACCCGCGCGAGCCTCCGACGAGGGCCTCCCCGCACGGGCTCGCTTCTGGTCCCCCGACGCCGACTTCAGCGACATGTTCCTCGTCGAAGCGGAGCGAGGCTGCGCTCGACGCTGCGCATTCTGCGTCATGCGCGGCGAACAGGGGCCCGGCATGCGCGTCTTCGACCCTGCACGCGTGCTCTCGGCGGTACCTCCCGATGCTCCCCGCGTGGGGCTGGTAGGCGCCGCCGTGAGCGACCATCCTCGGCTCTCCGAGCTGCTCGAGGCCTTGATCTCCGCTGGCAAGGGGGTCGGCGTCAGCTCACTACGCGCCGACCGGATCGCGCGCCAGCCCGAGCTCGCACGTCTTCTGGGCCAGGCAGGCTACCGCACCCTCACCGTCGCCGCCGACGCCCCCAGCGAGCGGTTGCGAGCCGAGATCCGGAAGGACGTGAAGGCCGCCACGCTCCTGCGCTGCGCCGAACTGGCCGCAGAGCACCGCTTCCGCTCCGTGAAGCTCTACGCCATGATCGGCCTGCCCGGCGAGCTGGACGAGGACGTGGACGAGTTGGTGAGCCTGGTCCGCGCGATGGCCGCCATCCACCCGATCGACCTCGCGGTCTCGCCCTTCGTCCCCAAGCGCCGTACTCCCCTGGCCAAAGCACCCTTCGCGGGCATCAAGGTGGTTGAGCGCCGAATCGCGCGCCTCAAGAAGGCTCTCCGGGGCGTGGCCGGCTTCCGCCCTACCTCGGCACGCTGGGCCTGGGTCGAGGCCAGCCTGGCACAGGGGGACGGAGCCACGGGTGAGGCCGCGGTTGGGGCCGTGCGAGCGGGTGGCAAGTTCTCGGACTGGAAACGAGCGCTGCGTCAGTAGTTCATGGCCAGGCCCCAGAACCCACGGTTGGGGACCGTGCCATCGGTCATGTACAGATCGGTGGCATACTCGCTGTCGGCCGTGACCACCCACACGGCGTAGTACCAGCCACCGTTGGCGGTGACGTAGAAGTCGCCGGTGTCGCCGTTGATGCCCAGCACGTTGGGCGACCACTGCTCTTCCCAGGTGAGGCGGTCAACCCACTCGTCCGTCTCCAGGTCGAAGCGTGAGACGGTGACGACCCCGGTGTGGGCGTCCATCTTGATGCTGTACCAGGCACCCATGTCCTTGTGAGCACCGCTATAGGTGATGGTGCCGTCCCAATCCTCGACGTCGGCGGTGCGCCGGATGTCCAGCCCGCTTTCTTCGGACCAGGTCGCGAAGCCGCCGTAGTAGCCCACCAGCCCGACCTCGCCCGTGGTCCAATCCACGGTCACGGTGTAGGGCAGCAGCTCGAAGTTCTCGGGATCGGAGGTGTCGGTGTTGATGGCGGCCAGCTGCTCGAACGAGCCGTCGGGGTCGATGCGCCACAGGGCGTCGATGGTGCTGGCCAGGTAGTAGCCGTCCGGGTGGGTGCAGATGCCGTAGAGCCCCCACTCCGTCTCCTTCTCGGTGAACTCCACCAACACGGTGGCGTTGCCGTCTCCGTCGACGAGATCCACCGTCGAGTAGTAGTTGTTGATGACCCAGCCATCTTCGACCCCGTGGTCGAGCCACAAGGGAAAGACCTCGGAATCGACCAGATCCACCTCGGCGGTGGCGCGGCCCAGGTAGTCGATATCCAGAATGCTCGAGGCGCCGTCGCTGTTGTAGTAGCCCACGGTCACGCCGCTCCACTCCTCGTCCACACGGCCGTCGCAGTCGTTGTCCTTCTCGTCGTCCGGATCTTCCTCCCAACCCGGATGCACGTAGGGGTCTTCGTCGTCGCAGTCGCCCTCTTCGACGGTCCAGCCGTCGTGGTCCAGGTCTCCCTCTTCCGTGTCGGTGTCCGTGTCGGTGTCGGTGTCCGTGTCGGTGTCCGTGTCGCCCTCGGTCTCACCGCTGTCCTCCTTGTCGGGAGGCGGCTGGTAGTCCACCGGGCAGGCGAGCAGGGGCAAGAGAACGAGAGAGAGGGAGAGAGCGTGCTGACCCATGGGTTCCTCCGCTCCGGATGGTAGCCCGTACAGAGGGGCGTCGTCGACATGGACACACCCGCCCGCGGGGGCTAATCCCAGCCCCCTCTGCGACCACAGGAGGACCCATGGCAGGCAAGGTCTTCGTCACCGGTGCCAACGGGCAGCTCGGCATCCCCTTGATCGAATCCCTCGTAGCCGACGGCTACACGGTGGTGGGCCAAGCGCGCACGCCCAAGCGCAAGGCCCGCGTCGAGCAGGCCGGTGCCAGCGAGTGCCTGCTGGGCGACGTGTACGACATCGATCTGCTGGCCAGCGGCTGCGAAGGCGCCGCGCAGGTCTACCACTTCGCCGGCGCCATCCGCGGCCGGGGCAAGGAAACCCCCGACCGCATCAACCGCATGGGCACCGCCAACCTGTTGGCGGCCATCGGCCGCTGCGGCAGCAAGCCCGAGTCCCTGCTCTTCGCCTCCAGCTGCGCTGTCTACGGCGATCGCTCGGGGCTGTGGATGGAAGAGGACATGGGTGCCAGCCCCATGACCAACTACGGCCTGTCCAAGGCCGACGCCGAAAACCTGCTCCGCGAGGCCCACGAAAAGCAAGGTCTACCCGCGCGCATCGCGCGCATCGGCATCGTCTATGGGCCCCGCTTCTCGTCGCTGCTCGAAGACTCCATTCGCAACGGCCGAGCGTGGCTGCCGGGCGAGGGGCAGAACCTCCTGCCCATCATCCACGTGGACGACTGCATCGCGGCACTGCGCGCCATCGCCGACCGCGGCCAAGACGGCGCCGTGTACCATGTCTCCACCTGGCACCCGGTACAATCGCGAGACTTCTACGCAGCCATCGCCGGCCGCATAGGAGGCAAGCCACCCCGCTACTGGTCCACCTACGTGCCCACCTTCGTCCAGAACGCGTTCGCCGGCTGGTACGAGCGGGCCCTGAGCCACACCAACAGGCGACCGCTGCTCACCCCCGACATGCTGAACCTGCTCAAGGCCTCGGTGCGCCTCAAGCCGGAGCGGCTCGAAGAAGAGCTCGAGTTCACCTGGCGATATCCCGAGCTCGATCAGGGACTGGACGCCACCTTTGGCGGATCGACCCGCTAGCCACCATGACCTCTCCCCGCCAGCGCCTCGACCGCTCCCTCGTCCGCCGCGTGCAGCAGCAGCTGCTGTCCCAGGTGGGTACCATCGCGGACATCACCGCGGATGCTCGAGCCCTCGAGCAGCGCATCGACGAGCTCGAGGCGGTCACGGTTGGGCTCGAACAGCAGATCGAAGAAGCCGTCGAGGGCGTGCGCTTCACCCCACGCACCACCGTCGCACGAGCGCTGGCACTGCACTCAGGGACCCGGGGGGTGCTCGCCGAATACCAGCTGGACAAATGCGACAGCTGCCCGGTGCGCCACGACGAAACCCTCGAAGAGGTCGCGACCGGCCACGCGATTCCCCTCGAGAGCCTCCTCTCTCGGCTTCAGGCCTTGCTCCGACCCGGTCCTGAGGGATGATGAGCGGCGCCCTCCACTCCTGTTGGAGTACCCCATGAGTCTGCTCCCCCTCGTCCTGGCCATGCTGATTCAGCCGGCCCTGGCGGCCGACGTCCAGCTCCAGACAGCCGATGGCCTCCAGCTGCACGGCGTCCACGAAGCCGTCGCGGGCTCGTCCCGTGCCGTCCTCCTGGTCCACGGCGAGCGACGCACCGCCAACGACTGGAAGTTCCTGCAGGCCAAGCTGCAGCACAAGGGCTTCGCAACCCTGGCCATCGACCTGCGCGGCCACGGCGACAGCCAACCCGTCGGCGTACCCCCGCTGCCCGACGAAACCTACCAGGCCATGACCGCCGACGTGGAAGCCGGCCTGGCCTACCTACGCCAGCAGGGAGCGACCGAGATTCTACTTGTCGGGGCCGATCTCGGCGCCAACCTGGTGCTCACCGCCGGGGCCCAGGCTGCGGACGCGACCAACGCCGTGCTGCTCTCCCCCGGGCTCAAGATCCACGGCATCCGGGCCGACGCGGCCCTCAAGGTATGGGGCGAACGCTCGGTACTGTTCGTGGTCAGCAACGACGACCCCTACTCCGCCAAGTCCGCCCTGCTGCTGGACGCGCAGGCTCGCGGCAACAAACACATGGAGATCTACACGGGGGCGGGCAAGGGCGCGACCATGCTCAACCGCGAACCCGCCTGCGAGGGCCTGGTCATGGCTTGGCTGCTGGGCGCGTACGACCTCACCACCGATCAAGCCCGCACCGGTGGGTTGAAGATCGAGGAAACCAGCGGCGCCCTCGAGACCGACGGGCCCACCATGCAAGAGGTGTTGGGGGGGGAGTAGCACTGATCCCCGTGTCGCGGTTCCGCCGCCCCTGTCGAGCCGCTCCCTGACGGCTTCCCGTCCCCATGGGCACCATCGCCCGAGGCCCGGATCTTGCGTGACACCCGGTGACAGTCAGATCCGGGTGCACGCGCGCGCACGGGTCAGGGAGAGGAGGACACATGAGGCGGAACCGAGCGAGTTCACCCCTGTTCTGGATCACCGCGCTGGGCCTTGGCCTGGCGCTGGCCTGTGCCTCGGGGGAGCGCAGCCTGGATGGCGGCAGCGGGGGCTGGGGGGACGACAGCCGGTCGAACCCCGAGTCTGACACCGACACGGACACCGATGCCGACACCGACACGGACACCGACACCGACGCCGTGGACACGGGGCCATCGGAGACGGGGCTCGAGGACAGCGGCCAGACGGACACGGCCGTCGAGGACGACTGCGACGACGAGACCCCGGTGGTGCTCTACATGTCGCCGGACGACTCGAACTCCATGTCCAGCGCGTCCCAGGTACGGGCCGCCGTGCTCGGGGAATGGGCAGGGCTGGGCTACGTGAGCATCCGCACCTGGGAGTTCATGAACTACTACGACTTCGCCTACGAGCCGGCCGAGCCGGACGAGCTGGCTCTGGACCTCCAGCTGGCCCCGATGGACGAGGACAACGACGAGGACTGGCTGCTACAGATCGCCGTGAGCGCACCGGAGCTGGCCAACGAGGACCGGGCGCCCATGAACATCACCTTCGTCCTGGACACCTCGGGCTCCATGGGCGGCACGCCCCTGGAAGTGGCCCAACAGGTGGTCTTCGCCGCCACCAGCAAGCTCCGCACCGGGGACATCGTCTCCCTGGTCACCTGGAACACCTCCAACTCGGTCCTGCTCGAGAACCACGAGCACCAGGGGCTGCTCGACCTGAGCTTGTACAATGCCGTGGCGGGAGTCCAGGCCACCGGTGGCACGGATCTCTACGACGGCCTGCGCATGGGCTACCAGCTGGCGAACAACGCCTACTCCCCCGACCGCATCAACCGCGTGGTGCTCATCAGCGATGGTGGCGCCAACGTCGGCATCACCTCCCTGGATCTCATCGCCGAACAGGCCGATGACAACAACGGTGAGGGCATCTACCTGGTGGGTGTGGGCGTGGGCTCCCCGGCCACCTACTACGACGCCCTGATGGACCAAGTCACCGACGCCGGCAAGGGGGCTTCGGTGTTCGTGGACAGCACCGACGAGGCGTGGAAGATGTTCTCGGAGCGCTTCGTGAGCACCATGGGCGTGGCAGGTCGCGACGTACAGCTGGAGCTGGAGCTGCCCGCCGGGTTCGAGATCGTGAAGTTCTCGGGCGAGGGCTACAGCCCGGATCCCTTCGAGATCGATCCCCAGCACATCGCCCCCAACGACACGATGGTGTTCTACAACCAGATCCGCACCTGCGCCCCCGACCTGCTCGAAGAGGACCCCGTCATCACGGTGCGCGTCCGCTACAAGGACGCGGTGACCTTCGAGCAGAAAGAGACCGCGACCGGCGCCTACTGGAGCGAGTTGCTCGCCGGCGACACCAGCCTGCTGGCCAAGGGCGCCGCGATCTACACCTACGCCGAGTCCCTCAAGACCGCGATCCTCGAGACCAACCACATCCTCCGCGAGGAAGCGCTGGGCGAGGCCCTCGACGCCGTCGAGGCCGCCGAGGTGGTGAACCCGGACGACGAGGACCTGGCCGAGATCCGCGCTGTCATCGAGGGCCTGAAGGCCCAGCCCGCCATCGGTGACACCTCGCTCTCGGGCCAGATCGGCCGCACCCTGCGCCGCACGCAGGTGGTCTCGGCGTGGGAAGAGCGCGGGATGAACCGTGAGGCGGAGCTGGGGAAAGCGCCGGGGCGGTAGGGGCCCCGCGCTAGCTGGCCAACCCCAGGCGCCGGCACTTGTACAGGAAGGTGGTGCGCAGCAGCCCCAGCTCGCGGGCTGCCGCAGCGCGGTTGCCCCCGTGCTTGGCCAGGGCGTTGCGGAACACCGCGAGCTCGTTCTGGCGGGAGATTTCGTACACGCCTCCGTCGCCGGTGAGCGGGCTGTCGTCTTCGGTGTTGAACGCCGGGGTGAAGCTCAGGGACTTGTCGTCCACGGAGGGACCGTGCAGCACGAAGGCCCGCATCAGCACGTTGCGCAGCTCGCGTACGTTGCCAGGCCAGGGGTGGGACTGCAGCAAGCCCATGGCCTTGGCGTCCACCTCGAGGGGAACGGACATCGCGCGACCCAGGGCCGCGCAGAGCACCGGGATGTCTTCCGGGCGGTCACGCAGGGACGGCAAGTAGACGGTGAGCACGGCCAGGCGGAAGTAGAGGTCTTCCCGGAAGGCGCCCTCGGCGACCTCGCGGACCAGGTCGCGGTTGGTCGCGGCCACCACTCGCACATCGGGGAAGGTGGGCATGTTCGCCCCGACCCGCCGCACCTCGCCGCTCTCGAGAGCCCGCAGCAGCTTGGCCTGCAGGGCCAGGGGGATCTCCCCGATCTCGTCCAAGAAGATGGTTCCGCCATCGGCGGCGTGGAAGGCACCATCGCGGCGCTCGGCGGCGCCGGTGAACGAGCCCTTCTCGTAGCCGAACAGCTCGGACTCGAAGAGGGTGGGGCCGATGGCCGCGCAGTTGACGGCTACGAAGGCGCCCCGCCGAGTGGGGTTCGAGTCGTGCAGCCCCCTGGCTGCCAGCTCCTTGCCTGTTCCGCTCGCGCCCTGCAGCAACACCGGCACGGGGTGGGGAGCCATGCGCCGCAGCAGTCCGAAGACTCGCCTGATGGCGGGGCTTGCACCGAGCATCGCTCCGAACGTGTCGGCCTCGGCGGACTCGTGGTCGGTCATGGGGACCACCCGCAGCTCGCTGTGGCCCGCCTCGAAGCCTTCACCCGGCAACAGCGGGAACAAGCCCCGCACCCGCTCACGGTCCACCGTGACCGCACCCGCCTCGGGCTTCACGATGACCCGGCCGCGGTTGACCAGCAGGCGGAAGTGGTCTGGCAGGAGCGCGGGATCGTCCAGCACCAGGTCGCTGCCCTGGGCCCCAACGGTGACATCCACCGCGGGTAGCGGCAGGGACTGACCGGCCACGGGGCCCTCGTAGACCTGCAGGGCCAGCTTGACGACGCCTATCCCTTCGTCGTCGGCGCAGAGCAGCTGTTCGTGGGAGGCGTCGCGCAGGGCCTGGGCGGTTGGGGCCGCTTCACGAGCATCGCCGACCACGACCTCGAGGTCGAAGTTGCCCACGGCGATACGGTCGCCGTTGCCCACGATGCCGCGCTCGACCTTCACGTCGTTGACATAGGTGCCATGACGCGACTGGTCTACCAGCAGCAGCGTACCGTCACGCTGCCGCTCGATGTAGCAATGTGTGCGGCTGACCCGCTCGTCCGGCAGCGCGAGGTCGGAGCTGTCGGCCCGACCGACCAAGAAACGTCCTTGACCCAGGCGGGACTCGATGAGCAGCTGCTTGCCTTGATAGATGCGTAGAGATGCCATGCCGTTCCACCCAGTCACGTGACGACGAAGAAAGAGGCAGTAACCCGCCTTGGGCCACCTGGATGCGGCTCGAGGCCACGCTAGGCCACCAGCTGCGCCTGGTCGCCATCCCGCTGCTCCTGCTGCTCCTTCCGGGTTGCCCCAAGGCCGTGCAGCAGGTGGAAGACCACGCCACGGGCCGCGTCTGCTTCTCGATCGAACCAGGCTGGGAGATCACGCACAACCGCCGCTTGCTCGGCAGCCACCACGTGGCCCTGTCCCCCGATCCGCCGCGAGCTGTTCTCACCGTCGACTTCTTACGGGTCGGCCCCGGGGGTGAGCGACTGCCGCTGGACCTGGTGGCAGAAGGCGTGATTGGAGAGCTGGGCCGCAAGCTGGGCATGAAGACATACGCCACCCACCAACACGAGATCGTGCTGGCTGGCCGCCGGGCCATCGCGCTGACGGGCGTGCGTCGACATGGCCCCCAGGAAGCCGACTTCACCGCCTGGGTCGCGCGCACGCCTGGCTACTTGCTGATAGTTCAGCTCCAGACTCCCCGCGGGGAGCTACAGCTTCACGCCCGCCTCCTGCAGCGCTTGCTCGAGACCCTCCAGCTCCCCCACGAGCCCCCGCCCCCCGACCACCTCGACGGAGACTGACGCTGTCCAGCGATCGCCAGAAGATCCGCACCCTCGAGGTGGTGGCCACCCGCGAACGCACGCGCGGCCGCGCCGTGCTCGAGCTCGCCGACCCGGACCAACCCGACCAGCGCTTCACCCTCTGGCCCGGCCTACCTCCGCCCGAGGGCCCACTGCACCCCTCGCTGGCACCCCGAATCCTCTCGGGTCGCGTACAGGGAGAGCCCATCTGGCTCGAAGGTCGGCCCCGCGGCGCACCCCTCAACCGCCTGGGCGCCTTGCTCACCCCCTTCCACGTGGCCCTCGTGTTGCTGGACTGCTGCGATGGGCTGGTGGCCCTGCACGAAGCCGAGCGCGTACATGGCAACGTCAAGTCCAAGCGCGTCGTATTGGGCGAGGGCGGCTACGCCACCCTGGTGGGCGTCAGCCAGCGCCAGGCCCACCCCGAGGAAGACCTCGCCGCCCTCATCCGCCTGGGCCGCACCCTGGCGGGGACGAACAGCGGTCTCCTCCTACCCGAGGTGGCCCCCGCCAGCACCGAAGCCTTGCGCGATCTGCTGGCCGAACACCTGGAGGGTCACGACGAGGAAGAGCTGCGAGACGAGCTCGCAGTCATCGCAGCTGGCGAGGTGTCCTCCATTCCACAAGAGCCCACGGAGCTGCGCATCCTCGTGGAGCACTTCCGGGGCACCCGTGGACGCATGGACGAGCTCTCCCCACCGCTCGGCCCCGAGACCGAGAGCACCGGCAGCCAGATCAGCTGGAGCGGCTCGGCCGGCTCGGCCGGTGAGGTCACACGCGAGGCCCCCCACGAGCCCACCCAAGCGGTCAACGAGGGTACCGGTGCCCTGCCTACCCACGGGGACCACCTGGGCCGCCGTACGCAGCTCCTCGCCCGCATCCTGGCCCCACTCGACCACGCTGCGTCACCCGCCCGCTTTCACGGCAACGAAGGCCATCCAGCGGACGGAGTGCGGGCCCTGCTGCTCGAAGGTCTCCCCGATCCCCTGCCATTTGCGGGGGCGATCCCAGGCAGAATGCGGGCGTTCTCGGACCGCCCACTCCCAGCCCGGGACGTCTCCGTCACCCAAGTCTTCCGCGACCGGGGCACGCTGGTCGAGGTCGAACCCACCGCTCCTCCCTCCGCCACCCGTCGCTGGCGTCGGCCACTCCTAGGCCTCGCGGCCTTGCTCTGTGCCTTCGCGGTGGGCATCGTAGTGGGCTTCGTCCTCCTCTACCTCCTCGGCTCCCCCTGATGCAGCCCCCACCACCCCATCACCCCACAGTGGGCGGGCCCCCCGCACCCTCCGCTCCGCTATCGGCACCCCCGGTGCAGGAACTGGTTCGCCAACGCCTGGTCAGGCGCTTCGTGCGCTTCCCGCCCGTCACGACCGGCCTGGTGGTGATCATCGTCGCGGTGCACCTGCTGGTGGGCGTCGACGACTGGCTCATGGCCCGCAGCCTGGGGGAGGGTCACGTAGCGGGGCTGTACGACGCACTGCTGGGTGCCCGCTCCGTCGAGGGCGCCCAGATCTGGGGGGCGAACGACATC
>CAZVHW010000131.1:0-15019 GCA_964626835.1 uncultured Enterobacterales bacterium
CTCCCCGGCTTTCTACCCGTGCACCCGGTCGCTGACCTGGAGGAGCTCCAGGGCACACTGGGTCCCTGGACGCCTTGGCTGGCCGCTTGCGCCACGGACCTCGAGGATCCGGCTCCGCTGCTTCGCGCCGGCTTCGAGCGGATCTGTCGGCCCGGCACGCTCCAGGCACCGCCCATCCCACGCCCGCATGGCGGCAGAGAGATGCTTCGACCCCTCATGCGTGTCCCGAGCCTCGAGATCCCCCACCACGCCGCCGAGCGCTATGACTGATACGGCGCTTCGACCAGGCGTACCACTGCTCCCATGCGCGCTACCGTGCCGATGTCGATCTCGTGCAGCTGGTTACCGGTACGCCGAACCTGCATGAAGAGCCGGTCTTCGGAGTCCAGGCGAACGCCGTGGTAGCGGGGCTGGCTGGCCAGGTGAGCGCCGATGGTCACCAAGGCCTCCTCGAGGACCTCCACCGTGCGCCTGCTCAGGTAGTCATCGGCCGAATCGCCGAAGACCGCTCCGGCCTCGCCACCGGCCAGGAAGAGACCCCGGTACCCTTCCAGATCGCACGAGCCCGCGAGCTTGTAGACGGTACGGGCGAGCTCTTCGTACGAGATGGGATTGTGCCTGGCAGGGGGTGGCGCTCGCCCAGTGTGTTCCCGCCTGTGCACCCGTGCGAACAGCAGGAACCCCGTGTCCAGATCGGGCCCGAACCAGCCAAGAGAGTGCGCGGTTTCCTGGGCGCTCGCTGCGGGGATGGTGAGGATGGACTCGAACATCCCCGCCATCCTACAGGAACCGTCCCCCCCGTTTCCAGCCGGTCAGTGCCGAACCGTCGCCGACCGCGCGCGACGAGACAAAGTTAGACATTCCCGCTGAAGGTGGCGAAAAGGCGAGTTCTGTCGCCCGAGCCACAACGGCGCACACAAAACATCGCTTGCTCGTACGAATCGACTTGACAAAGTACCCAATCTAGCGTTTAATTCCGCGCCATATCAGGAAGAGCCCCGGGTCACTCGGGGTTCTTCGTCTGTCTTTCGACTCGACTCCTCGCAACTGGACGATCCATCTTCATCGAAAACCTGTCAAGTCTAGCCTAACAGGTCCGAGAAATTCGTCCAGTAACAGCGAAGAAGAACGCTTCCAGGATGCATATCGTCAAGCAAGGAGCAACCCGGACATGTTGCACTTCAACTCCGGGTCGGATCTAAACCGCCAGGGCGAGGGTCGCTCAGAACGTCTCACGGCCGAAGAAGAGAAGGCCATCGCCCGCGAAATCCGCAAGGCCGAGCAGGCTGCGCGCGAGGCGATCGCTGGGATCGACCAAGCCGAGGACATCCTTTCGCGTCGCCCCGAGCGGGCGGAGCGCACTCGCGCTGGCGCGGTGGACCGCCTCGAAGAGGCCGTGCGCGCCGTCGAGGTCGCCGCAAAACAAGAGCCCTCCCTCAAGCCCTACGCCCGCAAGGCGGTGGGGGCGTGGAAGGCTGCCGAGGACCTACGCTGGCGCCTGGCCATGAGTGGGAGGCGCATCGCCCACGGCGAAGCGCGCAAGCTCGCCGGTCCCTTCATGGACGAAGAAGACCTGGTCCAGGAAGGCTACATTGGGCTCCTCCGCGCCGCCAAGCGCTTCGACCCCGACCGCGGCATCCGCTTCTCTACCTACGCCCGCTGGTGGGTGCGTGCGCAGATGACCCGCGCCATCGATCACACGGGCCGGCCCGTGCGCCTCCCTGGCTGTGCGGTCGAGCAGACGCGCAACCTGCGCAAGGCCATGAAGCGCTTCGAAGCGGCGGGAATGGAGTACTCCACCTCCGACCTGGCCGACGAAGTGGGTATCGACAAGGAACGGGCCGAGCTGCTGCTGTCCCAGGGCAACACCATCTCCCTCGAGCAGCCCGTTGACGATGGGCCCCGCCCTCGTCCCCTCGAGCGCTTTCTCTCCGACGAGCACGCCACCCAACCCGACGGCGAGGCTATCCAAGCCCAAGAGCTCGACCGCATGCACCTGGCCTTCAAGGACGTCCTCACCGAGCGGCAGCGCTTCGTGCTCATCCGTCGCTACGGACTCGACGACGGCGAGTTCCGCACGCTGTCCGAAGTTGGCAAGGAAATGGGCCTCTCCCGCGAGCGCGTTCGTCAGATCGAGCGCGAGGCTCTCAACCGCCTGCGCGAGCAGTCCTCCATCCGCGACGGACAGCCCACCTAGGAGCCTTCCTAGCTCGTGACGCGCCTCCCGGACCAGCCCGCCGCACCTCCACCACCCGAGCCTGTGCCGGCTGTCCGACGTCCACCTCCAGATCCGGTGCCGGACGCTTGGCCCGAAGATCTCCAGGACCACGACGAAGACGAGGACTGGCTGGACGAAGCTCCCGGTGAACCCGAAGACGACGACTGGGACGATCTCGAAGAGGATCCCCCGACGGATCACGGTTGGCCGGCGGAACCCGATCTCGGTGGGGAGCAGCCGCTGGACGACTACGACGACATCTCCTGGGAGCCCGGGGAAGAAGACCCCTTCCTCCCAAACGACGCCTCCGAGGAGGCTCCCTGACGGCCATTCTTCGCCTGTTCCGGCTCTACGCGCTTCGCTACTGGGCTTGGTACCTCGGAGGGCTCGCGTGCCTCGGGCTCACGAATTGGCTCGCCGTGCGCATCCCCCTCGAGCTGGGTCGCGGAACCGACGCCCTTCGTTCGGGAGACGACGAGGCGGTGCTGGCGGCTGCGCTGCTCATCGCCGGCATGGGATTCGCCGTCATCGCCGTGCGCACGCTGTCCAGGGCCCTGCTCTTCACTCCCGGTCGCAACATCGAGAACGACCTCCGCAACGACATCCTGGCCCACGTGCTCGAGCTCCGTAGGGATGGGCTGAGGGAGCACGGTGCCGGGGACTTGGTCAGCCGCGCGTCCAACGACATCACGCTGGTCCGCGCGTTGGTGGGCTTTGGCACGCTGCAGGTCTTCAACGTCAGCATCGCGCTGGTCCTCACGGGCCGGGCCATGATCGGCTTGAGTCCGGTGCTCACCGCCGCCTGTCTGGTGCCCGTGTTCCTGGCCACCTTGGTCGCCTCCGGCGCCATCCGCACGCTGCTCCCCCTCACCCGCACGATGCAGCAGCAGCTGTCCAGTCTGTCAGACTTCGTCCTGGCAAGCCTGCAGGGGGTCTCGACGATCCAGGCCTACGGCGGGGAGGAGGCTTTCGGTCGGCGCATGGACGTGCACAACGGTCGATACCTTCGCACCGTCCTGAAGGTGGCCACCCTGGCAGCGGTCGTGCAGCCACTATTGGCCTTCTCGGCCGGCTTGGCGCTCTTCCTGCTGCTGCTGATCGGTGCAGATCAGGTGGCCGAGGGCACGGTGAGCGTGGGCGACTTGGTGGCCCTGTCCGCCTTCCTCCTCTTTCTGCTGCCCTTCTTGCGCTCACTCGGCTGGCTGGTGGCCATCATCCAGCGGGGTCGTGCAAGCCTCGAGCGCATCTTCGAGATCCTCGAGCTGCCGACGCTCGAGCCCTCGACCGAGTCCACCGCCCCAGCCTTGGCTCCGGGAGCACTGGGGTTCCGGCTCCGTGGCCTGGATTTCTCTTGGCCATCCACCCCCGACATCAAGGCCCTGGGTGACATCAACGCCCGCATCGAGCCTGGCTCCATCGTAGGGATCTTCGGTCGCACGGGAGCTGGCAAGTCCACCCTGCTCGATCTCTTGGCCCGCTTGCACGACCCGCCCAGGGGCCAGGTGATGGTCGAGGACCGTGCGGGAGGGCTGGTGGACCTCCTGGACATAGACCTGGCCGACCTCCGCGCCCGCACCTCGGTGGTGCCGCAGGTGCCCTTCCTCTTCACGACAACGATCGCGCGAAATATCTCCATGGAGCGCGATGACCTGGAGGACCGTGTCGCGACCGCCGCCCGCGAGGCGGCCCTGGGCCCCGATCTCGACCGCCTTCCCGACGGCCTCGACACCGTCGTGGGCGAGCGGGGAGTGACCCTCTCAGGAGGGCAGCGCCAGCGCGTCGCGCTCGCCCGCGGGTTCTGCCGCGACTTCGACCTGCTCCTGCTGGACGACGTCTTGAGTGCCGTGGACCACGACACCGAGCAGCGGCTGGTGTCGGCCATACGGTCCCGCTCGTCGGGCACTCGACACGGCAGGTCCACGGTGGTGGTGGTCTCCCACCGCCTTGGTGTGCTCTCCCATGCCGACAAGGTGCTGGTGCTGCATCAAGGCCGGCTCGCAGACGTCGGCAGCCATGCCGACCTGATCCAACGCCCCGGCCCCTACCGCGACGCGTGGCGAGCCCAGCAAAAGGAACGGGGAGGCGGCCCGTGAGCGGCGCGTACCCCACCAAACCCGGCCTCCGGGACTGGCATCTGCTGCTACGGCTGCTGCCCTTCGCCCGTCCTGACAGGCGCCTGTACCTCGTGGCCATCCTGGTCACCCCCGTCGCGGCGGCCCTGTCACTGGCGCAACCCGCCTTGGTCCGGCGGGCCCTGGACGACCACGTCATCGGGGGTGAGCTCGAGGGGCTGGGGACCGTCTTGGGTCTCTACATGGCGGCGGTTCTCGGTTGGATGCTCCTGGACCTGGGGTCCACCCTCGCACTCGCCCATGGCGGGCAGCGGACCATCCTGCGGCTGCGGGCACAGCTGTTCCGCCATGCCACCGACCTGCCCCAGAGCTACCACGACGGTGCCGCGACGGGGGGCCTGCTCACCCGCCTGACCAGCGACGTCGAGGCCTTGGGGGAGACCCTGACTTCGCGCGTGGTCACCATCGGCATGGACCTGCTGGTCATGATCGGTGCACTGGTGGCCATGCTGCTCATCGATGCCCAGCTGACGCTGCTGCTGCTCCTGCTGGCACCGCCCCTACTGGGAGTCGTGGAGCTCTGCCGACGACAGCTGCGCAAGCTCTACATCGAGGTTCGCGCGGCCCTGTCGGCATCCAACGCCTACATGGCGGAGCGCATCGACGGGCTCGAGGTCATCCAGCTCTTCGGTGCCGAGCCAGCCAGTCTCGCGCAGTTCGCCGAGCGCAACGAGCGCTACCGCCATGCCACGGTGACCGCCAACGTCTGGGATGCGTCGATGTACGCCACCGTCGATGGAGCGAGCGCCATCTGCACCGCAGGCCTGCTCTGGTACGCCTCTTCCAAGCTCGGCTACGACGTCTCCATCGGCGTGCTGGTGGCCTTCCTGCAATACCTGCAGCGGCTCTTTCAGCCGCTCAGGGAGATCTCTTCCAAGATCTCCGTGATCCAGCGGGCGATCGCTGCCATGGACCGCATCGCGGAGCTGCTCGACATCCAACCCAGACCCCGGGAAGGAGTGCATCCCACGACAGCACCGCAGGGCCACATCCAGATCGAGGGCCTGCGCTTCGCTTACGGCCGTGACCAGCCCGACATCCTGCGGGGCATCGATCTGGAGTTGAAGACGGGTGAGGTCGTGGCGCTCGTGGGTCCAACAGGCTGCGGCAAGACCACCCTCACGCGCCTGGTGACTGGTGCCTACGGCGACTATCGAGGCTCCATCCGAATCGACGGCACCGAGCTGTCCAGCCTCTCGCGCCAGGCGTTGCACGCAGCGGTGGTACCGGTCCTACAGGACGTTCAGCTCTTCCCCGAGAGCGTGAGCTTCAACATTGCCCTCGGCCGTCCTCTGGCGGCCAAGGGCGGGGAGGGGGCCGAGGGCGTTCAGTCCAAGGAAGAGACCGCACGGAATGGCTCGGTGGAGGCCGCTGCGAAGCTAGCGCAGGCCCACGAGTTGATCCGGGCTCTCGAAGGCGGCTACGAACATCGCCTCGGCGCTCACGGCCAGGGCATCTCCGTTGGCCAAGGGCAGCTGCTGGGCTTCGCGAGAGCCCTGGTGCGCGACACCCCCGTGGTGATCCTCGACGAAGCCACCGCCAGCATCGACAGCGTGACGGAAGGCCTTGTCCAGGTCGCCGTCTCGCGCCTGCTCGACCAGCGCACGGTGCTCGTGGTCGCCCATCGGCTCTCCACCGTCACCCAGGCGGACCGCATAGCCGTCATGGAGGACGGTCAGATCGTGGAGATCGGTTCCCACACGGAGTTGCTGAAGAAGCAGGGAGCCTACGCGGGGCTGTGGGCAAGCGGCTTCGGTGACAGCGGAGATCAGGAGACCGGCTCGACGCGGCAGGGTTGACCGTCCGTCCAGCAGGTCCCCGACCAGCGGTCGCGGTGCGTGGAGTCCACCAAGGCCAAGGGGTGACCTGGTTGGCCCACGGGAAGATCCACCGTGTCTGGCCGGAGACGAAGATCCGGCTGAACACACGCTATCACCGAGCCGTGAGCGGTGGATATCCTGACCTGCCGACCCTCGGCATGTCCGAGGTCAGGGTGCAGGGCTACCGTGGTCTCGCGCGAGCCGTCGCGCCGCTCCCAGGGCCCTCTCGCGGGATCACGACGGGCACTGGTCATCAGCCAGAGTGGATAGGTAGCGCCTGGCAGGGCGGGCACGTGAGCGGCGAGGGCCTGCACCATCGCCCTCGAGGCCAGCTCGATGCGGCCGTGGGGGTGGGTCACCGACCAGGTCGCACGGTCCACCGACCCTGCATCCAGGCCACGCTGCCGGTCCGCGGTCCGCGAGAGGCCTGGGGAGGCAGCGGCGAGGAGCCGTGGAAGGGGGATCCCCAGGTCGCGAGCGGACGCTGCGAGCACGCGGCGCTCGCGAGCGGAGGGTGCCCGAGAGGGCCTCGCAAGGCCGGCCAACACACCACGCCCCGGCCCAGCGCAGCGAGTGCCGCCGACGCGCACGGCGAGATCTCGGACCACGGCTTCGTATGTTCGACATTCTCCGGGCGGCACCACCAAGCCGGAAGTCCACTGCACCCAGTGACGATCGCAGGCATCGGCGAAACCGAGCTCGGACTGCTCGAGGTAGTGCGTGCCAGGCAGAGCCCAATGTGCCATCCGGGCGGTGTCGTGAGGGGAGCGGTCGAGGCACACGAGGCAGTCCAGCCCCTCCAAGAGCTGCGCGAGCCCGTCGGGATCCGCCAGCTCCGTCAGGGGGTCGGCCTCGATACATACCAGCGCGCCCAGTCCCGCTCGAATCGCGGACGGCAGGTCGGACGCGGGGTGCGCTACGAGGCCCGAGTCGAGGTTGGAGGTAGCGGGGTGTGCGTACAATCCCCCGGGGGCGAGCAGGTTGCTCGTGAGAGCCTGAAGCACCATGGTCGCCCAAGCCGTCAGTGTGCTCCACGGCGTACCCCAGGCCTGTACACCGGCGTGCACCACGGCAGTCGAAGCGCGCGAGAAACGGAGCGCTTCGGCGGTGATGTCGGCCCGACCGATCCCACAGAGCTCGGCGCTACGAGCGACGGTCCAGGGCTCGAGGGCGGCACGAAGCGCCTCGAAGCCCAAAGTGCGCTCAGCCACGTCGTGGCGGTCCCACCATTCGCTGCGGAGCATCGCGGAGCAGATGCCGAGCACGAGGTACAACTCGGTCCCCGGGCGGATGGGGAGGTGTGCGTGCGCACGGCGAGTGAGTGCCGTTCCGCGAGCATCGGCGACCGTGAGATGGAGGTCAGCACGCTGGGCACCCGCGTCGATGCGGTGGACAAGGGCGTGACCTGCATGGCCAGGCGCGCTGCCCTCCGCCAGCTGGTTGCCGCCCAGGAGCAACACGTGGCGCGTCCGCGCGAGGTCGGCGCGCATGCTCGTCGCACGGCCCAGCAGCTGCCTTGACGCTTGTAGGAGGGGAGCCGTGTTTCCGGCGGCATGGGAGAACAACTGGATGGGCCCCACGGACCGCTGGAGCTCCTCGAGGGCCCAGGTCAGTCTCTGGCTGCGTGCAGCAGCGCCACCCAGCAGCACCCCCACTCCGCGCTCGCCCCTTTGCTCGATGACCGTTGCCAGCCGACCGGTGACATCGGCCAGCGCAGTCTCCCAGCCGAGGTGATCCTGCGGCGTGGAAGAGCGCCCCGGGGTTGGGAGGAGGAGACGATCCTCGCGGCCGATTCGCCAAGCTGCATCGTTCCCGAACGCACAGTCCCGCCCCGAGGAGACAGGGTGCTCGGGATCGCCACGAACACTCACGAGGCGGCCGAGCTCGGTGTCGGCCAACAGCCCACAGAGGGAATCACACCCACGACACCAGCTGGTCAGGTCGGCCATCTGTTCACCAGGGGCAGGCGCCGGCGAGACGATGCCCGCGCCCGGGACCATCCCCTATCGGGTCGACAGTGCCGGTTCACGCCGAGGGTGGTGTGGCGGTGAGCGCTGCCTCAGCCAGCGCGCGAGCGCGCGGGGATGGTTGAGGTTCCAAACAACGGAGCGGTCGTCCACCTCGATCTCCTTGGCATCCGCCAGCACCTCTCGAAGCCCGTGGGCCGGGATCCCAGCCCGGAGCCCCTCGGCATCTGCAGCCGAGAGGAGAACGGGGTGCCCACGCTGACCCCTCCAACAGGGAACCGCCGGTCCGCCGGACCCCAGCAGACGTCGGAAGACCTCGTCGGAAGGCAGCGGGACATCGACCGGCTGGACGAGCGCGGGGCCTGGGGGGCTCACCAGGAGGCCCGTGCGGACGCTCTCGGCCTGGGAACCCCGCCACCAGGACTCTGCGCGGACGACCACGACTCCGTCGGGGACACGAGCCTGCACAGCCCCGCCGCACCAACCCACCACGACAACGACCGGATGGAAGTGGACCTGGAGAGCGAGGCAGAGTCTGGTCACGAGCCACTCACCCTCGAGCTCCAGCAGCGCCTTGGGATAGCGCATGCGTCGGGAAGCGCCCGCTGCGGGGACGACGGCGGTGACCACTGGTTGACCTCCTGGTCAGGAGCCTATATTCCTCCTGACGAGTGCTGGTTCGCTCATCACCCGGTCTGCTCGAGAGCGCACGCCGTGGGCAGCATCCTGAGGCCTAGATGCCACGCGACAAGTCCTGGTTCTTCAAACAGAATCCATTCACTTCCGGCCTACCCCTCTCCGAACGCGACCGCCTGGAGCGCGCCTCCGAGGAGCGCGAGCTGCGCAAGCGCGAGAACGTTTGGCAGGCAGGCGACCCTGTACGGCACGCCTTCATCGTCCGAGCAGGGCTCATCAAGACCGCCCGGATTTCCGAAACAGGACACGATCTCACGCTGCACCTCTACCAACGCAACGAGCTCCTCGGCGAGACCGCGCTCATCCTGCTGGGAGCAGGCTCCCGCCCCCACGAGACCGCCTGCGAAGTGCTCGAAGAAGCCACGATCTACAGCATTCCAGCCGAAGCCTTCCTGCGCGCCATGCAGGTACACCCCCCTCTCGCCATGATGGTGACGCGCCAGGTGGCGGACCACCGGCGCGCCCTCGAGAGGCGAATCGACAGCCTGCTGTTCAAGACGGCACACGCCAGGCTCGCGTCCCTCTTCCTCGACCTCCAGGGTCGCTTCGGTGTACGCGACGCTCGCGGTACCATCCTCAACCTCAAGCTCACTCACCGCGAGATGGCCAGCCTCATCGGCGCCTCCCGAGAGACCGTGAGCTTCGCCATCTTGGACCTTCGCAAAGACGGGCTCATCCTCACCGAGGACAAGCGCGTGGTGCTGCTCGAAGAACAGCGCCTCACGGCCCTGGCAAGGAGCTAGCCTCCCCTGCCGCACTACCGCCAGGTCGGACTCGTCGTCGCGATGCTGAGTGGGGCCCAGTCGCCCGGCTGCGCGCACGTGGGTTCGAGGAACGACGCGACCGAAGGGGCCACGGTGTCACACCACTTCGACCTGTGGTCTCGCTTCGAGACCAGGATGTTCGAGCCCGACGGCAACGAGCTTCCGTCACCCTGGGCCGAACCGTTCCAGCGCCACTGGGCGGGCACGCTGGAGCGCGCACCCGCTCGAAGCTTCCGCGATGGCTCGCTTGGCGACCGCGTGACCTTCGAGGGCGTCGCCAGGAACGGAGAGCCCATCGATCTCGGCGGTATCTCCATCGAGCTGCGCAGCTTCGGGAACGGCGAGATCCTTGCCCTCGACGCCCTCGAGCACGCGGTCGGAACAGGGCGCGACGCCGACCTGATGATACCGCTCTGGCCAGCCCTCTCTCCCCGGCTTCCGGAGATCGAGCCCGGCGAGACCACCCGCCAGCGCAGCAACCTGCCCTTCCTCCTCGAGGATGGCCAGGGCATGATCGTCGGCCTGGATCTCGAGTGGAGCCTCGAGGAGCCCCAGCCCTGCCCCGACCATGGCAGCTGCTGGCACTTTGGCTATCGAGGTCCCGCCACGGGACGCGGGCTCGATCGTGGGCCCGACTACACGGCGCACTACCGTCTCACCGGCCAAGCCTCGGGAGACGTCTGGGTCCGTACGGAAGACATCGCGATCGCCCGTTCTACCTTCACCTGGGAGTTCGACGTCAAGGCCACCACCTCGCTGGCGGACGGCAGCTCCCCCACGACGGTGGTCCTCCAGCATCAACACCACCGAGGGTACCTCGCTCCCGAGGGGTCCTCGCCGTGAACGCGCTGACACTACTCCTGATGCTCGCAGTTCCTTGCTTGGCAGGCGACGATCCTTCGGAAGACTACCGAGCGCTGCCCTCGTACCTCGACACCTCCTCGTTCCTCTCCGTCCTGCACGAGAGCGCCCCGCGCTTCGGCACGTGTTTCGACCTTTCCGCGCCACCCGCCGCGATCACCCTCGACCTCCAGATCGCCCCGGCAGGAAACGTCTCGCACGCACGAGCCCACGGCGACGAGAACACAGACACACCCGACGGCTGTGTCGAAGCCATCGCCTGTAGCCTGATCTTCCCCCCCCACGACGAACCGCAGGAGCGCTGGACCTACACGGTGGCGTGGGCAAAAGGCCAGGTGCACCCGTTCCCACAGGCGAAGCAACACGAACGGCCGCGACGTCCGCTCTTCCTCCTGCTCCCCGCCCCCCCAGACGCCGCGAAACGCCAAGCGGTGCTCCAACAGCTCGGATTCGACCCCTCACCGCCGGAGCTCCCACCACTGGAGCCCGCCTGTCCGGCTTCCACGCCACCCGCACCCGATCAGGCCACCAAAGCCCCTTAGGCCCACGGGCAGCGTGATCTCTGATAGAATTCCGCTTCACTTCCACCCGGAACATAGAGCGATGGATATCGTCGATAGGCTCGCCGCCATCACAAAGCAGTGTCGCCTGGTGGTCACGCCGGAACAGGTAATTCGCATCGCGCCAGACGTCTGCGTCGACGCCCCTCCCCTCTGGGACCTCGGGGCCGAAGCAGAGGAAGAAGGCGGACGCTACGCCTTCGCCGTCGCGTGCACCACGGCGCTCGCAAAACCCGTCTCCAACGTCGTCGCGAACGCGCTCGAGCGAGCGCTGGCCGACCAAGACCAGGAGTCGTTTTCCGAGCACGAAACCGCGGACTGGGTCGCAGATCCCCTAGCCTCGGTGGTTGCCCGGCTCGTCCTCGAAGCCGGCTTGGTTCATCCTCGCGCCACAGGCTTGGTCCTGCTCGAGGTCGCCCGTCTCTCTGCCGGGCTGATGTCGGGACGACGACCCCGTGGAACGGCAGGGGGCACAACGGGGAGCACCATCGAGCAGGGTCTCTCGACCCTGGCCGAGCTGGCCGAGCGGCGCCAGGGCGAGATCCTGGCACAGGTCTCGTGGTCACTGTCAGCCCGCATCAGCGCTGGATACGGCTTGGCCACGCAGGTCAATCCCGAGCTGCAACACACCCGCTTCCTCCAACGTTTTTTGGAGTCCAAGCTCGCTCTCGTCAGGCTGTCCGACCAGGGGCTACCGTCCTTCGAGCTGCTGCTGGGAGTCCTGGGCATACCCGGTGACGCGGATCTCGTTGAGCGCTTCCTGCTGCTCATCGAGCAGGGCATCGCCGACCTGGAGAAACGCATCCGTGCCGGCAAGCCGAAGCACGCCGACACCCAGTTCTCCGCTGGCGTGCTGTCGCGCTTCTCGATCCCGGTGGGTGAAGAACGGCGGCGGCGCCTGCTCGCAAGGGAGCCCGAAGTCGCCACCGCGTTCCTGCTGTCCCTGGCAGAGTCTCACAGCGCAAGAGACCTCGAAAAGGCGGGGATACCCCGCAAGCAGGCGCGCCAGCTGCTCGATGCGAAGCTCGCTCAGGCCGTGTCGTCCACCGTGCAGGATCTACTCTCGGCCTTGCAGCTCTACGATCTGCTCGGCGGCTTCATCGCGTTGGTCCGGCGCCACGACGACATCAAGGTGTCGACCTGGCAAAAGGGTACCCAGGCCACGCTCGTCGTACCCAGGTCCGATCTGGGTTCCACGAACCTGGCTGTCGTCGCCTTCCGGGTAGGCGACGTGTTGGAGCGCGCCTACGAGGAAGCCCGATCGCAAGGGGACTCGCTCGTTCCTCTGGCACTCCACGCGGCCCTCGCCAAGGCCTCGGCCGCGGCCCTCGAACAGGGCGCCGTCCGCCACGACCTCGGCTCCCACACCATCCTGATGCTCCCCTCCGCCACTGCTGCCCTCGCGGTGGCACGCTCGGTATCCGAAGCGATGACCCCACCGTTCCAGCTCGAGTTCGGCTCGCTCAGAGACGCCAGCTCGGTGCCCCGAGGTCCCGCGGTCGCCGTGGGCCTGGCCCTGGGAAAGGTCCACGGAGGCGTGGTCGGTCGCTTCGTCGCGGTCCGCGGGCCCGCGATCGATCAGGCCGTCTCGCTCACGGGTTCGGGCACGCCTCGAGGCGTGCTCGGCGATCCGCTGGGCATTCGCGACGTGGCCCTCGCCGCCACCGGGTTGCTCTCTCGGGGCACGGTCGCCACGCCGGCCTTCATCGAACAGCTACGAGAAGAGGCCAGGCGGCAGGGCCGCACGTTCCAACTCCCCGACAACGGCAGGCCCGTGGCCGGTGTCCGCCGCCCCTTCCAAGCCTACCCTGTCTCGGGGGTCTGCGAGGGCTCGGACCGCTCGGTCACCGTGCTGCTCCCCCTTGACGCCAAGGTGGAGGACTCTCCGGTCGAGATTCTCCACATGGGCATCGAGTCCTTCCAGGAGTTCCACGGCCACGACCAGAGCCTGCCACCCGATGCCTGCCAGGGGATCATCCCCGGCAGCCAGCCACCCTACGGCGTGGCGACGCCGGCCATGCCCGCGGCCCCCAAACCACAGCCAGCGACCGTCGCGACCGCCATGTCCTCCGACCCGTTCAGCTCGGACCTGGGGAATGCGAGCGCCGTGGGCACGAGCGACTTCGTGTACGAAGACGACGACGACGACGAATACGAGTTCGAGATCGAGGACGTGCCCTTCTCCTCGGAGTTGAGCGGCCAGGACGAGCAACCCAAGCCCCCGCCCGCCGTCGGTTCCTTCCGCTCGGACGACCTGGACATCGGAGACGACGAAGAGGCGGTGCTCCTCCTGGACGACACGCCATCGTTCACCTCGGGCGACCTGCCTCTGGACGACCTGGCGGACGGCGCCTCTCCTTTCGATCTCGGCGACGATGGCCAGGATGAGTCTCCCTTCGCTTTCGACTCCGCGGGCGACTTCTCTCCCGACACGGACGACCCTGGAGGTGGCTCGAGCGGCGATGTCTTTGCCTTCGACGACGAAGACGACCCATTCGAGCTCGACAGCGAGCCGGTCAATTCTGCCGCGACAGAGGAGCCGAGTACGAACGACTGGGACATCGCCCCGTCGGAGGAGCCTCCACAGGACCCTCCTCCGGCCGGGGACGCACCTGACACCGAGCCTCTCGGGTATCTGCCACCGGCAGAAATCCCCGAAGCCGATCAGCAGGACCGCAGCGGAGACGAGGGCAAGGAAGACCAGCCCATCCCGCTCGGATACCTGCCACCGGCGCCCGGCAATGACGGCGAACAGGAAGACACCGCACACGTGGTGACACCTTCCTTCCGCCAGCGCTCCCCGGCCAAGCCCACACCCGATACCTCCGCTCCTTCGTCCACCGCACCCGCCCTACCATCCATGCCCGCGTCTCTGCTCCCCCTGATCGGGGACGACCTCGACCAACCGCAGGCTCCACGGAAGAGTTCGCCCGACCCCACCCCCAGAGCCGAAGCAGCGTTCCAGATGATCAGCGACGACACTCCCCCCTC
The DNA here is from genome assembly GCA_964626835.1 of uncultured Enterobacterales bacterium. GTDB lineage: Bacteria > Myxococcota_A > UBA796 > UBA796 > JAFGLY01 > CALDOK01. The sequence goes on from CAZVHW010000131.1 coordinate 14,010, forward strand.
TCCACCCCAGGTGTCACAGGCGGAACCCGAGCCCGAGCCTCCGACAGCCGAACCGAACCAGGACGAGACCTGGGCCGCGCCATCCTCCGACCAGGGGGACGAGCCCGAAGACGGCGGCTTCGCCTTCCAGTTGGCGGAAGACTCCCCCGCAGAAGAAAGTGCTTCGACACCAGACGAAGACACCACCGAAGCGGGCTCCGAGGACGCCTGGGCGTCGGCCTTCGCCGATCCCTCCCAGGCCCTCGCCGATGGCGAACTGGAGCTGGAGCTCGCCGACGACGATGATCCGTTGCGAGACGTGGAATACGACGATGACGGGTTAGACGATGCCCAGGGCGAGGAAGCAGAGCTCGACTTCGACCTCGATGATGGCGCCGAGCTCGATCTCGACCTCGAGGGGGACCCCGAGCCCACGCCCGAGCCTGCAGTCAGCAGCAACGAGGATCTCGAGTACTCCCTGGAAGACGAGCCGGTCGAAGGCGACGATGACAACGCCGAGACCGCTTCGTCGGCCAAAGGCTCCGACACACCCATCCACGGCCTCACCCCGAAAGAGCTCGCCGAGTTCGGGCAGGTAGAAGACGACGAGCTCCACAGCGACCCCTTGCTCGAGGGTGGCGAAGAAGCCTTCGAGAGCCTGTTTGGCGACGACGAAGTCGAGACGCTTCCAGCGCCCGAGGTCGAGCCAGACCAGCACGACGAGCTCCTCGCCAGCCTGGATCTGGACATGGACGGAGCGCCGCTCACGGCTTCCGTCGAACAAGACGACACGGGCCCAGACGAGGTCCAGCCACGGGAAGAGACGGCCGACAGCCCGGAAGAGACGGACACGAACGACGACTTCGATAACGATCTCGACGCTGGCCAGGACCACGAACCTGCGGAGCCGCTCCAAGAGCAGCAACCCGAGACGAGGCAAGCCGACAACGAACCCGCACCAGCACCGGCCGAGCAAGAGCCGGAGCCGGAGCCGGAGCCGGAGCCGGAGCCGGAGCCGGAGCCGGAGCCGG
>CAZVHW010000132.1:0-14446 GCA_964626835.1 uncultured Enterobacterales bacterium
CGAGGGTTTTCATCAATGGGAAGTAGATGGGGGGGAAGGGGGGGGGGGGGGGGGAGGGTGAGGCGCAAGTCGAATTGGCGGACCTGGTAGGAGTTGGCGTGGTGCCCGCGCCCAGGTGTCGGCACGACGGTCATGCGAAGGCCGGCGAGGGCGGTGTGGTTTCGGCGTCGGAGGAGCCTCCCCAGGCGGCGTGCTTGGCTGGTGGAGTCCCCTGGACCCAGGGCGTCCAGCAGCAAGCCTTGATCCCAGCACAGCTCGATTAGCTCTCTGGCCGTCGTCGGCCTGGTGTCGTGGTGCTCGAGCCAGGCGCGGAGGAAAGCCCCGAATTCGACGTCCTCGACGTTCACCTCGCTTTGGACCGTGGGGAGATTCGCCAAGAAACCGTCGAGGCCTGCCGCCTCGATGATGCCGCCGATTACGCTGGCCCAGCCCTCGAAGGACCCGAACGGCTTGCTGCACAAGGGTCGGCCCTCGGCCAGCCAGTGGGAGACCAGGATGAGAAGCGCGTGCAGGAGGTCGCGGCGGTGGCGCTTGGTGTGGTTGAGCAAGTCGGGATGCTTGAAGTCGGAAGGGGGACGAAGCCACGGTTGCTCGACCGTGGCGCGCAGGAAGATGGGGACGATGCGCCTGCTCAGCTCCCGGCTCATCTCAATGTTGGTACCAGTCAGAAGCCACAAGCAGAGGTTCGGGTACGCGGCTGCCGTGGAGGTACCCAACACCCGATCCCGAAAGCTCGTACTGGTCGCCAAGGCGGCCAGAGCCGGCGAGTCGAGGTGTCGGTCGCTGGCGATGTTGTCGAGGACGTAGGCCGGCAGTCCCTGGGCGAGGAGCGACCCCAGGAGCTTCCGCAGTTCGCCCTTCACGCCATCAATGGTGCTGACGGGAGGTTCTTCGCCGCAGATAACTACCCCGATCACCTTGGCGAGCAGTGACTTCGCGGTGCCTGCGCTGTTGGAAGTGATTCCGAACAAGGGGTTGGGGCCACCGAACAGCGGACGGACGATTGGAGTGAGGAGCGCGGCCAGCACATGGATACGCGAGGCTGCATCGCGGAAAGGCATGTCTCCCAAGAGGTCATCGAAGATGAGGGCCACGGCAGCACGAATCTCGGCCCTAGACGGGATGGGCGGGACCGGGGCCAGTATGGGCAGATTTACCAAAAACCTTCTGACCTCGGAGTTGTAGCCGTTGGTAAGGATGAGCCCTCCACCGGGGGATACCATGGGAGTGCTGACCAGCCCCAGCAGTTGGGGTGCGAGGTCGGTGGCTCCGAAGATGGCGGTCTTGATCTGGTTGCGAGGAGCCCTCGCTGGCGAGACCTCCCCCTTCTTGTCCCTCTTGAGCCAGTCGGCTTCCTCGGTGAGTGCAAAGACCAGATCCTCCTCCCGGACCTGACGCAGACGCGTCTCCTCCTCCCGCTGGACGATCCTCACGAGCATCCCGCCAAGATCGAAGAACGAGGGGGGAGAGTTGATGCGCTGGAACAACTCCTGGACCTGGTGATGGAGTTCGCGTTCCTGGATCCCGGTCACGAGAACGATGAGAGGATTCGGAGTCGAGGTCTCGTCGGGTGTCTGGCTCGGGGCCAGCGCAGCGAGCATGCTCGCACGCAGCTGCTCGGTCAGGTCGCGCCAGAGCCGACCGTGCTTCACCAGCGCAGCAAGATCGGCCATGTCGCCTCGACAGTGACAGGCCGAGCACTGGAACTCGGCGGGACCGTTCTTCACGTTGAAGAGTCGCAGTGGTCTCTCCCTGGTGGGGTCGCCCGTGGGGCACGACGGGCAGGGGCCGGCATTGTCGTCACGGCGGTCGAGGCGCAGGAGATTGGCTGCCTGGTGGGGAGGGCCCAGCGCGGCGAGCAGTCGCTCACGGGCATTGGGAGTGGCCGGAGTCTGGGGTTGCCGATGCTCGGCATGGAGTGGTACGTTCTTTGTGTCGTTCGACATGATCGAGATCCTGTGAGTCGCCCGCCGATGGCCCTCGGCGGGTGCTCTGCTTGTAGGGGGGGGGCGGCGGGGGCCCAGGCTGCGCGGGGGGGGGGGCGGTGGCCCTACCGGGCGTGCTGGGAGAGCCATGCGTCGAGGTCGGAGCGGCGGAACCGCACGGTGCGAGCCCCGAGACGGTAGTGAGGAATTCTGTTTTCGGACACCAGCCAGTAGAGGGTGCCCTTGGGGATGCTCAGGTAGGTCGCGGCCTCGTCGTAGGTGAACAGGCAAGAATCTTGCTGAGGACTTGTTGGTGAAATGGGATTCGTGGTAGTCATGGGACACGCTCCGGGGTGGGTGGGAGTCGGCCTGTTGGGCACCGACAGGCTCCACTGAACCCGGTGGCAGCAAGTTATCTTGGGGTTGAAAGGTCCCTCGTCATGTCGTGGACTCTCCCGTCGGCTTGTATTCCGCTTCCCAAGCCGCAGATCCCGGTCGGATGGCTGCGGACCCATCGGCCGAAGCCTTCTCCCCCAGAGACCTACCCTGGCATCTGGTGGCGGCTGGACGCTTGTGTCATGCGCTCTTGGAGTGCCTGGCCGCTCCACCAGGGCTACTTGCCCGGCTTGCTGCTCACTCCTCTTCTCACGTACGACTTCGCAGAAGAGACCATCATCGTGGCCTTCGAACGATGGCTGGGCGCAGCCAGAAGAGGCGTCAAGCGAAGGCCGGTGCCGAGCATCGAGCAGGTCGTGTCGTTGTCACGATCCGAGCCGCCGTTCTCGGGTCTTCCGGTCGTGGCTAGTCGATGGCAGGCACCCATTTTACCGGAAGAAATTAAGACGTTGCTCACTTCGGTGTCGTGGTCGGATGGGCTCGACCGGATCCGTGCACGTGTCAAGTCAGTCGAAGAATACGAGAGAACAGAGAAGGCACTGGAGGCCCTGAACTGGCCCTGGACCTCCACCGTGATCTTGGGCGTCGACTTCGAGCTTTCGGGCGCGGTTGCCGATGGCGACAAGCAACGCGAGTTGTCGAGGCGATGGTCCTTCATCCGTGAGCATCCGTATGTTCTCGCCGTGCTGGAGCCAGATGAGTACCGCGAGCGCGAGCTGCTCACGCCGGGAGAGGGAACTGCCAGCCTCGGCTCGCCCACGGAGGCTGGCCTGATGGTTCTGGAGAACGAGCGGAGGCACCTGGAACGTCACGGCCACAGACCCCGGAGCCTGCGTACGCCTGGCCTGCCAATGGAGCTGTTCCGATTCGTGCGTGGGCCGAAGCGACCGAGAGACAACCTCAGACTCAGCCTCGGTGATCTGGCCGCTCGATTCGCCCTCGAGCTGGCGCTGGACTTGGGCCCGGATCGGAAAGCCGAGCCGTCACGGTACGTCGCGCACCTACGTCGGGAGTACGCCAGCTTCGCGACCTGTCAGGAATCCAATGGGCTGCTCGGACATGCGGAAAGACTCCGAGAGGTGCATGTGCGGGACAAGGGAGAGGACCCCACGAGGAAGGTGAGGGACAAGGTCGCGTCGAAGTACTTCAACGAACGTTTCGATGATATCAGGTGGATAGAGCCACGGCTGGTCCCCGATCTGGCCGGGAGCGCTCTTCCTTGGCCACTGGATCGCCTGCCATCTGGCGATGCCATGAAGGCCCAGCTCCAAGAGTGGAAGGCCAGCCAGCCGGCACGACAGCTCCTGCGCCTGGTGACGGGGGACGGGCTTCACGAGTACCGGCCTGCCTCCGCCTTGTTGGAGCCAGCCGCCTTGGACGATTCGGGTGGCGACTGATAGATTGGCGTCACCACCACCTCACCACCAAGCGCGCCCCGAGCCACCATGGCCACCAAGGTCGCTGGGACTACCGCCAAGGCTACAAAGCCCAATATGGTCCAGTCTTGAACGACCCAGTTTCCTTCTAAGCCGTGGGTCGCAGGTTCGAGTCCTGCCGGGGGTGCCATTCCGCTTGGGCGAGTGAGGGGGTGGTTGAGCCGATCGGTTTCGGGGCGGCGAGGATGCGCGTCGAACCTAGTGGGCTCGCCCGAGCCCTCGGAGTCCTACACACCCATGGTGCTACATGGGGTGGCGCACACGGGCCGTGCCCCTTCGATCCGACCGTTCCCGGAGTCCCCATCCCCTCTCGCCGACTCCTCGCTCTGCTGTTCTTCGCGACGGGCTTCGCCAGCTTGGTGTACGAGATGTCGTGGTCGCGGCTGGTGGGGCAGCTGTTCGGTCACACCGTGCAGTCCGCGGGCTTGGTCCTGGGGGCGTACATGGCGGGATTGGCCGTGGGCTACGCCTTGGCGAGCCGTGTCGAGGTGGCGCGGCCCCTGCGTGCCTATGGGTGGGCGGAGATCGCCGCCGCCGTCGGGGCTGCCGGCGTGCCGGTGCTGCTCGGCTTGGCGGAAGGCTCGGGCCTGGGGGGCCTGATGCACGCTGCGCCTCCGGCTCTCACGAGCGCCCTGCGCTTCGCGGTTTGTTTCGTGATCCTCTTGCCTGCCACGACGGCCATGGGTGCCACCTTGCCCTTCATGGCGGAGTGGTTGGAGCGGGACGGCGCGGGGAGTGGTCGCGGTGTGGCCTGGTTCTACGGACTGAACACGGTCGGTGCGCTGGCTGGGGTTGGGGTGGCGCTGGCGTTCCTGATGGTGTGGGTCGGTGTTCGGGGCAGCACCTACCTGGCGGTGGGCATCTCGGCGGCCTGCGGAGCTACCGCCCTCGTCTTGGCTCGCAGGGAGCGTGGGCGGGACCGGGAAACCGCGCCTCCGGCTCCCTGTCCTTGGGTGCCTTCCTGGACCGTGGCCGTGGCCTTGGCCGGGTTTTCCGTCATGGGGCTCGAGGTGCTCTATGCGCGGGTCTTCGCGCTCGTCTTCCACAACAGCACCTACACCTTTGGGCTGGTGGTGGCGGTCGCGCTCGGTAGCTTGGCGATCGGCGCGTGGATCGTGGGATCGATCCGCGACCATGTCGAGCGTCTTGCCCGTGGCGCGGCCGTGGCGGCGGCCGTGTTCGTACCCCTCTCCCTCTGCCTGTTCCTCGAGATCGGGGACCTCGAGTACTTCCGCTTTGGTGGTTCGTTCTCGACCTACATGCTGGGGGCCCTCGGCTTGGTGGCGATCGTCGTCGTGCCGCCCTTGGCGGCGCTGGGTGTGCTGCTTCCGGCGTCGTGGCGTGTGGTCGGTGGGACTGGCCGCGTGGGTGGGGGCATCGTCGGTCGAATGACCACCGTGAGCACCCTGGCGGGCGTGGCGGGGGCCTTGCTCACCAGCTTTCTCTTCCTGCCACTGCTCGGGCTCTGGTCGGCGTTCGCGCTGGTGGTGGCCTTGGTTTTGCTGGTGGCGATCGTGCTGATTGGCGCGGCTCGTGGTCGGCGGCTGGGGCTGGGGTTGCTGGCTGCCGCCATGGCCGTGGCGGCCGCCTGTGCCGTGGGTTCTCTGGCACGGCACCCAGGCGACGCGTTGGCTCGGGATCCCCTGAACGTCGAACGATGGGAGGGCGCCTACGGTTGGACCGACCTCACCCACGATCCGGAGACGGGTCACTCGGCGATCGTCCAGAACCTCCACTACAGCATGGGATCCACCAAGCCCATGGCCAGGGAGCTCTGGCAGGGCGACCTTCCGCTGCTGATGCATCCCGACCCGACCGAGGTGGCCTTTTTGGGAATGGGTACCGGGATCACGGCTTCGTCCGCGCTGGACCATCCGAGCGTGGAGCGCGTCGTGGTCATGGAGCTCATCTCGGAGGTGGTCGAGGCTGCCCGCAGGCTCGCCGACGACAACGCGAGTGTCTTGGACGACCCCCGGGTGGTCCTCGTGGTGGACGATGCACGCCACGTGCTGCAGCTCCAGGACCGAAGCTACGACGTGGTGGTCTCCGACCTGTTCGTGCCGTGGGAGAGCCGCACCGGGTACCTCTACACCCTCGAGCACTACCAGCTCGTCCGCGAGCGCTTGAACCCGGGGGGCCTGTTCTGTCAGTGGTTGGCGCTCTACCAGGTCGGCCAGCCGGAACTCGAGAGCATCCTGGACAGCTTCGCCACGGCTTTCCCTGTCACCACGCTGTGGTGGGGGGACACCAACAGCCGTTGGCCCCTGATCGGAATCGTGGGTAGCGAGGAACCGTTGGCGCTGGACGTCGACGCCATCGCCGCACGTCACCAGCTGCTCCACCAACGCGAGCTGCCGCGACGGACCTCCCACCAGCCGGTCGTGGAGCAGTACCTGGCTAGCTGGAGGCTCGCCCAGCCCCACCGGCTCAACACCGACGAGCACCCCTGGGTAGAGTTCCGTGCGCCCATGGCCCACCGGGACACGCGGCTGATCCAGGACGATCGGCTGCAGGCCCTGTACGACAGCGTCCTCTCCGAGCTGCCGCGAGCCGGAATCGTCGTGATGGAGGGGGGTGCCCCCGCGGCGCTGCCACTCCCGCGAGCGCCCCGATGGGTGGAGTCCGACTGAGGCAGCCCGGCGTTCCAGCCATGGCCCGGGGCGGGAGACCCGCTCGGTCTGGCCGGAACGCCGAGGTCGTCGGTTCCTACGACCAGGACTCATCGACCTCCAGCAGATGGTGGGGGATCAAGGCGTACTCGCCGGTGTGGCGACCGTTGGGGAACTTCAGGTACACGATGGCCTTCAGGTCCGGCTCCCAGCCCTCGACGGTGAGGCCTCGGATGGGGTCGAGCTCCTCGTCGTCGTAGGTGCCGGTCTCCCCGACGAATGGGCCGCCCGTCACGTATACGGGGCCGAAGGGGAGGTCTTCGGCATGGTTGGCGCGCTTGCGGCAGGCCGCACGCATCATCGCGACACCGCGGTCGCTGGGCAAGGGCAGGGGCCACCCCTCGGGGGCGGGCCTTGTCAGGCCCTTGCGCCGGGCGGCGTCGAGGCGTGCCTTGCTCGGGTAGGCGTCGCGGTCGACGATCCCCAGGCTGGCGAGGTGCAGCCACACCAGGAAGTCGATGCGTTCGTTGGCGAGGTTTTCTGGGGAGGCGATCGGGATGGGCAGTGTCATGGCTGCCTCCCTCTGTGTGCCGGGTGGTGGACCGGACCGAGGCCCGGCATCTCCCGCTCCGTGGCCCGCAGCAGGTCACGGGCCTCGGCGAGCAGGGCGAGGGCCTGGCGATCGTTTGGATGGGACGAGGTCCGAGCGGTCAGCACCTCGATGACGCGCCGCAGGCCGTGCGTGGCCAGACCGGCGCTGTCCATTGCGTCCCCGAACCGGGGATCGAGGGTCTCGTAGGGCTGCTTCATGGGGGCCAGGCTGTTGGCGGCTCGGTACAGCTTGGCGGGCACCAGCGTGCAGAACCAGCCCACGACCTGGGCACACTCTTCGCTCGAGCGGGTGCCCTCGGGGAGCTGCGACAGCCAGTTGTGGCAGTCGAGGCACCAGTCGTGAGCTCGCATGGTCAGGGGCAGTTCGTCGTCGTAGGGATGCGTGGATGCGCTCATGTTCGCTCCCCACCGCGCGTGGGGCCCTGGGTACCGTCACGCTCGGCACGCTGAGCCGCGGCCAGGTCGGGCTCGAGGCCGATGGTGACCAGCCTGGCCAGGATGGCGTTGCGACTGCGCTGGAAGTGCTTGGCCAGGTCCGCGCTGGGCTCGCCCGCCGTCCAGCGTCGGGCCAGCTCCTCGTCGTGTTCCGGCGGCCAGGGCTTGCCCGCGGCGGCAGGGCGGTTCTTGCCCTTCTTTCCGCGCGCGTCGGTGTCGGCCTCGGGGACGAGGAGCAGGCCCAGTGCGCGGGACAGGTCCTGCGCCTCCCCTTCGTCGAGGCTGATCACGAGCCGTTCGTCGATCAGCACGTCCACCATCGGCGAACCCTGCAGGCGGTGGGCGTGTAGCCCCCACTCGTGGCCGGCACTCTGCCAACAAACGCGTTTCTTGTCTTCGACCTTCACCGTGAACTCAGACATCGTTCTTCTCCTGGTTCGAGAGTCGCCGCGCTGTTGCGGCGCTCTGCCCGAGAGCACGGAGCGTGCCAGGTCCCCATTTCGGCGATTCGGGGCCTTCGAGCGTTCGTGGTCGACCCCCGAGCGTCGAAAAGCGTCGAAAGTTCGACGATCGCAGCTGACGGTTCGACGCTTCCAGACGGACGAAACACCACAATGGGCTGGCACGCTCGGTGCTCTGTCCATGCGCGACACGTCGCCAAGGAGGCCCCCATGAGTGTCGTCGAGAAGTCCTGCTGGAGCTACGCCTTGTCCTCGTCCGAGGATCAATGGCCCCTGTTGTTGCCCGATCCGAGCGCCCTCGTGCGGCACTCGCCGTGGGACGAGTGGAAGGAGCCCTCGGGCGAGGTCGGGAGCGAGGGTGATCGCCTGGGTCTCTGGCTGTTCGATCTGGGCATGGTGCTGTGGGAGATCCAGCACGGCTTCGAGCAGCCGGCCGCGGTGGGCCGCTACGTGCCTGCGGACCGCTGGTTGGATCGCGCGCTGCGGTGGTTGAGCGAGCACGAAGCCAGCCCGCGCCCCGCGTTCGAGGACCAGCGTTCCCGGCTCGGCTGGGAACGGCGGCAGTCCGGGCTGATGTGCTTGCGCGCGGTGTTGTTGGCCCGCCGTCACCGGCTGCGGGTGTTGTCCAGGGTGCGGCCTTCCCAGGTCTTGGACCCGTGCCGGGATCCGGAGGCGGACGCGGCCCCGGCCTGACCCGAGCGCCCCAAGGCGGCGGACCAGCACTCTCGTCCGGATCCAGGCCGGCAAGGAGGCGTCTCGCGTCCCCGCATGGCAGCCGCGCGCCGGTTTTTGCGCGTGATCGCGCGGTCGGAGTCCGTGGTTGCCTTCCGGTCGGAGTGGTGTCGACGATTGGCATATACTCGTTCCTCCACTCGGAGGACTCGTTCATGTCGTTCGTGCAAACGGTCATCCTCTGTCCCATCCTCCTTCTCGCCGCCTGCGGCGAAGCCGAGGTCACCGTGCCCGACGTTCCGCCAGAGCCGGTGGTCGAGGTTGCTACCCCCGCCGTCCCCGAGATCGCTCGCGTCGACCCGGTCATCCCCACCTTCGCCGAAGGCGAATTGGTGTTCGAGTACAGCTCCCACTCGCACTTCGGCGGCTCTAGCGGCTATCGCATCTTCGCCGATGGGCGCTACGAGGCCATCGGCGAGCAGAGTCCGGACGAGGTGCACGACGCTCACGAGCCGCGTTGGGAGTCGATGCGAACCTTGAGCGAGGACGAACTGGGAGCTTTCTACGCGGTCATGTATGGCTACGATCTCGCCAGCCTCGAAGCGGAGTACGCACCGGAGCAGAGGGTGATGGACGGCGCGTCGGGCCACTGGACCCTGCGACTCGAGGCTGGGCCCAAACAAGTGGTGGTGCGGCAGGGCGTCGAGGTGCCGGCACTCGAGGCCATCTGGGCGGCCTTGCCCGAGGCCGTGGTCCTGGACGAATAGACGCGGGCGAACTCTCCCCCGTGGCGACGTGTCTCTTTGTGGAGTTACGTTGCGAGACCTCCTCACCGCGGGTAAGGGCGGCCCGTCCGGTCGGGTCTCCGGCTTCTCTCGGACCCGCGGAGCGAATCCTCCATGACGCCCCTCCCAAGACAGACCGACTACCCCTTCGGCTTCCACGTCAGCCGGGAGGTCTGGGCCCGCTTCGGGCTCGCCACCCTGACCGCCCAGGGCGAGGCGGCGTCGCGCGGCATCATGACCTACCGCCAGCTGGCCGAGGCGGTGACCGCCCGCGATCAGGGCGCTCTGGAACCCCCGCTGGCCGCGGGTGAGCTGCTCTGCGCAAGCCTGTTGTCCGACGTCATGCGCCACGTGTGGCGCTCGTACTGCGAGGAGCAGGAGCCTGGGGTCCTCGAAGGCATCTTGAACGAGCTGGCGGACCGGCTGGGCGAAGACCTGGTCGAGCGAAGGCTGGACAGCTTCCGAGAGCACTTCCCGTCCGTCGCGACCGAACGCGATCCCCGCGAAGCCTCCCGGGTGATGGTCGGCGAAGCCGTGCAACGCTGGCTGCACGAGGACAACCCCGCCTTCGGGCCCCTGCTCGAGATCTTCGGCTTGGAACCCAGCGCCGAGCTCGAGGCCCGCGGAGCCGTGGTGCTCGAGCTGTTCGAGTTGTTTGACGGAGCGCCGCCCTTTGCCCCCCTCGGGCAGCCGCTGTCGGTCTGCCTCCGTGCGCCCGCCCGCGCGCACCCCGACTCCCTCCATGCCCAGCTCGAGTGGGTCCGCCAACACTGGGGTGAGCTGCTGCCCGACGAGCTCGGAGGTCGGCTGACCCTGGCCGGCGACCTGCGGCGTGAGGAACTGTACGAGCGTGGTGGAGGTCCCGGGCCCAACCTGGTGCTCGACTTCTCACCCGGGTGCGACGCCGAGACGTCGATGCCCGCGGCTTTCTCGGAGGACGCGGACTGGATGCCCAACGTGGTGATGATGGCCAAGTCCACCTACGTGTGGCTCTACCAGCTCTCTCGCAGCTACGGCCGTCCCATCGTCACCCTCGATCAGGTGCCCGACGAGGAGCTGGACCGCCTGGCCCGGTGGGGCGTCACGGGTCTGTGGCTCATCGGTCTGTGGGAGCGTTCCAAGGCCTCCAGCCGCATCAAGCAGATGATGGGCAACCCGGAAGCCGCGGCCTCGGCCTACTCGCTGGACGACTACCGCATCGTCGAGGAGCTGGGGGGAGAAGCCGCGTTTCAACAGCTCGCGGAGCGCGCTTGGCACCGGGGCATCCGCATGGCCGGCGACATGGTGCCCAACCACATGGGGCTCGACTCGACCTGGGTGGTCCACCACCCCGAGCGCTTCACCCAGGTGTCCGCTCCGCCCTACCCCAACTACCGGTTCACCGGCGCCGACCTGTGCGAGCACCCCGATGTCAGCCTGCGCCTCGAAGACGGCTACTGGACCCACAGCGACGCCGCCGTGGTGTTCCAGCGCGTGGACCGGTGCAGCGGTGAGGTCGCCTACCTTTTCCACGGCAACGACGGCACCAGCATGCCGTGGAACGATACCGCGCAGCTCGACTTTCTGAACGCCGACGTGCGCGAGACGGTCATCCAGACCATCCTGGACGTGGCTCGACGTTTCCCCATCATCCGCTTCGATGCCGCCATGACGTTGGCGAAGAAGCACATCCAGCGGCTGTGGTACCCCAAGCCCGGCGACGAAGGGCCGGTGCCCTCGCGCACCGAGCACGGCATGTCCAAGGCCGCGTTCGACCGGCACGTGCCGGTGGAGTTCTGGCGCGAGGTGGTGGACCGCGTGGCCGAAGAGGTCCCGGACACCCTGCTGCTCGCCGAGGCATTCTGGCTGATGGAGGGCTACTTCGTCCGCACCCTGGGCATGCATCGCGTGTACAACTCAGCCTTCATGAACATGTTGAAGATGGAGGAAAACGCCAAGTATCGGGCCTCCATCAAGAACGTCCTCGAGTTCGATCCGGCCATCCTCGAGCGCTTCGTCAACTTCATGAACAACCCGGACGAGCGCACCGCAGTGGAGCAGTTTGGCAGCGGCGACAAGTACTTCGGCGTGGCCTTGCTCATGGTGACCATGCCCGGCCTGCCGATGATCGGCCATGGCCAGGTGGAAGGCTTCACCGAAAAGTACGGCATGGAGTACAAGCGGGCCTACTACGACGAGCAGGCCGATGCGGACTTGGTGCAGCGCCACGAGCGGGAGATCTTCCCCTTGATGCGGCGCAGGCGGCTGTTCAGCGGGGTGGAACACTTCGCCATGTACGACCTGCACGGCGACGACGGTGGCGTGGAGGAGAACGTCTTCGCTTACAGCAATCGGGCAGGGGGCGAGCGGGCGCTCATCGTCTACAACAACGCCTATGAAAGCGCCTCGGGCTGGGTCCACGCCTCGTGTGTGACCAACGCGGGGAGCGCTGAGCAGCCCACTCTCGTGGCCAAGGACTTCTGCGAGGCCATGGGCTTGTCCCGCGCCGCGGACCACGTCTGCCTGTTGCGAGACCACGTCTCCAAGCTCACCCGCGTGGTGCCTTGCTCGGTCTTGGGCTCGCGGGGGCTCCGGGTGCGGCTGAGTGGGTACCAGTACCAGGCCTTCGTGGACATTCGCGTGGTGCACGACCACGACGGTGCGTGGCATCGCCTCGCCGAGAAGCTCGAAGATGGTGGTGTACGGGACCCGGAAGCGGCCGTGCAGGACATCCGCACCGCCCCCCTGCAGGCGGCTCTGCTGGCGCTGTTGTCTGGCTGGGCTCGGTGGGACGGCGAGGAAGTGCAGCCCGAGTTCGACCTGCTGCAGGCCGAGTTGGTCCAGCGTGGTTTCACCGGAGGCGAGGACGACCTGCTCGCCGAGGCAGCGCAGCGCTGGCTCCAGTGTGTGTCTGCCTTCCTCGCGAGCCCGCCCGACCTGGGGATCCTGGCCTCGCTTCCCGCCGACAGGGAGCACCGAGCCAGGTTCGTCGTCGTGCCGCTCGCATACGTCTTGCTCGCCACCTTGCGTGGAGCCGGCTGGACCGCGACCGGCCCCGAACGTTCCCCCGCCTCCAGCTTGCGACTCGAGACCGGGATCGCCCGCGCCCTCGAGGCCCAGGGTGGCAGCGGCTGGGACGCGGCCCGCGATGCGAAGCTGGTGTGGCTGCTTGCGGGTCGGGATCTGGACCAGGACTGGCCGGGTGCGGAGGGGTGCGATGAGCGCCTGGCGGCCTGGCTCGGTGTCAACGAGTACCAGGGCGTGACCTACGTGGACCGGCAGCAGCTCCAGGGCCTGCTGTTCTGGTGGCAGCTGCTCGCCCTCCTACCCGACCTCGGGGATGCGGTACCGCTGGCTGAAGGCGCCGTCCGCCGGGCTGCCCGCGCCCGCGAGTTGCTGGGCAAAGCGGAGGCTGCGGGCTGGAAGCTCACCGCGCTCGCCTGACGAGCAGCGCTAGATCATCCAGAAGTCTGCCAGCCAGTACCGGGCTTGCGCGCTCCGCCGATCGTCCTCGGTGTGTAGTGCCTGCTCCATCACCGGTAGTAGGCAGACGGGATCGGGTTGGCCGCGGGTATCGCCCCGTGTGGCGTATGCTGCGAGGTGGGCTTCGGTGCGTTCGCGCAGGGTGTCCGGGTGCTGCAGCCAGGCGAGCTGGAGGATGTCCGACCAGCCGAGCTCGATGCGCCCGGGGAGGGTGATCACGACTTCGTCCGAGGTGCCCAGGCCTAGCGCGAGGCCGCCCTTGGCCTTGGGTACGACCAGGGTGTCGAAGATGCCCATCACGGTCGTCCCTTGCACCTCACGCGTCCCGGCGGGGCCGACCATGGTCAAGCCGGCGTCGGCGGGGATGGACAAGGTCAGCTGCAGTTGCTCCGCGTAGGCATGGCGGTCCAGCCAGCCTTCGAGGGGCTCTCGAGCATCGCCGTGGGCGGTGCCCCAGCGTTCCTCCGAGGTGTCCCGTTGCATGGCCAGCCAGGTGGGGGCGGGGATGTAGGCCTTGCTCCCCTCGAAGGCGTAGCGTGCGTGCGTGCGACCTCGTGCCAGGTATGGGTCGAGGTTCTCTGCGACGATCTGGACGCGCCATCGCCGGGCTGCGTCCCCGATGGAGATCCGAGTCAGGCGAAGAGCTGCCCGTTCGGTCTTGCTGCGCCCCAGCGGATCGCCCTCGGCGAGAGCCGCTTGGGTCAGTGCTCGCCAGCAGAGAGCCGCGAGGTGAAGGGAAGGGGAAGAGGCTTCGAGAGCGTCGTGGATTCGAGTGCCCAGGGCGGACAGGGTGGAGGGGAGCTCTCCCTGGCTCCAATCCTGGACGAACGTCAAGGCGATGGGGCTGGCGGTGCCGTCCGGTGATGGGAGCTCGACGTGGGCGGTGCGGGGGTTTTCGGCGTAGCCCGACGTGACGGCGGCCAACACGGCCCGGTCGATGGAGTCTGGGACCCGCTGGGTGTTCTCCTGACCGGGGGGCTCGAGCAGGAACTCCGTCTGTGCCTGGACCGGCGCGGCCGCTGCCAGGCCCCCCAGGCAGATGGCCAGGCCCGCCGCTGTGCGCAGGGCTCCGGGCACGTGCCAGACGTCGCGGAAGCAGGCGTTTCCGCGTCGGCGTTGCAGCCAGCAGCCCCCTTGGCAGGCGGGTGCGTAGTCGCAGCGGGCGCAGCGGCCGCGGGGTTGCCAGGAGCGCATGTCGGCGAAGCCCTGGGTCCAGATCTCCGCCAGGGACCGCTCTTCGAGGGTGCCGGCGCGGGTGGAGCGGTCCGTGGTGGTGCAGGGCACCACCGAGCCGTCTGGGAGCACCACGCACTGCATGCGTCCGGCCCCGCAGCGCAGCGGCAGGTCTCTCACCAGGGGCTCCCATTCGCCGCAGTAGCCCATTTCGTCCGCCATGCTCACGGGAAACCAGCGCTTGGTGCGAGCGGTGAAGCGCAGCAGCCAGGCCAGCTGTTGGCGGTCGGGGATCAGGTCGGGGCGACCGCGGGCCTCGCCTTCGTCCACGCAGAGATGCAGGCCCCATGAGTCGGCGCCGCTACTCATGACCTCCTGCAGGGTGGCACTTAGGCTGGCGATGTTGTTCGTCGTGACCGTGGTCCCTGCCGCGACGCGTGTGTGTGGGAGGGCTGCGAACCAGCGCATGGCCTCGAGGGC
>CAZVHW010000132.1:14456-15009 GCA_964626835.1 uncultured Enterobacterales bacterium
CTCGAGGGCTTCGTCGTGGCAGCCCACCCGCCCGCGGAAGCCGTCGTGGACCTCCCGCGGACCGTCCAGGCTCACCGCGACGAAGCTGGGTGGATGAGCGGTGATGGCGTCGCGGACCGTCGTGGATGGCATGATGGCGGTGTTGAGAGACCAGCGCTGGTTGCGCTCCGCCATGCGGTGGATGAACGAGGGCAGGTCCGGCCGCAGCAGCGGCTCGCCACCCGTGACCAGCAGCTCCGGGACGCCCATTTCGGCGACTTGATCCACGAGATCGAGGGCCTGGTCGAGGGGCATGTCGTCCGACGGCGGTCCCGCTGTCATGCAGTGGGGACAGCGCAGCTCGCAGCTCGTGGTGGCCATCCACTGCACCAACCAGGGGACGGGAGTGAAGCCGTGGGTGTGCAGATGGGCGACATCACCCGGGTGTTGGTCGGCGTGGTGTGCGGCTGGGGTGGCGTGGCTTCCCATGGACCTCTCCTTGCTTGGCGGGCTTTTCCTGCTCGGTACACCGGGAGGCGTCTGTTGGTTCCCTCCCGCGTGGGCCTCCTGGTCA
>CAZVHW010000133.1:0-11367 GCA_964626835.1 uncultured Enterobacterales bacterium
CACCGTGTTGGCCGGTGTGTCGACGTAGCTGTCCGTGGTGTCGGAGCTGTCGTCGGCTATCTGACGGCAGTTGGCGGCCAGAAGAGAGCCGATGACAACGGCACGACATGGAGCTGAGAGGAACCGAGTCATGGGAATCCTGGGGGGCTTGGCCGGGGCACAATAGACGCTCGAAATGGCGGTGGCAACACGAAGTCCGTCTTCTCGCGGCGACACCGGCGGGGAGCGGTCGTCCCGTAGAGCGCTGGCGAGGCTGGGTCGTCCTTGGAGGCTACAGACAGCTTTCCGTGTCGCACGTGAACGACTCGGACGAGCCATACGAGTCGTAGGTGGTGTCCGATGTGTACACGTAGACGTCGTCTGGGCTGTTGTCGTCGCCGGCCGACGAGGTGCCCCAGTCGCTCGAGGTGCTGGTGAGCTCGCCATCGACGAGGAACGCACCACCGCCACCGACGACCGCCATGTTGTCGGTGAGAGAGCAGCTGTCGAGGGTGTTGCTGCCGCCCTCGGTGGCCAGCCCTGCACCGTAGGCAGCGGTGTTGCCGGTGAGCTCCGAGTCCGAGACGGCGATGCTGGTCTCTCCGTACATCCAGATGCCCCCGCCGGTGGAGGAGGCGGCGTTTCGGCTCATGACCGAGCTTGACAGGGTTGGGTCTCCCGAACCGGTGTTGTACAGGGCGATCCCCGCTCCGAAGGCGGCTTCGTTGTTGCTCAGCTCGACATCGTCCACGTCGCTGCTATCCAGCGCCAGGATGCCACCGCCGATGTCGATGGCGACGTTGGAGTCGAAGACCGACCCACCGCCGCTCAAGGAGGTGGACGAGAGGAAGGCCCCGGCACCATATAGGGCATTGTTGTCGGCGAAGCTGACTCCAGACAGCGTGATGTCGTTGCCCGAGGCGTAGATCCCACCACCGGACGTCGCGGCATCGTTGTTCTCGATGTCGGTGTCCGCCAGATCCAGGATGGTGCCTACGGTCAGGAAGATGGCTCCTCCGTAGTCGGCGCTGTTGTCCGAGAAGACGCAGTCCTGGACGACCACCGTGTCGATACTCTCGACATAGAGCCCGCCACCCAGCGACGTCGAGCTGTCGTAGGGATTGTCCGCCCCGGCGCCGCCGGTGACGAAGAGCCCTTCGATGATGACGTTGCCTTCTCCGATGGAGATGGCGGCACCGCGGTGATCCGCATCGAGCTCCGTGGAGCCGGAGCCGTTCAGGGACGTGAGCGTCAGATCGGTCTCGATCTCCAGGGTCTCGGTATAGGTACCGTCGCAGATCATGATGGTGCTGCCGCTGACGGCGTCGTCGATGGCGCTCTGGATGTGGAGGTAGTTGTCCGTGCCGTCGAGGGTGATGGCGCCGTCTTCGGAGGTGTAGGACATGCAGTCGTTGTCCGCGCCGTCGCAGATCTCTTCCGCGTCGGGGCTGATGTCACCGTTGCCGTCGTCGCAGTCGAGGGAGTTGTCGACGTAGCCACTGGGCTGGTCGCAGGCGTCCTGGCTGTCATCGGCGTCGCCGTAGTCGTCGCCGTCGTCGTCGGCATACCAGGTTTCCGCGTCTACCGCGTCTGCACCGTCGATCGCCCCATCGCAGTCGTTGTCGATGCCGTCGCATTCCTCGTAGCGGCCCGGGTTGATGTCGGCGTCGCTGTCGTCACAGTCCTCGGCGTTGTCGGTGTAGCCGGAGGGGCGCGTACAGGCCGTCGTGCTGTCGCTCGTGTCGCCGTAGGCGTCGCCGTCGTCGTCGGCGTACCACGTGGAGGAGTCGAGGGCGTCTTCCTCGTCCACTTCGTCATCGCAGTCGTTGTCTGCGCCGTCGCAGACCTCGTCGGCACCCGGGTGACTGTCGGGATCCGCGTCGTCGCAGTCGCCGTACTCGTCCGTGTAGTCGGTGGGTTGGTCGCAGGATTCCACGGAGTGATTGGTGTTGCCGTAGCCGTCGCCGTCGTTGTCGTCGTACCAGATCGAGACGTCGACCGCGGTGTCCTCGTCCACCAGGTTGTTGCAGTTGTTGTCGTAGCCGTCGCAGTATTCGTCCGCGCCTGGGTAGGCGTCGGCGTGCTCGTCGTCGCAATCGGAGTCGTTGCCTACGTGGTCGGAGGGCTGCTCGCAGGACCGGGACTGGTTGTTCGGGTCGCCGTAGCCATCCCCGTCGAGGTCGGCGAACCAGTTGGAACCACCCGTGGCCTCGGCCCCGTCGATCTCGCCGTCGCAGTCGTTGTCGATGCCATCGCACTCTTCTATCGCTTCGGGATGGACCTGCGCGTTGGTGTCGTCGCAGTCTTCGGATTGGTCGTAGCCGTCGCCGTCTGCGTCGGCATGAACACCGGTGTCGTCTTTCTCGGGATCGCAGGCCAGCAAGGCCAGGAAGGTCAGGGGTAGCAGGCAACGCATGGCGTATTCCTCGTGCGGGCCCGGGCATTCTTACCGGGGCGGGACCGGATCACAAGCGTCGGGGGCGCTTTCCGGTATGGCTGCGCGTACCGTGGCGGGTCTTTTCCCCTCCCAGGTCGACCGACGCTCGGTCGGGGAAGTTCGCTCGACCGCTCGTGGCTGCTGACAAGACGCATCGGCCGGGTAATGTGGGGTCGGCCGAACCTCACTCCCATCGGAGCTGTCGGAGATCCCCCCATGAACCTGGTCTGGCTCGTCGTACCCCGTGTCCTCGCAATCTCGGGACTGATGCTGGTGGGCTGCCAGTGCCGCTTCCCACCACTGGACTCCACGCCAGAGACGGGGGAGAGTAGGCTCGAGACCGGGGACTCGCCACCCGACTCGACCCCCGAGACGGGGGAGAGCGGAATCGAGACTGGCGACTCGGATCCTCCGGTTGAAGATGCCCGGGTGGCCCTGGTCGCCGACGGCGGCAACGAGCGCTACGTCTACATCCGCCTGGACACCTCCGAGCTCATCTACGAGATCGATCTTCGCGAGGAGTTTCCGACGCTCTGCGCCGATCCCTGGGAGTGCGTGGCGTTCGGAGCCGAGCCGCTGGTCGATTCCGAGACCGGCGAGGATCTCGCCATCATCATCGCCTACGTCACGTCCCAGGGCGACTCGCCTGCAGATCCGGGCCTTGCCGCCCAGCTGCGTCTCTCCGAGAGTGGTGTCCAGGTGGACTGGCAGCTCTACCAGCTCGACTGGACAACCAACTTCGCTGGGCAGACGGATATCTGCAAACAGACGACTCCATGCGAGGCGCTCGAGCCCGTAGGCGGCGAGGACTGGCAGGACTGCACCTTCCGCAACGCCCATGCCGTGGAGGTCGTGGAGGAGACCGAAGACTCCGTCACCATGTGGATCGCCGATACCGGTACACCTCCTCGGGCCCTCAAGGTGCGCCTGGACAAGTCCAGCGTGTGTGGTGTGGTCGAAGAGGTGCACGGCGCGGCCACGCACGATGACTGGGGCGACGGCGCGGGTGACCCCAGTGGCCCCAACGATCTGGACATGATCACCTGGGACGGGCGCGAGGCCATGCTCCTCAACCACCTGACCACCGCGGGTAGCGACACCCTCGGGGTCGCCACGCTCTGGGTGCGGGGCGACGACGAGTGGGATCTGGTCTACCAACATCCCGTGGCGGGCGGCACCGTGATGGGCGGGCACAACTCCGACATGGTCACCGCCACCGATGGCGAGACCTACCATGTCTTCGCCCACGGCAACGGAGCCGGTGCCAACCAGATCATCGGCCAGTGGGATCCGGACCTGGACCATCGTGGCACGATCTCCATGTTGCGCATCCAGGACGGGCTGCCGGTCTACCTCATGGATGTCACCGCGCCCGAGCCGGGATTCTCGTTCCTACGGGACGCCGACATGCTCGAAGACGACAGCTTCCTGGTCACGGACTCTGGCTGCATGAACACCTCCTTCGAGGGTTGCCAGCGCGACGCGGCCCTGTGGCACGTGGCATTCGACTTCCACGAGGTGCAAGGGCAGGGCTTGTCCGGCGCGTTCAGCGAGGCTCACGAGGGGCAGAACTTCGAGGTCGCTACCTTGGTCGAGGACCGCTGGCCCGGGCGGCTGACCTGTGGGCTGAACACGCCGTACGAGAGCGATCTGATCCTCGCCGAACAGCTGGGAACCGTGCTGAGTGCGGCGCTCGTCGACCCTGTCTCCAGCTGCGCGGACCAGGACGAGGCCAGCAGCGCACGCTGACACGAGCCCTCGTGCAGGGCAGTACCGGCATGCGCTGAATCCGTCGGCTATACTCCGGGCCGCTCCCGTGGACGCCGATGCGCCCGGGTTCCGAGAGGGTCCCATGTTTCGCAAGCTCGTACTCTCCGTCGCAACCGTGAGTCTGTTCTGGGCCACCGACGGCTGCCGCTGGGGGATTGATCGCCCCGAAACCGGCGAGACCGGCATCACCGACACACAGGAGACGGGTCCGGTGGACACGTCCGACACCCACGATTCCACCGTGGACACCCAGGAAACGGGCGACACCCAGGACAGCGACCCCCCCATCGTGCCGTGGTGGTTGGATGGTGAGTTCGAGGTCACCAACGTGGACGACGAGACCTGGGCCGACGATGGCTACGTCACGCTCACCTACCAGCTGACCGATAGCGCACCGGGCCACTACGACAGCCTGCTCGAGGGCGAGAAGGCCACCTTCTACCTGTTGGTTCCCGACTCCCTCGAAGAAGGTGAGCAGCTCGACGTGGTGGTCTGGTACCACGGTGGCGCCATCGGCTACGACCCCGACCCCGACAACCTGCCCGACCGTTGCACCGCCGAAAAGGTGATGGGCAATGCGCTCAAGGCCGTAGACGAAGACCTGCTGCCTACCGCCGTGGCCCGTCGTGGCCGCTGGGCCGTCTTGGTTCCCCGAAACGATTGGTGCGACTCGTGGCTGGGTTTGGGCCCCGACGATCCCGTCGATCCCGAGCGTCACTACGGCTACTACCACGTGTCTCGCATGCTCGACTTCGTGTTGGCGGGTGACGTTGGATTCCAGCCCTCGGGCGAGCTGTTCGGTTGGGGCACGTCCATGGGGGGCACCGCCGCCATCATCGCCGCCCACCGCTACGCTGGTTTCACCGCCATCATCGCCGACTCCCCACCCTCGTCCATGTTCCTGTACTACCAGTTCGACACCTTCGAGGACGACCGGGAGATCATGGAGCACATCCTCGGCGGTCCCCCTTTCGACGAAAAGGGTCAGCCCACGGAGTGGTTCGAGAACTACTACTGGAACTCCGCCGAGACCATCGTCCAGTCGGGGGAGATGCAGGTACCGATGTACGTCATCTGGAACTCCCAGGATCAGCTCTGCGACCCGCCCCACGTCGAAGTGCTCATCCAGGCCATGTATACCATCTATCCACCGGAAGTGCGCCACGGTGACCACGACATGAACCACGCGGCGCCGGGCACTAGCTACCACACCCAGAGCACCAGCTCCTACCCCCCCTGGGGTTACTCCGGAAGCCTTCTCATCGACTTCCTCGAGGGCTCCTGGCTGAACTGGACAGAAGCCGAAGCCGGCTGTGCTGGCCCCTTCGAAGAGCTGTGTACGGTCGGCTCGGTGCTGGACGCCGATACCATCGGCACCATCGCGGACTATTCCGGGGCAGCCGTGATGATGGTCGAGGGGACCGATGGCGAAGGCACCCTCTGGTGCGACGACCTGCCCGCCGACCTGCCAGCGGGTGGGCCCATTACCGCCACCGCCATCCTGGTCGCCCGCTCCATCACCGCCACCAGCGACGACAGCCCTCTGCTCACCCTCAACTACGTAGAGGGGGATAATCTGGTGTTGGAAGCGTTCACCGTTGGAGAGTTCCTGCCCGAAGGCGAGACCGATCTGGACGAAGCGATCGACCAGTACAGGGCCACCACGCTCGAGTTCGTGCCCACGGACGTCAGCCAGGGTGTCCTCTGCGCGCAGGTCCACGGCGACGCGACGATCTACCTGGACTCGATCGTCTACGCCTACGCCGACTGACGGCTGGCCCGCCAACCCTAGAACTCGACCTCGTCCAGGTCGTACTCGCGGAAGTGGCACAGCCGTGTCTGCTGGGCCTCGGGGTCCCAGAGGTGCATGTCGTTACCCTGACAGAGGGACCAGTGGCCGCAGGCTTGGCAGTCGCCGGTGCGCATCCAGGCCCGGCGGCGGTAGGGCTGGAAGCGCTGGCGCCAGACTTCGACGAAGTCGTCGTCGTGGATGGTGCCTTGGCGCATGCGGCGGTCGTTGTTGGGACAAGCGAGGATCGACCCGTCGACCATGATGCCGGCCACGCGGATGCCGGCCAGACAGAAGTAGTCGTGGTCCCGCACCGCGCGATCCAAGCGCGGGCCCAGGTAACCACCGCAACCGAAGTTCACCTTCATGTCGCCTCGTTTGCGCAGGCGAGCGATGGTGCGGAGAAGATCCTGGAAGCCGGCCGTGTCCAGCTGTAGGGCGGGATCCGCACCTCGGCCGATGGGATCGATGGTGAACAGGCGCCACTGGCGTAGGCCGTGTGCGAGCAGTAGGTCGTGGACCGCCTCGAGCTCGGCGATGTTGCCGGGATGCACGCAGGTGACCACGTCCGACACCGGCAGCCGGGGCGGTGCGAGCAGCAGATCGATGGCTTCGAGGGCCCGCTGGAAGCTTCCGCTGCGGCCCCGGAGCGTGTCGTGGCTGGCCTCGAGTCCGTCCAGGCTGACGCAGACGCTGTGCATGGCGGCCTGACGGGCGAGCTTCACCTTGCTTTGGTCCCACAGCCATCCGTTGGTCACCATGCCCCAGCGGAAGCCGAGATCGGCCAAGCCCGCCCCGAGCACGAACACATCCGGGTGACACAGGGGCTCCCCCCCCGTGATGACCATGGTGATGCGTGAGGGGTCCATGGCGTCCGCGACGCGGCGAGCGACGCGCATGGCCTGCTCGACGGGGAGATCCGGGTGGTCGGAGGACGCGGCGCAGTCGCTGCCGCAGTGCAGGCAGGCGAGATTGCAGCGCTGGGTGACCTCGAAAAAAAGGTACTCGAGCGCGGGCGAACGTCGGACCGCGTGTTGGTAGAGCGGCAGCAGCTTGCTGCGGGCGCGGGATAGGACCAAGGGGTTCGGACGCTACTTGACCGGGGACTCCGGTACGACCGCTGGTGCGGTGACCGGCGCCTCGAAGCTGGTGGACGGCAGCGGAGTATCGGTGCTGGCCGCCGTGGGAACGTAGTGGGCGACGTCTCCGGTGTCGGCGGTGTCTTCTGTGTCCGCGATGCCGTACTTGGTGCGCACGATGCAGCCGGTGGCCAGCAGCGCGCCCATGGCGATGGATACCGTTCTCCAGAAGTGGTGCATGGTCTCCTCCGGTGTCAGCCTGACCGAGGGAGTATAACCCCATCCTCGAGGGCTGACAGCTCGTGGTCGAATGCCTGCACGAGTCGCTCGGCGGCAGCGGGCTCGAGCTGGGGCTCGCGGTAGGCCACCGTGAAGTCGAGGGCCCCAGCGCAGCCGGTGAGCGCCGTGATGAGCATGGGGGCGTGGGCGACCGGCGCGGCCACGCGGGCGGCCACGCAGGGGCCGTGGCCGAAGTCCAGCATGTCGGCGCGGATGGGGCCGATGTTGGTCAGGGCGATGCAGCCGCCCTGGCGACCGAGCAACAGGCGCAGCGCGAGCGAGATGAAGCGCCGGACCCAGGCGTGAGGCAGGGTGCTCACGAATGCGATGGCAGCGCCGCCCTGCAGGAGGCCTGTCTGCCCAGCCTTCCAGATGCGCGTCTCGCGGACCACACGCTCGAGCTGGTCTCGCGGGCCGGGAAGGGGGAGCCGGCCCAGGGGCAAGGGACGCAGGGAGCTGAAGTTGCTGACGTCCAGGGTGGGGGGCAGGTACTGACGAAGGTCGCCGGTGACGACCAGCGCGGCGTGGGAGCGGCTGGCGTTGGCAGCTGGAAAGGTGGACTCGACAGCCCGACAGAACGCCGACAGCGCCAGGTCGTTGAGCGTGACGTTCGAGGGCCGCCAGCGGGCTTGGAGCCTGGACACCCGGGTGGCTGGCAGGTGGAGGGCGGCGAGACGATTGGTGCCGGGACCGTGGGCACCCATGGGGACCAGGACGGGACGCATGGGACGATTGGCGGCCAGCTCGTGCAGGGCCCCCAGGACCAGGCCGGGTAGCTGCGATACGCGGATTGACCGCAGAATGCGGACGAGGGGATGGGGCACCCGTTGCGGCGGAGGCGTCCAGCCGGGATCCGCGTCGATCTCGCGGTAGGCCTGGGCCAGCAGGTAGCACAGGTTCTTGGTCCCGCCACCGTCAGCGACGATGTGGCTGACACGCAGCAGGAGGCGGTCGTTCTCGGCCAGATGCAGCAGCCGCAGCCGCACGGGAAGGTCGTCGCAGGGCTCGAAGGGCAGGGCAAACAAGGCCGCCTCGATGGCCTCGGCTTCTTTCGGGCTCGCTTCGTCTTGCTCGTCCAGTTCCCACTTTGGTCGGCTCTCGACGATCCAGTGGGCACGCCACCAGCCACGTCGATAGCGGGCGCCGAGGGCGGGGATGGCTCGCGAGACGGACCGCAGCGCAGCCAGCAGCCGGCCTGCGTCCAGCCTTCCGGGTACATCGATACGAACGTGCAGGTGGGTGTCGGAGATGGAACCGATGCCGTCCACGGCAGCAGCGAAGACATCGGCTGTAAGCGCGACGGTTTCCTGAGGGTCAGGCATCCTCGAGCACCGTGAGCACCGGTGCGTGGTCGCTGGGCTTCTTGCCCTTGCGCTCCTGACGGTCGTCGGTGACCTTGGTCTCTTGCAGGCAGACCACGTCGGGCGCTGCGTGCTCGAGCCAAGCCAGCAGCCGCTCGAGGCGGGCGCGGACGGAGTTTACGTTGAAGGTGGCGAGGAGCATGGGGAGTGCGTACCCCACGGGTGGGCGGGGGTAAACCCCGGTCCGGATCAGTCCCTGCGGCGGCGGGTGACGGCCAGGCCCAAGGAGAGGAAGCCCAGGCCGAGCACGGCGAGGCCCGAGGGGAGGCCGCGACTGCTACAGCCCGCGCAACCGCCTTCTTCTTCGCCCAACACCGCGAAGGCAGCAGCCAAGTAGGCGTTGTCGCTGTCCAACACGACCTCGACGTCGTGCGTTCCTTCGGGCAATGACGAGGGGGTGCGACCTTGCAGGGTCTCGCTGTTGACCACCTCGAGGCCGGTGATGGAGATACCCCCGATGCGGGCGTCCATGCCGCCGGCGAAGCCAGTACCCAGCAACACCACGTCGATGGGCTCGCCAAGGTCCATCTCGGCCGGCGTGATGGAGATCAACGACAGGTCACCGAGAGGATCGGAGGAGTCCCAGGCGGTGTCGGTGTCGGTGTCGCTGTCCGCGTCGGCGTCGCCGTCCGTGTCCGTGTCGCTGTCGGCGTCGCTGTCCGAGTCCACGTCGCACTCGTCGCCGCTGACGTAGTCCGTCTCGATGCAGAGTCGCTGGATCCAGTCACCGGTGAGCCCGAAGAGGTTGGATGCCCACCACGAGCCGTGGCTTGGCAGGTAGATGTAGTTGAGAGACGAATCGATGGTGCCGTCCGCGTCCCGGGCGATGGCGGGGTAGCCGCTGTGGCCGTCCAGGCACATGGCCACGGCTACGTTGCCGGACTCGACGGTGGGCAGGTTGACCTCGAGGTCGGTGTCGACGGTCACGCGCTGGTAGCTATCGTTGGACCCGTTGAGGTAGATGGCGGAGCTGTCGATGCGGGTGGCGCTGTCGAGGTTGGTTCCGCTGAGTTCATAAAACTCGATGCCGAACATCGCATGGGAGGTGGTTCCGCCGATGAGGGCGTCCACGTGGGCCCACTCGAAGGGGTAGTCGCCGGGATCGGGCTGGTAGACCACGCCCCAGCACTCACCGTCCACGAAGCCCCCCTGGAAGGCGGCGTTGTCGGGTGACACGAAGCCGTCGTTCTTGAGCAACTTGTAGCCGGCAATGGCGGGACCTGGAGCGGCGAACAGGGCCAGGATGATGGGCCAGGACTTCATGGTAGCTCCCTGGATGGGGCGGAGAGAGGGAGGGCGGAGGGGGGGGGGAGGGGAGAGTCGTAACGGCGGCGAGCGGTGCCCAGAGCCAGTAGAGCCAAGGGAAGCAGCGCCCAGGGAGCACCGACGCGACTGGCGCAGCCGCAGTCGTCGGGCTCACCTTCGCCGGTGTCGTCTTCCGTAGGGCCCGTGTCGTCCGGAGGAGCCGTGTCTCCCGTGTCCAAGCCGGTGTCCGCTTCGACAGGGACGCAGACCGTTCCGGGCTCGAGAGGCAGGGTGTAGCTGGCTTCCTGGCAGTCGAAGCCTTCGTCACAGCTGCCTTCGGGGCAGCTGAGCGTGCACTGGCCTTCGGTGTAGAACATGTTGTCGAAGAGGCAGACTTCTTCACAGTTGAAGTCGTCGAGGTAGCAGGCGGTCCCCACCTCGTCGCGCACCTCGTCGCAGACCATGATCTCGTCCATCTCCTGGCACTCGCGCTCGGAGTCGTCCAGGTCCTCGCAGTCGCTGTCCTCCGAACAGTCGTCGGTGCCGGAGGGATAGTTCTCGCACAGGCCGCGGCGGTCGTCGCCCGACAGGGTCGCCATCCAGTCGCCGCCGATGTAGGCGAAATACATGGACGAGGTGACGTAGAAATACTCGTGGTCCAGGCCCGTGGAGTGACCCAACTCGTGGGTGACGACGGAGCCGGCGTGCAGCTGCGGCGGGACCGCGTTCGTGGTGCCGGTGTCGGCGTCCCAGTCCCAGTCCACCGCGTTGAACAGGATGTCGGTCTCACGGACGGAGGGCAGATCCCCCGACAGGTCGAAGCGGACGATGCTCATGGCCGCGGCGTCCGCGTGCCACTCCCACTCATCGTTTTCCCAAGCCACCGCGTTCATGCCGTCGTCGTCGGTCATGGCCTCGGTGCGCCCCTGGTAGTCGAACGCGAAGGTGGAACAGGCCACGTTGGACCACTGGTTGAGGGAGTCTTCGAAGATGTCCTCGGTCGTGTCGGCTCCCAGCGCCTCGATGCCGTCCTCGTTCATGTAGAAGGGCCAAGGCTGCATGTCGTCAGGCAGGTGGTTGCCGTTGAGGTTCCAGACCGGCTTTGGATCGAGTGAGGTCATGCCAAGGCCGTGCCCCCGCGGCACCAGGCCCACAGCCGCCTGGTCGAGCTCTATCGTCCATCGCTGGCCGGGTTCGATGACGGGCACCCCCAACACCGCCGCGGGTGGACCGCCGTTGGCGCCGGGGAGGAGGAACTGGACCTCTGGGCCCCGGTCGGACTGCAGGGTCACGCGAGTCCGTGGTAGCCAGCTGGGGCCCGCGACGATCTGCACGGCGAGGACCGTGCCGGTCACGACCATGGGGATGGTTGGCACGGGTTCCTCTTGTGGACGGTGGGCGATGATAGCACGGCGATGTCTACCGGAG
>CAZVHW010000133.1:11377-14621 GCA_964626835.1 uncultured Enterobacterales bacterium
GCCAGGTCACGGGCTTGCTGGTCCCTGGCTTGCTGCTCATGGTGCTCGGCATTCTCACGGGAGCGGGGTTCTACCTCGGCTCTCACGTCGCCTTGGCCGTGGCCACCTATTGGCTGCTGGTGCTGGTGCTGCTCGTAGGTACCCGCCGGGCACTGGCGGTGGCTCCTGGGCCGGCCGAAGGCGAGGAGAAACCGCCCACCCGCGTGGCGTCCCTGCCCATGATCCGGCTGGTGGGCGCTCTCCTCGTCCTCGGTGTGGCTGCCGCCCAGCTGCGCTTCCTGGTGTCCGAGCACCAGGGCGGCGGGGTGGGTTTCTTGGCGCTGGGTGCGTCGCTGGCCGTCGTCGCCTTCGCAGCGGTTGTGCTCGCTCGCTACTACGAAGCGACCCCAGCGATCGAACTGCCCGACGCGCCAGGGTTGGCGTCGGCCGCACGGGTGGGCGCGTGGTTGTCGGCCCTGGCAGCGGTCTCCATCCTCCTCAGGGGCATGGGGAAGCCGCTTGGCGAGTCCGGCACCCGCTGGCTGGTGCTCGCCTTCCCGGCGGCCCTGTCTCTGGAGCTGCTGCTCTGGGGTGTGGTCGGTGTCCTCCGGCGTCCGCGCGCGGGCGATGCCTTCGGCGCAGACCTGGTGCTGTCGCGCTTCCTGGGTTCCTCGTTCAACCTGGTTCAGAGCGTGTTCACCGCGGTCGAACGCACCTTCGGTGTCGATGTCCGCAGCTCCTGGGCGCTCGCCTTCCTGAGGCGCGCCGCCGTCCCCGCGCTCGTCTTCCTGGTCATCTCCACCTGGCTGCTCTCGGCCTTCACCGTGGTGGAAGTTTCCCAACAGGCGGTCCGCGAACGGTTCGGCTACGTCGAGCCCGGCGTCGTCCTCGGACCCGGACTGCACGTCGGTTCCCCCTGGCCCATCGACAGGGTGCGCAGGGTGGATGTCCAGCGGGTCCGCGAGATGCCCATCGGCTTCCTCGAGGCCAAGGCGGGGGCGGACGCCTTGTGGACCAAGTACCACGCTGCGGAGGAGTACAACCTGCTGCTCGGGGATGGTCGCGATCTCGTGACCATCAACGCGGTGCTGCACTACCGCGTGGGTGACGTGCACGCCTGGTTGTACGGATGTCAGAATCCCGAAGAAGCGCTCGAGACCATGGCATACCGGGTGGTGACCGAAGCCACCGTAGACCAAACCCTCGACAAGGTGCTCTCGGGCACCATCGGGGACTTCTCTGCGCGAATCGGGCAAGGCGTTCAAGCGGAAGCCGACGAGCACGGGTTGGGCATCGAGGTGTTGGCCTTCTCCCTCCTCGGGTTGCATCCGCCGGTTGCCGTGGCCAACGACTACCAGTCCGTCGTGGCCGCACAGATCGACAGAGGCACCTACATCATGGAAGCGCAGGCCTACCGCTACGGCGCCCTCCCCAAGGCCGAGGCCGAGGCGGTGCGCATCACCAAGCGGGTTCAGGCCGATCAAGCAGGGCGGCTGTCCAGGGCCAAGGGTGAAGCCATCGCCTTCGAGACCCTCGAGGCCCAGTATTCGGCCAACCCCGACCTCTACCGGTTCCGGCGTCGCCTCGAGACGATCGAAACGGTCCTGCAAGACAACCCCCACTATGTCATCGACGCGCGCATCGAGCGCGATGGCGGATCCCTCTGGGTGCTCGAGTGAGCCCCTCCGCCGCCAGGAGACGACCCCATGCGTGAAAACGTCCTCCGCTACGTCATCGGCGCCATCATCCTGTCCGGCATGGTCTTCTTCGCGTTCAGCTGGCAGCTGCGTGAAGGCGACGTGGCCATTCGACTCAGGTTGGGAAAGGCGGTCGACGTCGTCGATGAAGCCGGGCTTCACGGCAAGCTGCCCTGGCCCATCGAGCGCGTGGTCACGCTGGACGGCCGAGCCAGGGTCCTCAACACCCGCCACACCGAGATGCTCACCCGGGACAAGAAGAACGTCATCCTGCTCAGCTACGTCGTCTGGCGTGTCTCCGAGCCCCTGCGCTACTACCAGTCCCTGGGCAGCGTGGAAGCCGCCGACTCGAAGCTGGACGGCCTCGTGACCAACGCCAAGATCAGCGTGCTTGGCGGCTACGACCTGAGCGCGTTGGTCTCCACGCAGCCCGACGATCTGCAGGTGGCCGAGATCGAGCAGGCCATCCTGCAGGACGTGGCTTCGAAAGCCGCCGACAAGTACGGTGTGGCCATCGAGGAGGTCGGCTTCAAGCGCCTCTCGCTTCCCGAAGGCAACACCCGCTATGTCTTCGAGCAGATGCGCGCCGAGCGCAAGCAGTACGCGGCCCGCTTCCGAGCCGAGGGCGAGCGAGAGGCTGCCAAGATCCGCGCCGACACGGATCTCGAGGTGGCCCAGATTCGCGCGCAGGCCAACGAGGAGGCCGCCAGAATCAAGGGCGAGGCCGAGGCCGAGGCCGCGCGTATCTACGCCGAAGCCCACAGCATGGACCCCGAGTTCTACCGCTTCATGCGCTCGCTCGAGTCCATGGAAAAAGTCCTGGGAAAGAAGAGCACCGTGGTGCTGCGGACCGACAGCCCTCCCTTCCAGCTGCTTCAGGACGGGGCCTCGCGATGACCCGCACCAGCGCGATGCCCGAGAGGGGTGAGACGTGAGGGGGCAGGACAAGCGAGGCTCCCAGGAGCTGCGTCGCTTCTCGGGACCGGTCCTTCGGTCTCTCGAGACCGGCTTGGCCTACATGCGCTGGGGTCTGCTGCTGCTGGTCGTGGGCTACCTGCTCTCGGGCCTGGTGGTGGTCCGCTCCGACGAGGTCGCGGTCGTGCTGCGCTTTGGTGCGTTGGCGGGTGGCACGTCCGCAACGGCGGTGCGCCACTCCGGCCTGCACTTCACCTTCCCCAAGCCCATCGACGAGGTCCTGCGGGTGAAGGTCGAGAAGGTCTACGAGCTCGAGATCTACGACCTCCACTACCGGCGTCCCGACAACGACAGGGCCAGCCGCTCCCGGCGCAAGACCATCGACCCCGTCCAGGAAGGCTACGCACTCACCGGTGACCACAACGTCGTCCAGGTCGATCTGGTGGCCCGCTACCAGGTCAACGACCCCGTGGCGTTCGCACTCCACCAAGCCCAGCCGGAGAGCCTCCTGCGGGACGTCATCATGGCGGCGACGGTGCGCACCATGGGAGAGGTCGAGGTCGACAGCGTGCTGTCCGAAGGGCGCTCCCGGTTCGTCATCCTGGTGGTCCAGCGCGCCCAGGACCGCCTCGACAAGGCCCTCTCGGGGCTCT
>CAZVHW010000133.1:14631-14961 GCA_964626835.1 uncultured Enterobacterales bacterium
ACGAAGACGTCGAGGTCACCGACCTCACCCCGCCTCGACAGGTCCAGGAGGAGTTCGAGCAGGTCCAGAACGCCTTCATCGACATGGAGACCCAGCTGAAGGAAGCCCAGAAGCTGCGGGAAGAAGAGCTGCCTCTGGCGGAAGCTTCTCGCGACAAGGCGCTCCGAGAGGCCGAGGCCTACTCCGCAGTCACCCTCGGCCAGGCTCGAGGGGACGCCAGCATGTGGCGAGACCTGTACGCCGAGTACACAAGGAACCCGAGCGTTGTTCGAGAGCGGCTCTACCGCGAAGGTATCGAGGTCAGCCTGCCCCAGTCCGGACGGCTGCGCT
>CAZVHW010000134.1:0-14886 GCA_964626835.1 uncultured Enterobacterales bacterium
TTTGACGCCTTCCACGACGTCGAGGAGATGGCGATGGCGGGCAACGCGGCCGCGCGAATTGCGGGTCGCGCCGCGTTCCTGGGACATATGTCCGCCGATGGGGCCGCTCGTTCGGCCGCGGCGCGAGACTGGCAGGTCTTTCTCGTGTCGGAGCTGGAACCCACGAAGCTCGCGGAGCTGGTGCGGGCCGAGCCTTGGCTGCCGCCCGCGCGCCACGGCCTTTCCTTTTGCACTTGGCTCGTCGGCCAGGGTGTGCTCGAGCAGGAGCAACTCGATGGGCTGCACGCCCGGAGCCTGGAGCTCGGCTGGCCCATCTTCCAGGTGGCCATGGACGAGGCCCTGATCGACGAGGAACACTACGTCAGCGAGCTGTCGCGGTTTTTCAATCTCTCGCTGGCTGACCCCCCGCTTCGTATTCCGCGCAGCCTGCTCGTCTCTTTCCCGGTGGGCTGGGTGGAGCACTTCGAGCTCGTCCCCCTGCGGTTGAACGAGGACTCCGTCGAGGTGGCTGTCGCGAGCCCGCTACCCGCCAGCCTGCTCGAGCGGTTGCGCCACGACGCTGGCAGGGACGTGGATCAACAGCTGGCCGCGCCGGCAGCGGTAGCATCCTGGCGGAGGCGCTGGCTTCGCCACTGGTGGAAGCTCCACCACGCCAACTGGGGTCACGGTGACGTGGGGCCGGGTAGCCTCCCCTAGCAGCGTGCGGGAAACCAGGCCTGGTCTGGTCTGTCCTGGGTCTCGTGGACCGAACGAGGGAGCCTGGCGCTAGCCGTGGTGGTATCTTCCATGCGCTCCCCACCAGCGGAGGCTCCATGGCTCTCCTCTCACGGCTCGCCCATTGTTCCATCCTACTCGGCGTCGGAAGCCCCGCCTGGGCCGGGTTCGTCAAGGGCCCTTACCTACAAAACCCGACGCAGACCTCCATGGTGGTGTCGTGGCAGTCCGACAGTTCCTCGACCGGCCAGGTGGACTATGGCACCAGCTCTGCGCTGGGTAGCGTGGCGCCCGCAGCGGGTTCGTCGGACTTTCAGGAAGTGGAGATCACCGGCCTGCGACCAGGGACCGTCTACCAGTACCAGGTCACCGCCGATGGCGAGACCAGCCGCCTGTCGAGCTTCGTCACCGCTCCGCAGGACGAGCAGCCCTTCGTTTTCGTGGTTGTGGGCGACACCCGCACCGACGGGGACGAACATCAGGCTGTTCTCGATCGCATTCGCTCCACCATCGGCGCCCCGGACATGTACATCAACACGGGCGATCTGGTCGAAGATGGCGGCGACTACACCCAGTGGGACGAGTTCTTCGAGATAGAGTCCGCCCTGATGGCCGAGGCGCCGCTGTTCCCCGTGGCGGGGAACCACGACGACGTCGAGAACGACTCCTGGTACGTCCAGTACTTCAACCTGCCCGAGTCGAGCTCGGCTACCGAAAACTGGTACGCGCTGACCTTCGGCAACACGCGCTTCGTCACGGTGGACACCAACGAGGACTTCGTCACGGGCTCCGAGCAGTACAACTGGCTCGAGGGCGAGCTGGCGGCTTCCGCGGCGGACCCGGCCATTCGGCACATCATGGTGTCCTTCCACGATCCGCCGTACACCTCCGGCGCCCACGGCGTCTTCGATCCGGACGACTGGCAGCCTCCGCGGACCTACCTGGTGCCCCTGCTCGAGAGCTACGGCGTGGAGATCGTCTTCAACGGCCACGACCACCACTACGAGCGCTCCGACATCTCCCAGACCAACGGCATCATGTACATCGTCTGTGGTGGCGGCGGCGCTCCGGGGGCTCCCGAGGACTTCGTCGAGGGCATCGGCGAGATCGTCGGATACCTGGGTATGGACGAGGGCGAGACGGTGGGCGAGTTCCTCGAGTCCAACTCCTGGCTGCTCGAGGTGCTCTCGTGGTTCGTGGATGGGCCCGACGAGTACGAGGACGGTTGGTGGCGAGCCGAGGCCGAGGTCGTCAAGCACTTCGTCCAGGTCGAGGTAGCCGGCGGCTACATCGAGGGTACCGTCTACACCGTCGACGGAGACCTGCTGGATTCCTGGTCCCTGGGTACCTACGACGGCGACGAGGTGGACGACGACGGCGACGGCTACACCGAGATCGAGGGCGACTGCGACGACGCGGATGCCGGCATCCATCCCGGAGCCACGGACGACGACTGCGACGGCGTGGTCGTCGACGGCGACGGTGTTGATGGCGGTTGCGACGACACCGAACCCGACGACACGGGCGACCCCGACGATCCCGATGACGACTCGGGCGACGACGATCCGGACGACGATCCGGACGACGATCCGGACGACGATCCGGATGACGGCGACCCGGTCGTCATCGACGAAGGCTGCGGCTGCAGCGGCTCACCGACCCAGGCTCCCTGGGGGCTGTTGTTGTTGGCGGGGCTTGCAGGGCTCGCGCCGCGACGTCGTCGATAGCCGCTACCACCGCCACCGCTGCGCCAGCGGATGCCTGCGTCCGCTGCCGAAGGCGTGGACCGTGACGCGTAGGCCGGGGGCCGCCTGCCAGCGCTTGTATTCGCTGCGGATGACCAGCTGCACCGCCCGGCGCACGGCCGCCGGGTCGTGTCCCTGGGCTTCGATGGCCGAAGGGTCCCAGCGCTCCTCGAGGTAGAGCTCGAGGATGGGATCGAGCTGGTCGTAGGGCATGAGCGAGGCTTCGTCGGTCTGGTTCGGGGCCAACTCGGCCGAGGGGGGGCGCTCGATGATGTAGGGCGGGATGATCTGGCGATCCCGGTTGTACCAGCGGGCCAGACGGAACACGTCGGTCTTGAAGACGTCGGAGATGACCGCGAGGCCCCCGGCCATGTCGCCGTACAGGGTGCAGTAGCCCACGGCGACCTCGCTCTTGTTGCCCGTGGTGAGCACCAGGTGGCCTTCCTTGTTGGACAGGGCCATGATCAGGTTGCCCCGCACGCGGGCCTGGATGTTCTCCTCGGTGACGTCGAAGGGGCGGCCGGCGAAGCGCTCGGCCAGGGCATCGCGGTAGGCCTGGTACACCGGCTCGATCTCGAGCACCTCGAAGTGGATCCCCAGGTTCAGGGCCAGCTGGCGTGCGTCGGAGAGGGACTCGCCAGAGGAGTAGGGGCCGGGCATGGCCACGGCGTGCACGTTCTCGGGCCCGAGAGCCTGGGCGGCCAGTACGCAGACTACGGCTGAGTCGATGCCTCCGGACAGCCCGAGCACCGCGGTGCGGAACCCGCAGCGGGTGGCATAGTCGCGTAGGCCCATGGTGAGGGCAGCGTCCACTTCGGGCTCGAAGGCTTCGCGTTGGAACTCGACCGGGCGGGCACGTTGCGTGTCCACCAGCAGGTGGTCCACCTCGAAACTAGGGCCCTGGGCGAGCAGGCGGCCAAAGGGGTCGACCACCATCGACCTGCCATCGAAGAGCAATTCGTCGTTGCCGCCCACCTGGTTGACGAAGAAGACGGGTGCACCCGCGTGCCTGGCGCGCCGGGCGAACAGGGCTCGCCGCAGCCCCCCCTTGCCGGCGTGGAAGGGGGATGCGCTGAGGTTGAGGATCGCGTCGCAGCCCTGCAGGTGGTCGAGGGGATCGATGCCATAGCGGAAGCGCGGCAGTAGCTCCGTGTCGATCCACAGGTCCTCGCAGACCGTTACGCCAAGGCGCAAACCCGCCACCTCGACGGGTTGTGGAGCGGTCTCCTCCTCGAAGTACCGGGACTCGTCGAACACGTCGTAGGTGGGCAGCAGGGACTTGAACCGCAGGGCGGCGATGGCGCCTTCGTGGGCGACCACCGCCGCGTTGCGTAGGCCCTGGTCATCGCGCCACGGCGTGCCGAAGACCAGCACCGGATCGCCTGGAGCGGTGGCCTTGGCGATGCGGTGGCAGGCGGCTTCGCAGGCGTCGAGGAAGCCATGGTAGTCCAGCAGGTCTCGGGGCGGGTAGCCCGAGATCACCATCTCGGGCAGCACCACCACGTCCGCGCCGTGGCGCCGGCCTGTCGCCAGCGCCTCGAGCACCAGGGCTTCGTTTCCGCCCAGATCGCCCACCACCGGCGAGAGCTGGGCCATGAGCACGCGCATGGAGGCCTCCGGGCAACTGCCTGGCCGCCTCGAGGCGGCCCAGCGGCTACATAGCCAGTAGCCAGGCAGGTGGCGTCTGAGACAGGTCATTCCATCTCTCCCTCCCGGTTGGACCCTCGCTCGACTGGGGGTCCTGGTTGCCCTGTTGCTCCTGCCCTGCCTGCTCTTCCCTGGCGCCATTCCCGGTCCCTTGGTCGTGGCGGCCGACGAGCACCTGAGCGTTCACCACGTGCAGCGCACTGCGGAAGGCCCGGGTGGCTCGGTGTACAACCACCAGCTCTCGGATCCCGCGGTGCAGTTCAGACCGTTGCGGGACCGCATCCGCGGTGCGTGGGGTGCCGGGCATCCGCCCCTGTGGAATCCCGACGTTCATGCCGGCGCTCCACTCTTGGCCGATGGGCTGTCCGCGGCTTGTTATCCGCCCGTGCTGTTCGAGCTGGTGCTGCCCCCTGGCACCGCCCAGGACGCACGGATCTGGTTCCACCTGGTGCTAGCGGGGTTGGGGGCAGCGCTGCTGGCTTGGCTGCTGGGTGCGTCGGCGGCTGGTGGGTTCGTGGCCGGCGTCGTGGCCATGCTGTGCGCTTTCTCGGTCTGCCGTCTACTCCACCCCCATGCCTGGGTCTACGCCTGGACGCCTTGGCTGACGTGGGCCTTCGTGCGCCTGGCGCGGGGTCGGGGTGGTCCCGCGGCGGTGGCCATTCCGTGGGCCGCCATGTTGCTGGCGGGCCATCCCCAGACGGCGGCCCATGGCGGGCTCTTCGCCGGGCTGGTGGCGTTGGCTCTTCTGCGCGGCTGGCGCGCCTGGGGGTTGGCCCTGGCGGGGCTCGCCATCGGGAGCTTGCTTGCCATGCCCGCCCTCCTTCCGTTCGCCGAGCAGCTGGCCCGCTCGGTGACGGTGCACGTGCGCACGGGCAACCGCCTGCCCTGGGATGCCCTTCTCACCATGGTCTGGCCTGATCCCTACGGTCACCCGGGCAGGGGTGACTGGGAAGGCGTGGGAGCTCATCTCGAGAGCAACCTTCACGTCGGGTTCCTCGCCCTGGGGTTGGCGTTTTACGGCCTGAGGGCCCGCGCTGGCCGCTGGTGGCTGGGGGGTGCCGCCCTGGCCCTCGCCGTAGCGCTCGGCCTGCCGTTGTTGTTCTGGATCCCAGCCAATCACGCGCGCCTGGGGGGCATGGCCTGCCTCGCCATCGCCGTTGCGGCGGGTCTGGCACTGCCCCGGCGGCGTTGGGCGTGGGTGTTGGCCGTGATGCTGGCGGGTGAGCTGCTCTGGGCCCGCCGGTCGGATCAGGGCACGCTAGCAGCCGAGCAGTACCGCGTGACGGTGGCCCCCTGGGCCCTCGATGCCGCGGAGCTGCAGGGGGAGGGGAGGGTGGCGGGCCTGGGTTGGGCCATCCAGCCCGACACCGGCATGTTGGCGGGCTTGCGGGACGTGCGCGGCTATGACCTTCCCGTCTCCCTGCAGACCGAGCGCTTCATGGCGGCCCTGAACCCGGCCCTGCAGCGGCCCTGGTTCCCCATCGCGACCTTGGGGAGCGGCAACCAAGCGTTGCTGGCGTTCGCGGCCGTTCGTTACCTGGCCGTGGTGGAAGGGGACGTGCCGGCCGAAGCTTCGGTCCGGGGCCTGGACGAGATAGAAGGCTTGGACGCCCCTCTTCGCCTCTTTGCCCTCGAGCCCTCCGCCCCTCGGGCGTGGCTCGCGTTCGCGGCCCGGCCCGTGCAGGACCCGGCACAGGCCCTGCGGGATCTCGGCGACGTGGAGCAGGCTCGGCGCAGGCCGCCGGTGTCGGTCGAGGGTGCGGCCGGTCCGGTGCTCGAGCGACTGCTCTCTCGGAGTGCGGGTGCGGGTATCCGACCCGTGGCGATACGCGAACCTTTCGCCGAGCGGCAGGAGCTATCGGTCGTCCTGGACCAGCCGGCCTTGCTGGTGGTCGCCGACGCCTGGGCTCCCGGCTGGAGGGTCGAGGTGGATGGCCGGTCCGAGTCGGTGCTGAAGGTTGCCGGCGCGTTCCGCGGCGTGGCGCTGGCGGGCGGCTCCCACCGAGTCGTGTTCTCCTACCGACCTCGCGGCTGGATCTGGGGTCTGCGGCTTGGGGGCCTGGGCGCGTTGGGCCTGCTGGGGGCACTCGGCTTCGCGGTTCGGCGGCGAGCGTCGAAGATCGTCGAAGAGTGACGAAGATCGTCGAAAGTTCGACGATCTTCGTCACATCGGGACCGTCAAAGGTGGGTTTTCGGGTGGCACGCCCCTTGCCAGGTGCGGGGGTGACCCAACACCCGGAGTGTCCCGATGCCCCTTTCCGCAGTCCTCTTCTTTCTCTCTCTCCATGCCTTCGGCTGCCGCACCCCTCTCGACTCCTCCGAACCCGACGAGATCGATCCGCTCTCCGGTCCGTGCGGTCCTCGACCCGTCACCTCCGTGTTGCTGGGCGCCGAGGGTCTGGGCTGGGTCGGCTGTGCGGGAGGCGGTGTGCATCGCACTCTCGACGCGGGTGCGAGCTTCGAGCCCATGCACGCCTCGGACCGCCTCGAGGTCCGACAGCTCGTCTTCGACGAGCAAGGTTTGCTGCTGGCCTGCGGCCAGGACCTGGCCAGCCCCGGCCCGGACACCCTGCTGCTCCGCTACTCGGCCGAAGCCGGCTGGGAGCGCCTATTGTCCAACGGTGACAGGGGCTTGCAGGGGCCCTGTGGACGTGTCGCGGTGGATGGAGCTGGCGCGCTGGTGGTGTCCAGCGCGGGCGAGCCCGGCTTGGCGCTCCGCGCCCCCGACGACACCACCTGGCAACGCCCCTCCGGCTGGTGGCAAGGTGAGATCGGGGAATCCCCCATCCTGTACGACCTGGTCCAGGCCCGTGGCGCGCTGTACGGCGTCGGTGCCGACCTGATCTCCCCACCGGTCTTCGTCGCTCCCGCTTGGCGGACACGCCTGCTACCCCTCGTCGGCACCACTGTCGACCCAGACCTCGACGGCGAGCTCTGGGCCCTGGCCACCCCCGATGATGGCGAGACCTGGCTGGTCGCTGGGCGGGCGTGGCCCGCCGACGATTGGAGCCGGGGGGTGCTGTACCGCTCGGCCGACGGGGGCTCGGACTGGCGTTCGATGGCCCTGCCTCCCAGCGCCGGCTGGGTGCGCGATCTGGCGTACTCGCCCGATGGACGCTGCGGCGTGGCGGTTGGCCATCGGCGGGGAGATCAGGGGGGCTTCGTGTTGGTTCGCAGCGGCAAGAGCTTCGATTGGCGCGAGGTGGACGTCATCCTGCCACCGTTGCGGACCGTGGCGGTCGTCGACGGCGGCTTCGTGGTCGGAGGGTCCCAGGGCTTCTTGGGGCGCGGATGGTGTGAGTGAGCGTCAGTCCGTGGGCAGCTCGAGGTACCCCCACAGCTCCCCGTTCACCTCGGTCATCGCCGCGGTCAGCTCCTCGTAGACCTCGTCCTGCTCGTCTACCACCCCCCAGTTGTTGTCCTCGCCGTCCATCTGGCGGCCACCCACGGGCTGGTCCACCCACTCGAACCAGTGATAGCCGACCATCCAGGGCTTGGACTGGTGCAAGCGGGCGTACTCGGCGAACGCCAGTGCCCGCTCGGTCTGGGTGTCGTAGGTGGGGTAGAAGAAGGGCCAGCTGTTGTCCAGTCCGGCGTCCGCGGCGCGGAAGCCGAACTCGCTGACCAGGATGGGCAGATCCATGTGTGTGGCCAGAGCCTCGAATCCGTCCGCGGGATCCAGGCCGCCGCTGAGAGCCAGCGCCCCTTCGGCGATGCCGTCCAGGAACCAGTAGTTGTTGATGGCGATGACATCGAGGTAGGGGGCGGCGGCCTGGTAGACCTCGAGGCGGGTGAGCACCGAGACCTCGCGGTTCCCCAGGATCAGGTGGTTGGGGTCGTGGGCGCGGATGGCCGTCGTTACGGTGGAGAAGTAGTGCTCGGCGGCTACGCTCACAAAGGCCGAGGTCAGCTCGGCCTCGGTCTCCGAGCTGTCCGAGTCCAGCGAGTCCCAGCCGTCCGTGGCGGCGAGCATTGCGTCCCGGTCCTCGAAGCTGGTGCCCAGGGCCGAGTTGATGGCGTCCACGTCTCCCAACCGTTCGAGGAGCAGGTCTACCGCCGCCGCCTTGCCTGGCGCCTCGGCGTCCATTCCGAGGTACGCTTGCAAGAGCGTGTCCAGGCCGCGCCAGTCGGGGCCCCAGGAGATCTCGTTGTCCAGGAACCAGCCCAGGACGTTGGGCTCGTCGGCCTGCTCCGCCAGCTCCTGGGCGCTGGCCTGAACGCTGGCCTCCCAGGCCGGGTCAAACCAGTCGCTACGGTCTCCGTTCAGCCAGTCGTAGCCGGCCACGTAGAGAACCGGGGTGACCGCCATGCGAGGCTGGAGGAGTTCGCTCGTGGACCAGGCACCTGCGGTGTTCATGCCCCAGCTACGCAGCCGGTCGGCGGCGGCCTGGGCCCAGGCTTCGTCGGATTCGTAGATCGTGTCCACGGCCTGGGCGTAGAGCTGCTCACCCGTCTCTGCGTCCACGTCGCCGTTCGGGCTGACGTTGTTGACGCCGATCGACCAAGTCGGGTGGCCCTCGGGGGTCACCAGCCACCAGCGCTCGCAGAGCTTCTCTGTACGGAAGAAGCCCGTCGCCTCGAGGCTGACCCGGGTGTCGCCTCCCCAAACGTCCTGGCTCCGCTCACCCGGAGGAGCACCGCAGGGATCCACCTGCGTGGTTTCGTCGCCGCTGTCTCCCGAAGTGCGTCCGCATGCCGAGCCCGCAAACACGACGAGAGCGACAAGGTTGCATGGGCTGCGCATGGGGGCCGGCTCGGGAGGCGGGGGATAGGGGAGCATACACGGAGGAAGCCTTGCCATCGATGGATGTCCCACCCCTGACCGACGTCCACCGTCCAGAGCTCGAGATCTCCCTCTGGTCCCACGCCATGCCTTCCTTGCTTCGTACGCTCTGTCTGACCTCGCTCCCGCTGGCGGGCTGCGCCCATCGCGGGGCGCGCATCCCCGACACCAGCCCCACTCCCCTGTCATCGGCGGAGCTGGCCTTCATCGACGGCCTGCCCCCCGATGCCCCCTTCGACATGGTGCTCGACGACACGCCCCAGGGCGAACTCAGCCTTCGAGCCCCCAGCCTGGCGCTCACGGTGGACAGCCCCGGCCTCGACCGGCTCGAGGATCGAATGCGCGCGACCCTCCTGCGCGAGGAAGGCGTGGGTCTCGCCGCGCCGCAGGTGGGCGTCCAGCGCCGGGTCATCCTGGTGCAACGCCAGGACAGGGACGGTGATCCCGTGGAGCTCTACGTCAACCCTCGTGTGTCGTGGTTCTCCGAGCAGGTCGAGTTGGGATGGGAGGGCTGCCTGTCGGTGCCTGCGGGCTTCGGCCAGGTCGAGCGCCCCACCGGCATCAGCGTCCAGTACGACCAGTCCGATGGCCAGCGGATCGAAGAAGCCGTCGAGGGCTGGACCGCGCGCATCTTCCAGCACGAGATCGACCACCTGGACGGCGTGTTGTTCCTGGACCGCACGGTCACCGATCCGCTGCTTCCCAAAGACGAGTACCTGGCCATGCGCGAGCGCGAGCGCCTCGAGGCCGAACAACAGCAGACCACCGACACCGGAGCCGAATGATGGCCCGTGGCCGCACCCTCCAACCTGGCGATCCATTCCTCAAGTGGGCTGGTGGCAAGCGCAAGCTGGTGCCCCAACTCCTGGCGCTCCTCCCCGATCGTTTCGGCACCTACCACGAGCCCTTCGTGGGGGGTGGTGCGCTGTTCTTTGCCCTCGGCGCCCAGTCACCCCGGCGCTTCGAGGCTGCCTGCATCGCCGACGGCAACGAGCGGCTCATGCGCTGCTACCGGGCCGTGCGCGACGACGTCGATCAGGTCATCGCCCTGCTGCGGGGACACGCCAGCGCTCACTGCAAGGACTACTACTACGCCCTGCGCGCCACCCCCGTCGACCAAGCCGATGACACCGTGGTCGCCGCTTGGCTGGCCTACTTCAACCGCACGGCGTTCAACGGCCTGTACCGGGTAAACAGCAAGAACAAGTTCAACGTCCCCTTCGGCCGGTACGCGAATCCCCGGATCTGCAACGAAGAACACCTCCGCGCATGCTCCGGGCTTCTCCAACGCGTTCAGGTCGGGCACGAACCTTTCGACGCCGTGCTCGATCGCGCCAGGCCGGGCGATGCCGTCTACTTCGACCCTCCCTACGTTCCCCTGACGGACACGGCTTACTTCACCTCCTACACCAAGGGCGGCTTCGGTCCCGACGACCAGATCCACCTGCGCGACGTGGCCGTCGAGTTGGCAGGGCGAGGCGTCCGCGTGGTGTTGTCCAATCATGACACTCCGTGGGTGCGCGAGCTGTACGACGAGGACCGGTTCGAGCTGCACGTGGTACCCGTTGCGCGGTCCATCAACTCCAAGGCCAGCAAGCGCGGGGCGGTGAACGAGCTGATCATCGTGGCCAAGGGCCCGTTCCCGGGTTGATGTCGCCCCCGAAGCCTTGGCTGTCTGGTGCACCGAGGGCGGCTCTCCCGCCTCCGGCGGAGGGCACGATGGGCGATGGTCGCACCACCGAGTGGCTCGAGGCGGCGCTGTCGCGCGCCGAGGCTCGGATCGTCGAGTTCGAGGGGCGGCTGGAGCGCTTGTACCAGGTACTGGAAGAGCTGGGTGACGTGCCCTTCGCCGTGACCGTACCCGAGGGCCGGTTCCTCCAAGTGGGTGCCGCGGCTCGACACGTCTTCGGCGTGCCGCCCGAGCGTTTCCTCGAGACGCCCCGGCTGGTGCGCGAGCTGTTGTCCGAGAGCGACCGTGTCCGCTTCGACAAGCTCTGGGAGCGGTTGCAGCGGGGCGAGCTGGCCAGCCCCATCGAGTACCGCATCCCGGACGCACGTGGCGAGGAACACTGGGTGCGTCAGGCCCACAGGCAGGTGTTCGACGCGCAGCGCCGGGTCGTGGGACTCGAGGGGGTCAGCCGCGACGTCACCGCGACTCGTCGAGCCACCGAGGCGCTCTTCGAGGAGAAGGAGCAGCTGCTCACCACGCTCGAGAGCATCGCGGACGGTGTCATCGCCACCGACGTCGAGGGGCGCATCACCCTGATGAACACCGTGGCCGAGCGGCTGACCGGCTGGAGCTGGGAGGACGCCGATGGTCGTCCCCTGTGCGAGGTCTACCCGGTGATTCGCGAGCCCGACCGCACGCCCCGTCGCGACCTCGTGCAGCGCGTGGTGGAGAGCAGCGAGACTGTCCGCCCTGGCTGCTCGGTCATCCTGGTCTGCCCTGACGGCTCGGAACGCCTGCTGGACGAGATCGCCGCTCCCATTGTCGACGCGTCCGAGCAGGTAGCGGGTGTGGTGCTGGTCTTCCGGGACGAGACCGCCCATCGCCGCCTCGAGGAGCAGACCCTCCGAAACCAGAAGCTGGAGGCCCTGGGGGTGCTGGCTGGGGGTATCGCCCACGACTTCAACAACATCCTCACCGGGGTCATGGGGAACGTCTCCTTGGCGCTGCTCCAGCTGTCGGACGCCACCCCGGCTCGCACGCGCCTCGAGGAGGCCGAACGCGCCCTGCAGCGAGCCCAGGGGCTCACCCAACAGCTGCTCACCTTCGCCCGGGGTGGTACGCCCGTCTTGCAGCCCGTGAGCGTGGGCGTCCTGGTGCGTGAGGCCGTCTCCTTCGCGCTGGCGGGCTCGAACGTTGGCAGCCAGTTGGTGGTGCCCGACGATCTGTGGCCCGTCGAGGTGGACGAAGCCCAGATCGGGCGGGTGCTTCACAACCTGGTGCTCAACGCCGAAGAGGCCATGCCCGACGGAGGGACCGTGTTGGTGCGGGTCAGCAACCGCCCAATGGGTCCGGGCAACGACCATCAGCTGCGAGAAGGCCGCTACGTGCGCATCAGCGTCCGGGACCACGGCCAGGGGATCGATCCCCAGGTCCTACCCCGCATCTTCGAGCCCTACTTCACCACCAAGACCCACGGGAGCGGACTGGGGTTGTCCGTCTGCTACTCCATCGTGAACAGCCACCAGGGAGCGTTGGTGGTCGAGGCGGAGCCGGGGAAGGGCAGCTGCTTCTTCGTCTACCTGCCTGCGGGGGACCTGTTTGTCGAAGAGGTCCCCACCGCACTGCCAACCCTCGTGGGGGGTACGGGGCGCGTGCTCGTCGTGGATGACGAAGAGATGGTGCTCAGTGTGGCCGCTGCCATGCTCGAGCACCTGGGATACGAGCCGGTCACGGTGTCCGACGGGGTCGCCGCCATCGAGCGGTATGGCGCGCGACGCCGACGCCGGCAAGCCCTTCGACGCCGTCATCATGGACCTCACCATTCCCGGTGGGATAGGGGGCCAGGAGGCCGTGCAGTGGCTGCTCTCCATCGATCCGGACCTCAGGTGCATCGTGTCGTCGGGCTACTCCGACGATCCGATCATGGCGGACTTCCGCCGCTGGGGTTT
Source organism: uncultured Enterobacterales bacterium (assembly GCA_964626835.1). Classification (GTDB taxonomy): domain Bacteria; phylum Myxococcota_A; class UBA796; order UBA796; family JAFGLY01; genus CALDOK01. The sequence continues at coordinate 12,508 of CAZVHW010000134.1, forward strand.
CCGGGGTGTGATGCGCAAGCCGTACCGCATGGAGGAGCTCGCGCGGGCGCTCGAGGCGGTGCTGGGCGAATCCCCGGCCGGAGACGGGTGAGCGGGCTCAGCGAGTCGCGACCTGCCAGGCCACGCCAAGTTCCAGCGTGATCATGGTGGGGAGGACCACGCGGCCCCACGGAGACGTAGTGGCGCCGAGGGTGAGAGACAGCAGCAGCTTGTCCCGTGCGGTCAGCGCCCAGCGTCCGCCGGCTTCGGCACCCAGGGCCACGTGCTTCATGATGGGCTCGAGCTTGTCGGGAACGCCGCAGCCTGCGGCGAGTGCGCCGCTCGTGATCAGGAACAAGGCGCGTGGTGTCATGTCCCGCCCTCTGGTACGGTGACGGCGGGTGGCAACACGTCCTGGCGATCCCACGGTCCGATCCGGGGGTTCCGTTTCCAGTGCGGTCAGGACCCGCTGGACCTCACCGGCGCATCAGGGCGTCGATGCGCGCCTGGGCCTTTTGGGCCAGGGGGGCGCTGGTCTCCGCGCTGTACTTCACGACCTCGTGGTACTTGCCGATGGCCAGGTCCGACTGATTGGTCTGCTCGTAGATCTCGGCTTCGGACCAGAGCTGCAGGGCCAGCTTGTCGAGTTTGGACTGGACCTCCTCGAGGTGGCGCCTCGCCGACGCGTGGAAGGGGTCCAGGCGCATCGTCTCGCGCAGCTGGGAGCGCGCCGACAGGTAGTCGCCGTTCCGCTTGGCCGTCACCGCCGACCTGAAGGTCTGTCCACCGCGCTTGGCGCGGTCGGCCTTGATCACCCCCTGCTGCTCCTCGGCCTTCCAGTACCACTCGGTCTCTCTCTCCGAGTCGGCGGCTAGTACCTGCTCGAGCTCGGCATAGGCCGAGATGTCGTCTCCGCGCGCCAGCGTGTCCATGGCCGCCGCGAACAGCTTCTCGAGCCGATCGAGCAGCTTCTGTCGCTGGTTCTGGTCGCTCCAGCGGTCCCGGTTGCGGCGCTCCCGCTCCACCTGTTGGCGGGCGGCGAGGAGATCCTCGTCTTCCGGGAAGTACCCGAGCGCTTCGTCGAGATCCGCCCTGGCCGCCCTCAGGCTGCCCTTGCCCGAGATGGCGTTTGCCGCCTTCGCCAGGGAACTCTCCCGGACCTCGCCGCGCTCGGTGCGGGTGGTGTCGCGCCGTGCGATGGTCTCGTACAGGGACTGGGCGACCAACAGCTCGCACGCGATGTAGCCCATCTTGGTGGCGGTGGCGTTGCTCGGGTGCATGCGTTGGACCGCCTCGTACTTCCGGATGGCGTCCAGGTAGCGCTGCTGTGAGAACAACGCGTTGCCCTCCTGTACCAGGGTGTCGATCTGGGCCCGGCGGGCCCTGGCTTCCTCGGACACGACGGGGTCGTCGTCGGGAGCCACGGGAAGCACGCCCGGATCGGTGGGGGGCGGATCCGGCATGTTGTTGCGTACGAAGCCGATGGCGAAGAGGAAGGACGCGAAGACCAGGAGCGCGCCGGTGAGCTTGCCGATGTTCCGCTGCATGAAGCCGCCTCGGCGCCCACCCGCAGACATGTTCATCTTTCGCGACCGCCGGCGCCTGCGGCGCTTTGTCCCGGGTCCCAGCTCGAACTCGGCGGGTCCGAATCCGCTCGCCGCGGGGGGGGGAGGTGCCATCGCCGGAGGCGGCGAGGGCGGTGGTGCTGCGGGTGCCTCGTCGAGCAGGAAGAGTGGGTTTGCGAAGGGGCGTGTGGTCCGGGCGCGGGGAGCCGTTGGGATGGTGAACACCAGGGCGAAGGGACCGATGCGGATCGCGTCACCGTCGCGCAGCACCTGGCTGTCGATGCGCTCGTCCGCGCACCACGTACCGTTCCCACTGCCCGTGTCCTCGACGCTCACGCCTTGCTCGGTCACGGCAAGCCGCGCATGCCGTCGCGACACGGCGATGTCCGGGAGTACGATCCCGTTTTCCTCGGCGCGGCCGATGTCGATGCGCCCATGGGGCAGGGGCACCTTCATGTCTGGATGTCCGTCTCGTCGGATCGTGAGTAGGATTCGTCGATCTTTCATGGTTCCGACCTCCTGACCTCGCACCGCCGCCAGGATCGGACGCCCAGCGCTTCTCTCGGGGTGTAGGCAACGCAAGCATCGTGCCAGCGCGGAGCTGCCGGTGTGGCCCCTGGAACCGTTCGAGCGGTGGGGTGGGCGTACCCCAAGGTGGTGTCCATGCCGGGGTGGGCCTAGCCCAGTCGCGCCACTCGCTGGGGCTCTACTCTTGGTATCCCAGGGCCTTGGCCGCTTCTTGTGCGCTGGGATCTTCGGGAGGCGTGGGGTCCGCGAAGCGTTGGATGGGGGCCAGCAGGCCCGGCCATTCCTCGGGGAGCGGTGCGCCCACGCC
>CAZVHW010000135.1:0-5270 GCA_964626835.1 uncultured Enterobacterales bacterium
CCGCCGAGGAAAACCCCGAGCTGGCCAAGTTCGTGGGCGAAGAGGTCATCACCGCCAGCGGCACGACCCTGCTAGGTGCCGACGACAAGGCCGGCCTGGCCGAGATCCTCGAGGGCGTTGCCTACCTGCAGGAACACCCCGAGATCCCCCGCCCCACCATTCTGTTGGGCTTCACCCCCGACGAAGAGGTGGGCATGGGCACCGCCCACTTCGACATCGAAGGCTTCGGCGCCGACGTGGCCTACACCTTCGACGGCTCCACCATGGGCGAGGTCGAAAACGAAACCTTCTCCGCCGACGGCGCCATCGTCCGAATCACCGGCCGCGACGTACACCCCGGCTACGCCAAGAACAAGATGCTCAACGCCGCTCGCATCGCGGCGCGCTTCATCGAGTGCATCCCCATGGGCCTGTCGCCCGAGAGAACGGAAGACCGCGAGGGATACCTCCACCCCGTCCACGTGGTCGCCAACACCTCCGACGCCACCATCACCTACATCGTACGTGACTTCACCGTCGATGGCCTCGAGCACCTCGAGGCCTACCTCCGGATGCTGGCCGACAGCCTCCAGCGCGAGTTCGCCGGATCGAAGATCGAGGTGCAGATCAAGGAGCAGTACCGCAACATGATCTACCACCTGGACAAAGAGCCCCGAGCCATCCCCTTCGCCATGGAAGCCGTCGCCGCCACCGGCATCGAGCCCCGCCTCCTCTCCATCCGCGGTGGCACCGACGGCGCCCGCCTCTCCGCCATGGGCCTCCCCACCCCCAACATCTTCGCCGGCGGCGTCAACTTCCACTCCAAGTTCGAGTGGGTGGCCGTGCGGGCCATGGTCAAGGCCACCGAGAGCGCCGTGCAGATCGCGCGGGTGTGGGCCGAGAAAGGGTAGCGCCCCAACCAACGACCACCGGGCCCCCCCCCAACGGGGCCCCGCCCGGCGAGCGTCAGCCACACCACCCCACATTTCGAATCGAGTCCGTGGGAAGTTACGGCGACGCGAACACGATAGCCCGCGGCGCGCGAACCAGTGCTCACACAGTGATCACAAACGCCCTCGGCCCACGTCGAAGCGGGATTATCCCGAGCTCTCGTCTTGGCGCCCAACCCGATCGGACCCGAGGTTGAGCCGGGTTGCACCCTGGTCCTTCTCGATGACGCTGCCGTCCAGGCCCCAGGCCTCGAAGATGCGGCGGGTGTTGTAGATGAGCGTGTGGAGCGCTCCGCGAGACATGCGCTCGCCTCGCCTGCCCCACAAGAGGCTGCGAAGCTCGGCGTCCGGCACCCAGATCCCCGGCTTCCGGGCCAGGGAGTCCAGCAGCAGGTAGGCGTTCCCACCGTGGAACTCCTGGTTCGTCTCTCCCCAGCTCACGCGTACCGTGCCTTCCCCGGGGCCATCGCTCCGCAGATCGAGGTGCAGATCGTCCGGGAGAGCGCGCTGGAGGCCGCTGGTGCGACAATGATTGGCGATGACCGACCGCCGCACCTGGGCCGTCAGGTGCTCGACGCGCCACGCCGAGCCGCGGGCAAATCGGAGAACGTCCCCGAGCTGCAGCGCGGACCGGCCCTGCAGCCGCCTGCCGTTGAGGCTGGTGCCATTGCGGGATCCCAGATCACGCACGAACCAACCGTCCTCGATCCACTCGATGGCGGCGTGAAAGCTCGACACCGCTTGTTCTCGCAGGCACAGATCGTTCGTGGGATGACGCCCCACGGTGAGGCAGGAGGAGAACCGTGCACGCTGCGCAGCCCGAGGTCCCACCAGCTCGCAGTAGTCATTCACGTCCGAAGCACACTCCGAGCCCAGATAGTAGCGCGGAAATCACGCGCTGGTCCAGGCATTCGGCATGACGACAGGCATACGAGCCGGCGATGCATACCGTCGAAAGCCAAAAAAACACACTATGTCAAGCCAGGGCATTTACCAGCCGATAAGGGTTTTCGGAATGGCACCTTCCGATCCTCCTACCCTTTGCAACGGGCGCTACCATCTCCGCGAGATCCTCGGAGAGGGTGGAATGGCGGTCGTCTACCGCGCGTTCGACGAGCACCTGCGTGTGGACCGGGCCGTCAAGCTGCTCGTGCCACCGGCCGCGCGCATTCCCGAGGCCAGGGCCCGGCTGGAGACCGAAGCCCGCGCGATGGCCAGCCTCGCGCACCCCAACGTCGTGGCCGTGTTCGACATCCGCAGGGACGGTGACGACGTCTTCCTCGTGATGGAATTGGTCGAGGGGGGCACCCTGTGGGACTGGATCCGCGCCTGCGGCCCCATGCCTCCCCGCATGGCCGTGTCCACCATCCGGTCCGTACTCGACGCCGTAGAGGCCGCCCACGAAGCCTCCGTCATCCACCGCGACCTCAAGCCTCACAACATCATGATCGATGTCGACGGAACACCCAAGGTCGCCGACTTCGGCATCGCGCACGTGCGGGCCCCCCTGTCGGACGATTCGTTCACACGCACCGGTACGGTCCTGGGCACCTGGGCCTTCATGGCCCCCGAGCAGCGCCACAGCGCCCGCAGCGTGGACCGCCGCTCCGACATCTACGCACTGGGTGCCACGCTGTTCTCGCTACTGACGGCAGAAGCTCCCTTCGACCTGTTCGCGGCCGACCAGGACGCCCGCTTGCTGGCGGGCATCCCCAGCCCGGTCGCCGACGTCATCCGCACCGCTACACGGTACAACCCCGACGACCGCTACCAGACCGCGGTAGAGATGACGGCCGCCCTCGACGCCACGCTGCCTCTTCTGGATCCGGTGCCCAAGGGCACCACGCCCCTGGGTGCCGCACCCACCGTGGCCTCGAGGCACGGCGAACCGACCACGGGGCTGGCCACCGAAGCCGCCTTGGACGAAGGCACGGGCGACAGCGTCTCCACGACCGGCCCCGCGGCCGACGTGCTCTTCCGGCGTCGCCGGCTCTTCTCGGAGCTGGAGATCGACGGATTTGGCGGCAAGCCAGCCCAGCCGGCGGCCCACTCGAAGCTGCTGGCGGCCATGGGCCCAGCCCTCATCGCCCTGTTGGCGGGCGGGCTGGTGCTCCTGTCCGCGACGAAGAGCCAGAACCGCACGGCAGCCATCGTCATGGCCCGCCTGGGCGTCTCGTCCATCCACGTTCACGGCGATGCAGAAGAGGTGTCCCTTCTGGACAGCGACGGCGTGCACTGCACGCCGGGCCACCTCCCCTTGGGGACCTACCAGGTCACGGCGCGCTTCCCAGACATGGACACCTTCGTCACGGCCGGATCGGTCGACCTGGGTGAGAACCAGCTCGTAGAGCTGCACTGCAGCGCAGCCAGCAAGCGCTGCGAACCGGTGTCCGAGCGTTAGCGTCCGGCGCCACAGTCGGCGTCGATCATGCGACGCCAGAGCCCCATGGCTGCCCTGCGGGCGCGCTGATCGAGAGCCGCCTGATCGAACCCCACGGTGTCGCGATCCCACAACCGCCAGCGGCCCCCGGTCATGACGTGGCGGACCATCCCCGAGGTGAAGCGGAAGATGTAGGCGTTGGCCAGGTTCTCGGCCAGCAGGGGAGGTCCCGGAACGGGATCGAGGACCACCAGATCCGCTTCAGCACCGGGCTCGAGGGTACCGAGCGTGACACCGAGTTTCGAGCCAGCGAGCTGCGAGGCGGCGTGGATGCCCTGGAGGAACCGGTCGGCGAACCAGCCCGCTCCGCCCTCCTGCGCCCGGAAATAGGCGACCTGTGCCTCGGCGATCATGTCGGCGCCGATGCCGTCTGTTCCCAGCACGCTCTGGGGGCCGAAGTGCTGCAACGGAGCGTAGCCAACGCCGTTGTTCATGTTGCTGCGAGCCTGGTGGGAGGTCCACGCGCCCGCGTCGTAGACGCGCTGGAGTTCGTCCGCGCTCGAGTGCACGCAGTGGGCCAGCAGGCTGCCGGGCGTCAAGGCACCGAGCCGCTCCATGCGGTCGATGAGGGGTTCCCCCACGAGCCTCTCGTCCCCCAGCGCTTCGGCCACGTGGATGTGCACACCTACGCCCGCTTCCCGGGCCAGATCGCCACAGGCGCGCAGGGTATCGTCGGACAGCGTAAAGTTGGCGTGGCCGCCGATCATGATGGCTCGCCAGCCGTCCGGGCCGGCAGCCAGCAGGGCCTTGTGGGCGTCGATGCCTGCCTGCGCCTCGGCCGCCCCCCCCCGGTCGGTGACCTCGTAGCAGAGCACCCGACGCAGACCGAGGGTACCCAGAGCCTGGTCCATGACCTCGAGGCTGCCGTCGATGAAAGAGGGCGATGCGTGATGGTCGATGACGGTCGTGCATCCCACCCGCAGGGCGAGAGCGCCACCCACCAAGGCGGAAACCTCGACGCTCTCGGCGTCGAGCGCCTTGTCCAGCCGCCACCAGACCTTGTCCAGCATGTCCGCGAAATCGACCGGTGCGTCGGGCAAGAAGGGCATGCCGCAAGCCAGCGCCGAGTAGAGGTGATGATGACCGCAGACCAGGCCCGGCATGACCCACTGGCCCGCCAGGTCGACGACGCGCTCGCCGGGCTGAGGTACCAGATCGGGCTTCACGGCTTCGATGCGCCCACCCCGGATACGGATGTCCGCGCGCTCCACGCCCACCGGCTCGTTGTGGATGACCAGCGCTCCGGTCAGCAGTAGGCTTCCGTTCTCTGAAATGTTGGTTTCGACCGTAGCCATGGGTTTCTCCGGGGCATGGTGGAGGCAGCGTTGGATACCCGGTCGAGGCCACGGCTTCAAGGGGTGAGCGCGCGAGTCGCGGGCTCTGACGATAAGCTCGGGCGTCGGCCATCCCACGCGAGACACACCATGAGCGCCATCCAGTTCACCCTCAATGGAAGATCCGTCGAGGTCCGAGACCTCCCGGCGACCACCACGTTGCTGCGCTTCCTGCGCGACCACCATGGCCTGACCGGCACCAAGGAAGGCTGCGCGGAAGGCGACTGCGGTGCCTGCACGGTCGCGGTTCTCGACCACCGCCCTGGGGCGGAGCCCGCCTGGCGAGCGGTGGACTCGTGCTTGGTGTTCCTACCCATGCTGCACGGCAAGCAGGTCGTCACCGTCGATGGTCTCCATGACGAAGAAGGCCACCATCCAGCTCAACACGCCGTCGTAGACACGCGCGCGTCGCAGTGTGGGTTCTGCACTCCAGGGGTCGTCATGTCCATCTTCGAGGCCTGCTACCGCGGCGACCTCGGAGCCGACGATCCCTCCGCCCTGGACGAGCAGATGGCGGGTAACCTCTGCCGCTGCACCGGGTACCGTCCCATTCGTGCGGCCGTGGCC
>CAZVHW010000135.1:5280-6237 GCA_964626835.1 uncultured Enterobacterales bacterium
AGGAAGCGCGGTCAAGACCCACCTGGGCGGCTGAAATATCGGGCGGCGAGCCAGCGGTGGTTCCAGCCTGGCAGCCTCGCGGAGCTGTTCGAAATACGCCACGCCCATCCCGACGCCGTGCTGGTGGCCGGGGCCACCGACGTCGCCCTGGAGGTCACCCAGCGGCACCGCCACTTCCCCGTTCTCATCGGTCTCCAGGCCCTGCACGAGCTCACCGACTTCCGACGCACGCCAGATGGCTGGCGCCTCGGCGCCGGCCTGACACTCACCCGGCTCCAAGAGCTGATGGCCGGGGAGGTCCCGGCTCTCGAGAAGCTGTTGCGCTACTTCGGCGCGCGACAGATCCGAAACCGAGGCACGCTCGGAGGCAACCTCTGCAACGCCTCGCCCGTGGGCGACCTGGCCCCCCTCTTTCTGGCCATGAACGCCACCGCCGTGACTGCGGGCCCGACAGCTGAGCGGCGCATCCCAATGGGCGAGTTCTTCCTAGCCTATCGCCAGACCGCCCTGGGTCCTGACGAGGTCCTGGTCGCGGTCGAGGTGCCCCGATCCGCGCCACGCGCCTTCCTGCAATCCTACAAGGTCTCCAAGCGCCGAGAGCTGGACATCAGCGCCGTTTCCGCAGGCATGCTCCTGGAGCTGGACGATGCGGGCGCCGTTTCCACCCTGCGCCTGGCCTACGGCGGAGTGGCCGCCACTCCCGTGCGGGCAGTGCACACCGAACGGAAGCTCCTCGGAAGACCTTGGAACGAGGCCGAGGTTCGACGAGCGTTGGACCACCTCGAGCAGGACTTCTCGCCCATCAGCGACCACCGGGGCTCCGCCCGGTACCGACGCCTGCTGGCCCGCAACCTGCTGCTGGGCTTCGCCCTCGAAAGCACCCGTCCCGATCGCGACGTCATCCCGGCCTTCCCCACCGGCACGGTCCTCGGTTGAGAGCAGGAAGGAAACCCATGT
>CAZVHW010000135.1:6247-14722 GCA_964626835.1 uncultured Enterobacterales bacterium
AACCCATGTCCAGCCCCCTCGGTCAGTCTTGCCCCCACGAGAGCGCGTGGCGCCACGTCACCGGTACCGCCCGCTACATCGACGACATCCCCGAACCGGCGGGCCTACTGCACTGCATGGTGCTGCCCTCTCCCCACTCGCGGGCGCGCATCATCGGCCACGACGCCACCCGGGCACTGGCTTCGAAGGGCGTTCGTGCCGTGCTCTTCGCCGGGGACATCCCCGGTGACAACCAGTGCGGTGCCATCCAGGCGGACGAGCCCCTGCTGGCCGACGGCGAGGTTCACTGCGTGGGCCAGGCCGTCGCAGCCGTCTACGCGGACACCCGCGAAGCAGCGCGGCAGGCCCTGGCCCTCATCCAGGTGGACTACGAACCCCTCGAGGCCGTCCGCGACCTGCTCGAAGCCGCCCGCAAGGGCCAGTTCCACGTCGCACCGCACACCATCCAGAGGGGCCGACCCGACGAGGCCATGGCGAAGGCGCCCTTCCGACTGCGGGGACGCACCGCCTCTGGCAGCCAAGAGCACATGTACCTCGAGGTGCACGCCGCGCTGGCCTACCCCGGCGAGCACCAGACCGTCAGGGTCGTCTCATCGAACCAACACCCCACGGGGGCCCAGGTCACGACCGCGCGCGTCCTTGGCTGGGGCCGCAACCAGGTGACCATCGAGTCCCCCCGCATGGGCGGGGGCTTTGGAGGCAAGGAAACCCAGGGGGGCCAGTGGGCGGCCATGGCGGCCCTGGGCGCCACGCACACGGGGCGCCCGGTGAAGATCTGCTTCGACCGGCACCAGGACATCGTCCTCACGGGTCGGCGCCATCCCTTCCACAGCGAGTGGGAGGTGGCCTACGACGAGCAGGGGCGCGTCCTCTCCCTGGTGGTGGAGTTGTTCGCCGAGGCGGGCTTCGCTGCCGACCTGTCCCACTCCATCCTCGACCGCGCCCTGTTCCACGTGGACAACGCCTACTGGCTGCCCGATCTGCGCATGGTGGGCCAGGTGGTCCGCACCAACGGTATCTCCAACACCGCCTTCCGGGGCTTTGGAGCGCCCCAGGGCATGCTGGTCATCGAACACGTCATGGAGCGCATCGCCGATGCCACCGGGCTCGACCCGCTGGCCGTCCGGTGGGCCAACCTGTACGGCCCTGCCCCGCGGAACGTCGCGCCCTACGGCCAGCCTATCGGCGAGTTCCGCCTCCCCCGCATCCTCGAAGAGCTGGAGGCCCTGTCCAGCCTGGCCGAGCGAAAGTCCGCGGTCGCGGCCTTCAACAACGCTCACTGCCACCGCAAGCGTGGACTCGCGTTGACCCCGGTGAAGTTCGGGATCTCGTTCACCAACAGCTTCCTCAACCAGGTGGGTGCCTACATCACGGTCTACACGGACGGCACGGTTCAGCTCAACCACGGCGGCACCGAGATGGGCCAGGGGCTGTACACCAAGATGATGCAGATCTGCAGTCACGACCTGGGCGTGCCCATGGCCCGCATCCGCCACATGCCCACGTCCACCGACAAGGTACCCAACACCCCACCCACGGCTGCATCCAGCGGCTCTGACCTCAACGGCCAAGCCGTGCGAGACGCCTGTGTGCAGCTCGTCGGGCGCCTGCGACCCGTCGCCGCGACCATGCTGGAGGTCCCCGAAGACCGCCTCCACCTCGCCGCTGGGAACCACGCTACCATCCCCACCACCACGACCGGCGAGCTGGCATGGGCCTGGACCGAGGCGGGTCGCACCGTGGGCTTCACCGAGATCTGCGTGAAGGCATGGCTGTCGCGCATACCCCTGGCCGCCGCAGGGTACTACTCGACGCCGGACATCCACTACGACCGCGCGAAGGGCCGGGGCAAGCCGTTCCACTACTACGCCTACGGTGCGGCCGTCTCGGAGGTCGAGGTCAACGGCCTGACGGGCGAGTGGAGATTGCTCGCGGTACACGCGGTGCACGACGTGGGTGACAGCTTGTCGCCAGACATCGACCTGGGCCAGGTCGAGGGAGGCTTCGTCCAAGGTCTCGGCTGGCTCACCTGCGAGGAGATGGTCTGGGACGAAAACGGCCACGCGGTCACGGTAGGCCCGTCGACCTACAAGATCCCCGCGGTGGGCGATGTCCCCCTGACCTTCGAAGTGCGCTTGCTGGAGCGAGCGACCGCACCCGATGTCATCCACGGATCCAAGGCCGTAGGCGAGCCTCCTTTCTGTCTCGCCATCAGCAGCTGGGTGGCCATACGCCGCGCGGTACGGGCGTTCGGGCCAGTAGAACTCGAGGTGCCAGCCACGGCAGAAGCCATCCTACTGGCCATCGAGCATGCGCGTTCGGATTGAAAGCCCCGCGGGGGCGTGCTAGCGGATCAGAGTCCCGTGCGACGACGCGGGCTCGGAGGCTCCATGGAGCACGCCCAGACTGACACCCGCTGTAGCGCGATGGACCCCATTCTTCAGGGCATCGAAAGAGCCGGCCCCGGAGCACTGGTGGTGGTCACCAACGCCGCTGACGGCTGCCTCGGTACCCTGGTTCGAGCCCTGCTGCCGAGTTGGCCCGAGCTTTCGGTCCTCACCGACCCGGCTGACATCGCCCAGCTACCGGTGGGCGGGCTGCACATCCTAAGGCCTCGGCCCGATGCCTCGGGCTGGGTCGCCTCGATGCAGGCCACGCTCGAGGACCGGCAGCTGCGTCTGGTGGTCTGGCTCACGCCCGCAGTCGCCGAGGCCCTCGACTCTGCCGATTCCACCGCTTTCGGCACGGCCCCATCGACCGAGTGCCCCGATAGCCCCATCGCCCACGGCGTCGCCGGCTTGCTCGCCGGCAGCCACGGCCCCGGGGTCGAGTGGTTGGGCGGGCCCCTGCGCCCTACCTTCGACGCCGCCCACGCCGGCCAGACCACCCGCTGGGCCGACGCCACGCTGGACTACGCCACCCTGGTGGACTGCTGCTCCGAGGCCGACGACGACTGGCTCTGCTTCGAAGGCGTGGACGGACAGTTCACCCTCCGCCGGCTCCGCTGGGCCATGGCCGAGGCCGGCCGCTGGGGTCGCGCCCTGCTGGTGGAACCCGAGGTCTGCTCCCCCGGCTGGTGGCCCGTGCACGCCCAGCTGGTACCCCTCGAGCAAGCTGCGGATCGCCTCACCCAGGCTGGCGCCGACCAATCGGGTCGTCTGGCGTCGTTGGCGGGCCTCGAGCCCGAAGCCATCGATCTGGTGGAAGTGCTGCTGGCCACCGACGTCGCAGAGGCGGACATCCAGGCCGTCCTGGTTCCGGCCGACGACCCCGGCGCAGCGCTGGCCCGGCTGGGCCGTTCCCGGGGCCTGTTCACCGCGGACGACGTGGTCAACCGCCTGGTAGCCCCCCCCATCCAGCGCGCCTTCGGAGCCGACGAGGATATCCGCGACCTACGCAGCGAGCGCTTCGAGAAGATCGGCGAGCAGGTGCTGGACAACCGAGACGTCCCCATGGACCTGCTCGGCTCCTGGGCCACCAACACCGGCCTCGCCATCCCGGTGCAGACCTTGGACTGGTCCACGGGCCAGGCCACGGCCTGGTTGGTAGAAGCAGCGCTCCGCCACGGTCCCCACAGCGCCGAAGACTGGCGCGCCATCGCGGCGGCCGCAATCCGCCTGGGCGACGCCCACGTGGGCGCCCGCTGGGCCGACCGCGCCCTCGAGTACACCGATGTCGACGACATCACGCGCTCCCGGGCTCTGTACACGCGCGCCCGCGCCGACTACCGCCTGGCCAACCACAAGCAAGCCGAGCAGCGACTGCGAACCAGCCTCGAGATGCAAGAGAACATCCTGGGCCCGGACCACCTCGAGGTGGCGCGCACGCTCCACGCCATCGGCCAAGCCCTCAACCGCCTGAAGCGCTACCCCCAGGCCCTGGCCACGTACAACCGCGCCCTGTCCATCGAGAAGGCCAATCTCGAGCCGGGTCACCCCGACACCGCCGTCACCCTGCACGCCATCGGTCAGGTGATGACCCACCTCAACCGGTACCAGGAAGCCACCCGCGCCTTCGAGCAAGCCCTGACCATCAAGGAAGAGAAGCTTGGCCCCGAGCACCCCTCGACCGCCAGCACCCTGCACGCCATCGGCCAGACCCTCACCCGGCAAGGCAAGTACAAGGAAGCCCTCGAGTCCTTCCAGCGCGACCTGCGCATCACCCGCAAGCAGCTGGGACGCGACCACCCCTCCCTCGGCCCCAGCCTGCACTCCATCGGGCAGACCTACACCCTCATGGGCCGGGAAGAATACGCCTTGGCCTGCTTCGCCAGGGAAATCAAGATCCTCGAGCGCGCTCTGGGCAAGGACCACCCGGACACCGCCCAGGCGCGCGACGCCATCGGGCAGGTGCTCACCGACATGGGTCGCACCGGCGAAGCCATCCGCTTCTACAAGCGCGCCCTCGCGATCAAGCAGGCTCACCTTGGCGAAGAGCACCCCGAGACGGCTCGCACCCTCTACGCCCTGGGCCACACCTACAATCGGCAGGGCGACCTCGAGCTGGCGCTGGACGCCTTCGAGCAGACCGTCGACATCCGTCGCGCCACCAAAGGCCCCGAGCATCCGTACACCGCTCTGGCCTGGCACGCGCTGGCACAGGTCTACGCCCGGAAGAAAGAATACCGCCAGGCCATCGGCGCCTACGACCAAGCCCTGAAGATCAAGACCAAGGTCCTGGGCCCCGATCACCCCGAGACAGCCATCACGCGCTTCGAGCGCGGGCGCGCCCTGCGAGACACCGGAGACGGCGGTGGCTACACCGAGATGATGACCGCCACCGGCGCCTTGGTCCGCGAGCTGGGCCCCGACCACCCCATGGTCAAGGCCGCCAAGCAGGCGCTGCGGTAGGACGAGAGTCGAAGACCCGGTGGCTACACCCGCCAGCCCAGGCGGCTCAGAACCCCCGCCAAGCTGGCCTGGATGGCCTCGGAGTCGTCGCCGTGCACCGTCACGATCTTCTTCTCCTCGAGGCAGACCACGGCGGTCATTCGACGCCCGAGCACACGGTTGAACACGACCTGCCGCACGAGCCCTTCGTCGCTGACCCACTTCAAGGCGCTCAGGTTGTGTTTCTGGGGCAGGGTGAACGAGCCATCGCAGGCGGGACAGCGGAAATCGACCCTCGCTCCCGGCTCGAGCTCGAGGCCCGGGTAGTGGCACTCAGCCCCGTATTCGCCGAGCTTGGCGGGTAGCTCGAAGGGGCAGGTGACCCGAAAGTTCTCCCCGCTGAGCACACCCTTCATGCGCACCGAGCGCATGTGATTGTCGGTGAGGCGGTGATCGCAGGACGGACAGAAGTAGCCTTCCACGCTCATGGGATCCTCCTGGACGGTCGGTCAGGCACTCCCCATGATACCGCTCTTTCACCCGGGCGAAACTGACACACTCAGGGCGCAGTCAGAACAGCACCAGCTGCTCGTGTCCCGGATCGGGCTTGCCACGCTTGGCCGCGCTGGCCTGCCGCTCGAGCAGCTGCTGTCGGATGTCGCGCAGGAAGGGCGAGGCGGCCTGCTCGCGCACCCGGCCCCTCCAGCTGCGCTTCTTGGCCCAGCACAGAAAGAGCCGCTCGCGGGCACGTGTCATGCCGACGTAGAGCAGGCGCCGCTCCTCGTCCAGGTCGGCGGCCTCGAGGGGCGCAGGCCCAAACCGGAGGGGCAGCAGGCCATCCTCGAGCCCCACCAGGAACACCACCGGGTACTCGAGCCCCTTGCTCGCGTGCAAGGTGAGGAGGGAGACACGCTCGGCGCGGGGGTCCCAGCAGTCCAGCTGGAAGCCCAGGGCCAGCTCGGAGAGGAAACGACCAAGATCGTCACCGGCACCCGCGGCCAGGGGACCGAGCAGCTCCGTGGCCTGCTCGAGCTCGGGATGCAGCTCGGGTTCCAAGGCGACGATGCCCTTGGCTGCGACGGCCAGACGTTCCCGGACCGACCCGCCGCCGCCAACACCCGGCACCGCCCGAGACAGCCTCCGCACGGCGGGCAGCTCGGCCAAGGGCCGATGTGAGCGTCGCTGGTACGGCATGCCGGAGCGGGCGAAGGCTTCCACCAGCGCGTGCACCTGGGCCTCGGTGCGGTAGAGCACGGCGATGTCCGAGAAGGCCAGCTCCGCCGAGCGGCCCTGTTCGGTGCGCCCGGAGTCGATGGAGAAGAAGCTGTGACCTCCCAGCAGCTTCTCGATGGAGTGCACCACGAACTCGGCCTCGGCGCGCTCGGAAGGGGCTTCGTGGATCACCACCCGGTCGGGCTGCTCGAGGAGCACCTGCACGGGCCGCAGCTGGGGCTCAGCGCGCGTGATGACCCCGATGGAGGCTTCGACGATGGGCCGCCCCGAGCGGTAGTTGCGGGACAGGCGCAGCACGCGAGCGCCGGGAAAGTCCTGGGGAAAGCGCTCGAAGAAACTCGGATCAGCTCCGCGGAAGCGGTAGATGGACTGGTCCGGATCGCCGATCGCGCAGATGTTGGCGTCCAACGGTGGTACCAGCAAGCGCAGGAAGCGGCGCTGAAGTGGATCGATGTCCTGATACTCGTCCACCGAGACCCACGCCCAGCGGGACCAGCAGGATCGGCACAGCTCCGGGTAGGCCTCGAACAGGGCCACGGGAAGGGCCACCAGCTGGTCGAAGTCCAGCAGCCCGCCTGAGGCCAGGGCTTGCTGGTAGCGGACCAGCTCGGGGCGCTCCCGCTCCAGATCGTCCAGGGATTCCCGGCGTCGGGCGAGGGAGAGATCGCGCAGCATGCGACGGGCACGGGTCTCGGAGAATCCCAAGAGATCCCGGGCGAGATCCAGCCGCTCTTGCTCGTCGGCCACTCGGAAACCGTCGGCCAGGTCCAGCAGCGCCCCGTGTTCCCTCAGCAAGGCCAACCCCAGGCTGTGGAAGGTGTGGACCGGGACACGGGGCCCACGCTCAGGCAGCAGCGCCCGCAGTCGATCCCGCAGCTCCTCGGCCGCCCGCCGGGTGAAGGTGATGGTCAGGCAGCTCTCGGGGGGCGCCCCACGGTCCGCCACCAGGTGGGCGATGCGGTGCGTGAGGGTTCGGGTCTTGCCCGAGCCTGGCCCAGCCACCACCAACAGGGGGCCGCCGCCGATCTCGGCCGCAGCGCGCTGCTCGGCGTCCAAGGCACCCAGGATCCCCTCGCGCCCTCTTGGAGGGACCGGAGGCGCCGCGGTCTGCGGGGAGGGTGGAGTCGGTGCGGGTTGCACACTGCGACCGGGGGTGGGCTTGGCAGCTGGGCGCACGGGAGGCGTGAAGAGCAAGCCACCCCGTTGCACCTGCTGCAGCTCGTGATCCTCGAACAAGCGCACACGCCCGTACTCTCCGTCGTAGCCACCTTCTCGGAAGACCTTGCCCTCGCGCAGGCGCTCCACCGCGTCCGCCAGCAGGGACGATCCACGCTCGCGCAGCCTGTCCTCTGGACAACACGTGAGGATGTGAAGCTCCGGGCCCAGGCGGGTCAGCAGTTCCTCGTAGGTGCGCCCCACGCGCTTGCTCTGCGCGCCCACGCTCATGATCTCCGAGAGGATGGTCGGCAGGGGAATCAGCGTGACCACGCGTCCGGCCGTGGCGGGGCGCAGGGGGCTGTCCGGGGGCCGGTCCGCCAGCGCCTCGACCCGGTGCATCACGCCCACGGTGACAGGCTTGTCACAGACCGGGCAGAGCCCGCCAATCTCTCGGGTCTGGGAGGGCTCGAGTCGCACGCCGCACTTGCGATGTCCATCCAGGTGGTACTTGCCCTCGTCGGGCCAGAACTCGAGCGTGCCCACGTAGCCGGGGCCTTGGGCCAGGGCGCGACGCAGCCCATGGTAGTCGAGATCTCCCTCGAAGATGGTGGCGTTGCGGGCCAGCTTGCCTGGAGAGTGGGCGTCGGAACAGGAGATCAGCCTGAACCGATCCAGGCTCGAGATCCGCCAGTTCATGGCCGGGCTGGAGGACAGCCCGGTCTCGATGGCGAAGACGTGCTGCGCGAGGTCGCCGTAGCACTCCTCCACGCTGTCGAAGCCCGACCTCGAGCCGAGTACGGCAAACCAGGGCGTCCAGACGTGGGCGGGGATCAGGAACGCATCGTCGCTGGCCTCGAGCACGATCTCGAGCAGGTCCCGCGAGTCGAGGCCCAGGATGGGCCGGCCGTCGGAGTGCAGGTTGCCGATGCGCTCGAGGCGGGCCACGAAGCGCTCCGCGGCCTCGAGGTCCGGCATGAAGACCACGTGGTGGACCTTGCGGGTTCGCTCGCCTTTTTTGTAGATGGTTGCGATCTCTACCTGGAGGAGGAACCGGGTCTCGCCGGCCAGGGACGGGGGAAGCTGGTCGTCGACCTGGGCCTGGACCTCGGGCCGGAGGCGGAGCAGGCCCGGCTCGGCCCGTTCGAGGTCCCGTTTCAGCTCTTCGCGCCAGCGAGGATGGGTGAAGTCGCCCGTGCCCAGCAGGCGCAGGCCCTTTCGGCGCGCCCAGAGCGCCAGGTTGGGAACGTCGCACTGC
>CAZVHW010000136.1:0-14699 GCA_964626835.1 uncultured Enterobacterales bacterium
ACGGTGCCCACCGCCGCCTGCGACGCACCCGACGGCTACGTGGCGGACTTCTCCGATTGCGACGACACCGTCTCCACCACCTTCCCTGGCGCGACGGAGACCTGCAACTACACCGACGACGACTGCGATGGCGACACCGACGAGGGGGTCACGGTCACCTACTGGCAAGACGTGGATCTCGACGGCGAGGGTGGTTCGTCCATGAGCGGCGAGTTCTGCGAGGACGAACCCACCTCCGGCTGGTCCGAGGACAGCACCGACTGCGACGACGCAGACCCCTATGTCTACTCGAACGCACCGGAGCTCTGCGACGGCCAGAAGAACGACTGCAACGACTACTCCTGGGCGACCGACGACGAGGAAGGCACGGCCAGCCAGGAGACGACGGCGGGCGTCTGGTCGGACATCACCGACACCTGGGAAGGCGGCACTCCCTCCACACCGGCCTCGGTCACGCTGCCTACGGAGGGCACGGTCCACCTCTGCCCCGGCAACTGGTACGTGCTGCTCGAGGCGGGCGAGAACACCGACGTCACCGTCTCGGGTGTCTACGGCTACGCCGACACCACGCTCAACGGCTCCGGAGGTGGCGCCGTGGTCACTCTCGAGGACGAAACCACCGTGCTCACCCTCGAAGAGCTCACCATCGAGGAAGGCCAGGCCGCCAACGGCGCCGGCGTCACCTCGGCTGGCGGTGTGCTCACGGTGACGGACTGCCTGTTCCGCTACAACTACCTGGACTCGTCCTACACGGCGTTGGGCTCGGCCATCTACTCCAGTGGAGGCAGCGTCACCGTGTCTGGCACCACGTTCCGCGCCAACGGCGTCTACAGCGCCCCCGCCACCTACGGAGGCGCCATCTACGTGTCCGAAGGCTCGCTATCGATGACCGACACGGCTGTCGAAAACAACGACGCCAGCCTTGCGGGCGGGGTGTATTGGAGCGCCGAGGGCAGCCAAACCCTCACCATCAGCGAGTGCACCTTCGATGGCAACGAGGCCACCACCTCGAACGGCGGTGGACTCTATCTCGACATGGACGGCACGGGCGCGGTCTCCGTCTCCGACACCGAGTTCACAGACAACGAAGCGGCGGACGACGGCGGTGGCCTGTACGTCATGGGTGACGGCACCGGGACGGTGGTGCTGGATGGTCTGAGCATCGAATACAACGGCACGACCGACCTGGGGGGCGGTCTGTACTGGTCCGCCACCAACCCCTCGAGCTTCTCGGACCTCGAGTACACGGGCAACGAGGCGGAGATGGGCGGCGGCCTGTACGCCGCGGCCGACATGGATCTCACCAGCAGCACCCTGGCCGAGAACGCGGCGGAGTTTGGGGGTGGCATGGTGTTGGACGGCGCCGAGGTCACCCTCACCTCGGTCACGGTCACCGACAACGAGGCCGACTACTACGGAGCGGGCGCCTACGTCTCCGACGCCTTCCTCTTCGCATATTCCATCTCCATCACCGAAAACTCCGTCCCCGCCTCGTCGGCCAACTGCTATGGCGGCACCTACGACAGCCCCTACTGCGCGGGCGCTGGGCTCTATGGTGACGGGTCCTACCTCTACCTGTCGGGTGTCACGCTCACGGGCAACCAGCAGCTCACCAGCCAGGACACCTTTGGTGGGGGTATCTACCTCACCGACGGCGATCTGGTCCTCACCTCCGCCACCACCATCAGCGAGAACGAGGCGGAGTACGGCGCCGGAGTGCTGCTCTACGGTGGCACCAGCTCGAGCGTCGAGATGGACGACGGCTCCCAGATCACCGACAACGATGGCGACTACTACGCGGGCTTGTTCCTGGACACCGCCACGTTCACCTGCACCGGTGCGGCGAGCGACGACACGGGCATCACCTCACACCTCGACGGCGGTGGGCTGTACGTCCACTACGAGCACGGGCCCTCCACAATCGTCGAAGCCGACCTCTGCGACTTCGGCAGCACCGGCTCCCCCAACGACAACTTCGACGACAGCACCAGCGGCCAAGACGTCTACCTGGCCGGGGTGGGCTGGTACGACTACGACGACGACGCCAGCTTCCTGTGCGACGAGACCGGGTGCTACTAGAGCGCGTAGTCTACGCTGCTGGTGAACAGCGGGGTGCCCGCTGAGTCCGGCGTGGCGCTCTGGGAGACCCGCAGCTCGAGGCTGCCGCTGGAGGCGGTGACCGGCGTGAGCATCTTGAAGAAGGCAAACGAGGGGCCAAACTCGGCCAGGCTGATGCGACCGACCCATTGGGTGGCGCTGGTGATGACCTGGCCATCGGAGAGGACCTCGGCCGTGAGCCAGTAGGCGTCGCCCTCGAAGCCAGCGCGGGAGCGACCCAGGAGCACCGGAAGCTCGACGACCACGGCATCGCGCTCGACCGCGACGACATCTACCGGGTAGTTGTCGGCCAGGGGCTGCTTGCCCACGACGTCGTAGCGCAGGGTGGCGGTCTTGGCGCCGGCTTGGATGGGCTCGGCCTGGGCCATGTCTTCGGGGCCGAGCCTGTCGGTCAGGCCCGCGAGGGAGTCGTCGTCGTCGACATCGACGTAGGGATCGAAGTCGTCGTCCATGACGTCGAAGTCTTCCACCGGGTCGCTGTCGAAGCCGAACAGATCCTCGTCGGCTTCTTCTTCTTCCGCGCTGTCGTCCCAGTTCTCGTCGTCGATGCCAAAGTCCAGGTCATCGAAGTCGTCCTGGGCCTGGGCCTGGTTGGCCACGGTGAAGCCGAGGAGCGCGAGGACGAGAAGGGGGGACAGGGCGGTGCGCATGAATCTCTCCCGGAAAGGCACGTGGTGTGTCGTTGCAAAGCATGTGCCATGTAAACACGGCCTGCTGCCACTCGATTACACAAGCTTGACAAGTCGTGACATGCATTACTACCCGCATAGACACCGCGTTTCCGACGACTCCCGCGAATCTCGACGCAAACCGCGCAAAACGCGAAGCATGGCATGGGTGTCGCGGTTCTAGCGCCTTCGAACACGGAAGTGCTCGCTCCCAACCTTGCGGATGTCCCTTCTGTAGGACTCAGTCTGACCGAGAGGGGGCACCAACGAAGCAGCCTTGGCTTCCACCCGGACCTCGAGGAGGCGGTCTTCGCGCTCGCTCGCTCTGGCTTCGCCGGTGTTCCAGTAGAACGCCGCGAGCTCACCTAGCGCAGACCGCACCCGAGCGTCCAGATCCGCGGCGACGGCCTCGGCACCACCGTCGGGCAGCTCTACGCCGAGCTTCCTGGCCAGGTCGCCCAGAACCGAGATGCCGATGCGCCCGGATGGAGGCTCGACCGTGGCGCCGTACGAGAGCAAGCGCCCTTCGAAGTTGCATCGGGTACCCGGGCTCTCGAGCCCGGTGGAGCCAGGCAGGACGACGTCCGCGCGCTCGGTGGTCTCGCTGTCGGTCCAGTCCATGGCCGCGAGGAACTCGACGTTTACGAACCAAGCTGCCGTGCTTTCGTGGCGCAGGGGATCCTCGCCAACGATCACAGCCGCGCGAATCCTGCCTTCTTCCAGCATCCTGGCCAACTCCGAGCGAGTCTTCGCCCCAGGCAGGCCCGCCTCGGGTTGCCCTCCGGGTCCCACACCAGGCTCCGCGCCGGAGAGACGAACACCTGCGCCGTTCGACGCCTTTCGGGGCAGCAGCAGGTCCGCCTGCTTCCCCGCGGCTCGGAGCAACACCGCCAGGTTGGCGAGGGTCTCGAGGTCTGCTGGCGCCTGATCTTGCTGACGATCGAGGCCGTGCACGAACACGACGCGCTTCGCCCCTCGAATCAACGCCGCGGCTTGTTGGATGTGGTCTCCCCGGACACCCGTGAGATCGGCGACGGTCTCGAGGTCCCGGCCCTTCGCTTCGAGGAACCCTGGACCACCTGGGATAGCGGCGACCTGTCCCGGATCGAAGGTGCCGTCGGCCAACAGGAGGTCTACCAGGCCGCGCCAGAGGATGGTGGCACGCCCGCGGAGGGGATCCAGCGCGAGGGTGGCCAGGGCCCGGTCCGATGCGTCGAGGGTGGAGGACAGCACCAACAACTCGGCGCCGCGTCGCACGGCGCGGATGACATCGGCTCCGAGGACGAGGTGATCTTCTCCGTTGGCGATGTTGTTGCAGACGATCAGATCCGCTCGGTCAATGGCGCTGCGATCGACCGTGGAGCAGGTCACGCCTGGGACGTGCTCGATCGGGCCGTCGAGCCTCTCTCTGGACAGAGCCGTGAGAGAGCCGACGTTCGCCGTGCCGAGGCCTTCCCGTGCGAGGCGCCCCAGCAGGTAGAGCTCCTCGTTGGTCAGCTCGGGCGAGGCGAAGACCGCCACGGATTCTGGCCCATGCTCGTCGATGACCGCCCCCATGCCTGCAGCGATGCGCTCGTACGCTTGCTCGTAGGAAGCCTCGACCCTGTCCGTGCCCGAACCGACCGCCGGTGCGACCACACGGCGCTGTCGGACGAAGAGTTCGTAGCCGAAGCGGCCGTGCCGGCAGAGGTACTGCCCGGGTTGGCCGGAGGAAGTCAGGAAGTAGCGCCCATCGCCGAAGCTCCGGACTCTGACGTCGCACGCCAGGGAACAGAATGCGCAGTGGTTGGGCTGGTCGGTCATGGCCAGTGAAGCTCGCCCTGGGAAGGGGTACTTGACCGTCAAGGCCCCAGTGGGGCAGGCGTCGACACAGTTGCCACAGCTCGCACAGTTGGTCTGGATGAGCGGGTCGTTCATGGCCGGACGCATCTCGGTCTCGAAGCCGCGTCCCACCAGGCCCAAGGCCGCGATGGGCAGAACTCGCGCACAGGTGCGGATACAGCGCGAGCAGAGCACGCACTTGTTGGGATCGTAGACGATGTGGGGGTGACGTTCGTCGACGAGGTGCTTGCGCGCATGGCCGGCCAGCGGCTCCATCTCGGCGCCGTATTCCTGGGCATACAGCCGCAGCTCGCAGTCCTCGAAGCGCACGCAGCCACAGGACAGGCAGCGATCACATTCGTGGGCCACGTCTTCCTCGCCGAAGCCCGAAGCGACCTCGCGGAAGCTGCCGGCGCGCTCTTCGACCTCGATGAGGTGCACCTCGCGCCTGGGGCTCTCGCGCACGTCACCCAGCTCGGACCTGCCGGGCTTGGCCCAGAAGTCCTTGGTCACGACGAAGGGCTCGGTCTCGAGAGCTTCCCCGCTCAGGAAGGAGTGGATGGCCTTACCCGCTCGCTGGCCGTCTCGGATGGCGTCGATGACGACGGTGGGGCCGTCGTCAGCTGCGTCGCCGCCAGCAAACACGCCCGGGATGTTGGTCTTCATGGTGGTGTTGTCCACGATGAAGGTCGACCACCGCGTGAGGGCTATCTCCTGGGCACCCAGCGAGGTGAGCCCACCCAGCACCGGCGCTTGGCCGATGGCGGGGATGGCCAGATCGCAGGGCAGCTCGAACTCCGTGCCTTCCTGGGGGACGGGCCTGCGGCGTCCGGAGCCGTCGGGCTCACCGAGCTTCATGCGGATGCAGCGCAGGGACTTGATACGCTCTCCCTGCTTGGTGATCCCGATGGGGGCCACCAGCTCCATGATCTCGATGCCTTCTTCGAGCAGGTCCTCGATCTCCATCTTGTCGGCGGGCATCTCGGCCTTGGTGCGGCGGTAGACCACGATGACCTTGTCGGCGCCGAGCCGCCAGGAGCTGCGGGCAACGTCCATGGCTGTGTTGCCGCCACCGATGACCAACACGGTTCCGGAGACGGGCTCGGGGCGGTCGGCCTTCTCGATGAGGTAGTCGATGCCCGGCACGACACCTTCCGTGCCGTCTTCGCCTTCCACGCGCATTGGCTTGCTGCGCCAGGCGCCAGCGCCCAGGAAGAGCGCGTCGTGGCGCTCGTGGAGCTGATCGAGCGAGACGTCCCGTCCCACCTTGACGCCGAGCTCGATGGTGGCCCCGGCCTTGCAGATGTGGTCGATCTCGCGGTCGAGCACGTCGTCGGGGAGCCGGTAGGTGGGGATGCCGTAGCGGAGCATTCCTCCCGCTCGCCCTTGGGCTTCGTACAGCACCGAGTCGTAGCCCCTCTGGCCCAAGAACCAGGCAGCGGTGAGCCCAGCCGGGCCTGCACCGACGATGCCAATCGTCTTGCCTCGGGAGGGCTCTCGTGTGGGGGTGACGTCGTAGACGCCCGGGGCGTCGGTGACATGCCTCTTGACCGCGTTGATCCCGACTGGCGTGTCGACGTCATCACGGCGGCAGACAACCTCGCACTTGCGGACGCAGACACGGCCGCACACGGCTGGGAGTGGGTTGGCTTCGCGGATGAGCTCCACGGCTTCGACGTCCAAGCCCATGCCAGCCAACGCGATGTAGCCCTGGGCGTCTACGTGGGCTGGACAGCCGATCATGCAGGGGGAGACACAGTCGGCGTAGTGATTGGACAGCAGCAGCTCGAGCGCCGTCTTGCGGGACGCGAGCACGCGCTCGTTGCGGGTCTCGATGTCCATGCCCGATACGACCCGCGTGGCGCAGGCCGGCAGCAAGTTGTGCCGCCCCTTGACCTCGACGACGCAGAGGAAGCACGAGCCGTAGGGCTCGAGCTCGTCGGAGTGGCACAAGGTGGGGATGCGGTCGAGCCCTGCTTCGTGAACGGCTTGGAGGATGGTCTTGCCGGGGGTGACGTCTATCGGCTGACCGTTGACCGTGATGTCTACGGGTTTCATGGTCTCACCTAGTCCTTGTAGATGGCATCGAAGTTGCAGCTCGAGATGCACTTGCTGCACTTCACGCAGAGCGCGTGGTCGATGACGTGCACCGCTTTGCGTTCACCGCGGATGGCGTCGGAGGGACAGACCTTGGCGCAGATGGTGCAGCCCGTGCACTTGTCGGGGGTGATGTGGAAGTCCACCAACGCCGAGCAGGTCTTGCCCGGGCAGGCGTGATCGTCGATGTGGGCGCGGTACTCGTCCTGGTAGTAGCGCACCGTGGTGACGACGGGATTGGGCGCGGTCTGACCGAGCCCGCAGAGGCTGGCTTCCTTGATCTGGTCTGCGAGGACCCCCAGCTTGGCGACGTCGCCCTTGTTTCCTTCACCACGGGTGATGCCCTGCAGGGTCTCGAGCATCCGCAGCGTGCCGATGCGGCAGAAGGTACACTTGCCGCAGGACTCGTTCTGCGTGAACTGCAGGAAGAACTGGGCCATCTCGACCATACAGGTGTGATCGTCGAGCACGACCATGCCGCCCGAGCCCATGATGGCGCCCGTGGCGGGGATGCTCTCGAAGTCCACGGGGGTGTCGGCGAGGGCGGAGGGGATGCAGCCTCCCGAAGGACCGCCCATCTGGACCGCCTTGAACTCACGGCCATCCTTGATGCCGCCGCCGATCTCGAACACCAGCTCGCGAATGGAGGTGCCCATGGGGACCTCGGCCAGGCCGCCGCGCGCCACCTTGCCGGCCAGCGCGAAGACCTTGGTGCCAGGGCTCTTTGGCGTGCCGAACGCGGCGTAGGACGCGGCGCCTTGCTGGACAATCCAGGGGATGTTGGCGAGGGTCTCGACGTTGTTGTTGTTGGTGGGTTTCTGCCACAGACCCTTTTCGGCCGGGAATGGGGGCCGGATGCGGGGCATGCCGCGCTCACCTTCGATGGATGCGAACAGGGCGGTTTCCTCGCCGCAGACGAAGGCACCGGCACCCTGCTTGATCTTCACGTCGAAGTTGAAGCCGGTCCCGTAGAGGTCCTTGCCGAGCAGGCCGTTCTCTCTGGCCGCGTCGATCGCGAGCTCGAGCCGGTGAATGGCCAGCGGGTACTCGGCCCGGCAGTAGATGTAGCCAAAGCTGGCGTCGATGGCGCGACCACAGATGATCATGCCCTCGATGATTGCGTGGGGATCTCCCTCGAGCACCGAGCGATCCATGAACGCGCCAGGGTCTCCTTCGTCGGCGTTGCAGACCACGTACTTGATGGCGCCCGCATTTCCGGCTGCGAAGGACCACTTCAACCCGGTTGGGAAGCCCGCGCCGCCACGCCCGCGGAGCCCGGACGCCTTGACCTCGGCGATGATCTCCTGGGGGGTCATCTGGGTCAGGGCCTTTCGGGCCGCCTGGTAGCCTCCGGCCTGTAGGTACTCCTCGAGGGACTCAGGGTCGATCCAGCCGCAGTTCCGCAGCACGATGCGTTCCTGGGGCGCCAGGAAGCCGACCTCGGAACCCGCTTTCGAGCCGTCGGGTGCTTCGCTGTAGGCCAAGTGCTCCTCGAGCACCTCGCCTCCGAGCACGTGCCGCTCGAAGATCTCCTCGGCGATATCGACCGTGACACCGCCGTAGATGCTGCGGTGCCCACCATCGCGCACCTCCACCAAGGGCTCTCGGTAGCACATGCCGATGCAGCCCGTGATGCCGAAGTCACAGCGCTCCGACTCGGCGGAAGCCAGCGCTTCGAGCCTGTCGTGTACCACCTGTGCTCCCGCAGACAGGCCACAGGTTCCCATTCCGATGACGATCTTCCTCATGCCGACCCTCGATGCTCGGGGTTGATGCGTGTGAAGCCCGTGGAGGGCTAGCGGCCACCAGCGCTGGCCTTTGCCTTCTTGCGTTCGTTGCGGCGGACCTTCTTCAGCAGCTTGCGGACCATGGCGGCCGAGAGGTTGCCGTGGGTGTCATCGTTGATCATGATGACCGGCGCGAGTGAACAACAGCCGATGCAGGCTACGGTGAGCAGCGTGAACAAGCCGTCCTCCGTGGTCCCTTCCACCTCGATGTCCAGCTCGTCCTCGACCGTGTCGATGAGCATCTGGGACTGCGAGACATGGCAAGCCGTGCCGTCGCAGACGCGGATGAGGTACTTGCCGATGGGCTGGAGCCTGAACTGGGCGTAGAAGGTGATCACGCCGTAGATGGTGGACTCCGGCACGTTGGTCGTGGCCGAGATCTGCTTGATGGCCCTTCGCGGGACGTAGCCGAAGTGATCCTGGGCGGACTGCAGCAGGGGGATCAGCTCCCCTTGCTGGCCGTGGTAGCGCCACAGACGACTGGGGAAGCTGGCTGCATCGCGCGAGGTGTCCGTCGAGTCTGGTCTTGTCATGACCGAGTGCTCCCTGGGGTTCGAGCGGGGAGGTAGGCGTTGGCGCCTTCATGCCTCCCCACGCGGTTTCTGGCTCCATGTTCTCGTCGCTGTCCGGCTATCCTAGAACTGCGCCGCACGGGTCGAACCTGGTTCGCTCCGTGCCGCGGCCTATGAGCCGCCCGTGAGGTCCACGACGCGGGCTTCCCGCACGCGGAGGACGCCGTCGATCTCGCCAATCTTTTCGATGATGCGGGGCTGCCGCCCGACCGACTGGTGATCGACGTGCATGCCGAGCAGCTTGGTCCCGCCGTCGACCACGTCGCAGAAGACCACGTTGTCGAGGAAGAACACGCTGGTGAAGACCTGCTGGACGGCGTCCGTGTCGATGTCGACGATGAAGCAACTGCCGAGTCCGGACGGCTCGGCAGTGCTCGCTTCTGGGCTTGCCTTGGCGGCCTCTCTGTAGACGTCTACGAAGGCCTGGATTTCTCTATCGAGCTCGAGCCTCTCCACGGCCAAGGTGGACACGAGCTCGACCCCATCGACACCGCGGACACGGGCGTAGAGATCGTCCAGGGTGGACCGTTCCGTGGCGTGACCGCGGAGGATGATGTCCACGTCGCCTCGCACGGCCACGCAGGACTGGACGCCGTCGAGGGAGGACAGCTCCCAGTAGACGTCGAGGCAACGCGTCTCGTCGGCGATTCGCACCGTGAGGTACGCGCTGTCTGGCTCCACCCCGTCGCCGTCGCTCTGCGCGGTGGCGGCATTGTCGAGCGTCCCGTTGCCGGGGCTTAGGGATTCGATGGCCTGGACGAGGTCGGAGTGCGTGAACGGCTTGTCGAGGTAGGCGGTGTTGGGCGAGGAGAGCGCCTCTCGCTCGGTGGAGGCATCGCCAAAGCCGGTGATCACCACGACCGGGAGACCCGGGTGCTGGGCCTTGACGACCTTCAGGATCTCGAGCCCGCCGATGTCGGGCAGGAAGATGTCGGTGACCATGCAGTCGTAGCTGACGCCCCGCACACGGGACCGCTCGAGCTCGCGCACGGCGGAGACACCGTCCGGACAGGCCACCGCGTGGTAGCCCTCCTGCATCAGGCCGACGGTCAAGTTCCGCCTGATCTCCGCTTCGTCGTCGATGATGAGGATGCGACCTTTCACTGAACACTCCGTTCCGTGCTGTGGGTGGCGCGGGGGTTCGCGCCCGGTCTCTACCATTCAACCAGGGGGCGGCCACACGGCCGCGATGCGACTCGAGGACACTACCTACAAGCAGGTCCCGAGACAGTCAAGACCCACGGGTCATTGCTTTTTCATCAACCGAACAAACAAGGAGCTGGGTCAAGAAACCGCCGCCGAGCCCACGTCAAATGGGCAGCGCCAGGACCGCGCAAGGCGCCCGACGGATCACCAACTCGGTCTTGCTTCCCCGGGTCTTCAGCGCGAGCTGCAGCCCGTGGGCGAAGACCAGCTCGCTCCCCCGGGTGAAGTCGGTTGGAAGCCCGATCCTCCGGTTGATCACGGACATGGCCTCTGCTCCTGTTTTTCGTCAGACCGGGGAAGTCAGAGGCAGGTCCGAGCTTCCCATTCCAGCTTGTGCGACAATACCACTGCGCGCGCACTCATCGGCTTCCGCACTGGGCGCATCCCGGATCGAGAGCCCTTACTTCGTCGGGCGCGACAAGGAGACACCATGAACACGGGCTTCGCGGTCGCCAGCGGGCTTTGCCTGGCCACCTGTGCGCTGCACACCTTCGCCGGGGGGAGGATCGCCGCCAAGCCGCTGCTGTCGTCGGATCTCGATCCCGTCGCCAAGTACACCAACTACTACGGCTGGCACCTGATCACCATCACGCTGTTCACCATGTCGTGTGGGTCGCCTACGCGGCCCGTGAGCCGGCAGGAGCGGACGTCGGCCTGATCATGTTCATCCTGAGCGCCGCCTACTGCGCGTGGAGCCTGGCGCTGATCGTCTGGAAACACCGCCATCCGATCCAGCTACCTCAGTGGTCGCTCTTCCTCGCGATCTCCGCGGCCGGCTTGGCGGGGCTGCTCGCCTGAGACGGGCGGTAGCGGTGGGCATTCCTCCCTCCGGGTCCGACGGCGACCGTAACTGCAACAAGAACGGGCGCGAGTGCACCGCTCGAGCGACAGAGTTGGGCCTCCGGGCCTCTTCGAGCGATCGAGGCCAGCGGAGTCGCCGTGCGGGAGAGCTCCGGTTTGTATGGCCCGTCCCCACCGTGCATAATCCGGCGATGCACGCACACCTGCCCTTCTTCTTCGCAGCGTTCCTCGCCTTCTCGTCACACGCCCAGGCCCAGAGCTGGGAGACCACCGTAGTGGCCGAACACAGCGGGAAACAACCCAACCTGGGCACCGATCCGCTGGGCAACCTGCACCTGGCCTGGTACGCCTCCGACAGCGGGGACGAGCAGATGCACTACGCCACGAGTCAGAGCGGCGGCTGGGACTACGACCGAACCTTCATGGACTCCAACAGCGACTACTGGTCCCCGGTCGTCGAAGGAGACAGCCGCGGCTGCTTCCACATCAGCGTTCGCGCCGACGCCGAGGACGCCCACTACTGGACGAACAACCCGGACAAGTGGACCGAGGGCGACACGCGCGTGCCCGACGACACCCCCGAGGACATCAGCTGCCACGGCCACCACGTGAACATCGAGGTAGCCAGCGACGACACCCCCCAGCTCTTTCGGGAGTGTGACGGCCGCATCTTCCACCAGGCCAACACCCAGCAGATCTTCGAGGACTCCAGCTCCTCGGATCCGGACCACGACGGCTCCGTGATCCACCAGTGGACCACGGCCATGGAGGATGACGTGCTCCACGCGGCCGTTCGCCTGACGCCCAGCGGCATCGCCGAGGCCACCATCTTCTACACCTCGAAGCAGCCCGGCTCATACGCCGACTACCCCTGGTCCCCGGTCGAGGAGGTCCACGTCGGAGGCTGGCCCAGCATCATCACCGAGGACGGCGTGCCCCACCTGGTCTTCTCCTATGGGGACAGCATGCACTACACGACCCGCAACGGCGGCGCGTGGTCCACGCCAGAGGACATAGGCGGCAGCGACGATCCCGCACACACGGGCATCGCCGTCGACGACAACGGCTTCGTCCACGCAGTCTGGGTGCAGAGCTCCGGGGGCATCTACTACACCAACAACATCGAGGGATCATGGCTCGAGCCGAGCCTGGCGGGAACGGCCGGCAGCAGGGACTGGCTGGAGACCCACATGGACGACAAGCTGGCCCTGGACACCGAGGCCAACACCGTCTACATCGCCTACAGCACCGACGACCAAGTGCTCCTGGCACACACCGCCGACTTCTCCCTACGCGACGAGAGCGCCGGGGGGACCAGCACGATCCAGGCGGACAGCGACTTCGTTCCACCCACAGAGATCACCCAGAACAACGCGAGCGAGGCACACCCCCTGGAGCTCCTGCGCTTCGAGGTCACCGACGCCGGAGACGACGGCCTGCCGACCGAGATCAGCTCCATCTTCTTCCAGGCGGGTCCCGAGCAGTACTTCGATGACATCAAGTCCTCCTGGTACTTCAGGGATGGCGTGAACTCCTTTGTGGCCAACGCGAGCATCGTTCCGGACTCGTCCTCCAGCTCGACGATAGAGATCGACTCGGACTGGGTGCTGGACAACAAGCTGGTCTTCGCCACAGAGAGCGGGACGCTTCTCAGCGTGGCCGACGGCGCCACGGAGAGCTTCTCGCTGCAGCTCCAGGTGCCGCCCCAGAACGAGTACTGGGAGGGTCGAGTCTTGGACCTGGTGCTGCGTGGTAGCTACGACATCCGGACCCTGGAGACCGGCTCGGCCATGGCCTACGACCAGCCGATCCTGGCCACCGGCGCCATGGCCTACCACTACGAAGAGCTGGACACCGACATCGACACCGGATCGCCTGACACAGGCCCTGATGACACGGATCCCGAGGACAGCGGCGTGGCTGACACCGGCAGCACCGATACCGGGGAGACCGCAGACCCGCAAGATAATGACGCGCCACGAGAAGATGACGGCTGCTCCTGCACCCAGCGCCCCGGCCCCCGCGGCTGGTGGCCCCTGTTGGTCGCCGGCTTGATCCTGCGACGCCGCTCACCTCCCACAGGCGCACCCTGAGCCGCGAGGCCGCGAGCGACGACGCCTGTTGGTCTGTGGAGCTGCGCCGTGCAGTCCGTCGGTTCACCAGCGGGCCGGAGTCGTCCGAGCTCTAGTGCCCTGACCGGCGACCTCGACTCCGAAGCCTGCCAGGCGCTCATGGCGCGCATGCGCACCGACTACGAGCTGCTGGGGCTGGACTTCCCCGAGCCGGTGTTCTAACGCTCGTTCGGCGCGGGTTCAGGCCCGTAGCCTGGGGGGGCGTTGTGGTTGCGGATGGCGGTGATCTGCTCGTGCTCTTCGTCGGTGACGCCCTCGAAGAAGTCGCTCGGGGGGCTCTGGTGGCGGAAGAGGATGCCGTTGATCTCCCTCTCGTAGTTGGACATGGCGGACTGGGTGGGACCCTTGGCGAGAAAATCGGAGCCGGTGTCGATGAGGGTGAGCAGGTCGCCCAGTCGCGGCGGCAGGTCGTCCACCAGGATCTGGCCGTCGCTCGCCACGGCGGCCAGCCCCTCGGCGTCCATCAGGAACAGGGCCGCCGCTTCGACGGAGCTGGGACCGTACGGCCCAAGCCGGCTCGAGTCCAGCTGATCAAGGCGAGGGGGTTGGGCGTCGTTGCTGCCCACCAGCAGCAGCACGGAGCTCACCCGGGCCTGCCAGAGGCTGGCGTCTGGGAAGACCTCGAGGAAGGTGGCCACCACACGCTGCAGGCCCTCGGGGGTGAGCATGTGGGGGTGGATCTTGTGGGCGAAGACGCCGCCATCTTCGAGCCGGCTTCTGGCGATCTCGAAGAACTCCCGCGTGCTGAGCTCCAGGTAGCCGGAGTAGGCCGCGACGCCGTTGAAGATCACGGGGTAGCGCTTGCGGCTGGTGAGCAGGTGGTTGCGCCCATCGTTGGCCACCAGCCGGAAGCGGGAGTTTCCGATCACGCCGTCGTTGGCCTCCACGAAGTGGGAGGCGATCTCCTCCTGCACGTCGCTGATGTCGGCGGCTTCGACGGTCTGCACCCGGGGGTCTCTCAGGGCCGTGCCAGAGGACGCTCCGGTGTCGAAGGCCAGGATCAGCACCCGCTCGGGATCGGGGTGCAGGGCGATGGGCAGCCAGACCCCCACCGCGCCCGCGGAGACGAACTCGCCGTTGGCGAAGAGCATCTTCACCCGCTGCTCCCCCTGCTGGACCCAGACCACACCGTCGCTCGTGCTGCGGCCGTCCTTGTAGAACACCACCTCGTGGGCGGTGGGTATGTTGAGGAAGATCCAGGCGGGGTAGAAGCCGTGCCCCCGGTGAAGCAGGGCTGCCAGGACGGCCACGGCGACCAGGGAGCCCACGAGTCGCGCGCGCGCGAAGTGTCTCGAGGCCATGGCCAGCATGGCGATCCCGAGCACCCCGTTCACCAGGGCCAGCAGGAACAGGCAGCCCTTGGCGCCCAGCAGGGGCATGAGCACGAAACCGGTGAGGAAGGAGCCGGCTATTCCTCCGACTGCGCCGAAGAAGTAGACGGCTCCGACACCGCTCCCGAGCAGGGTGAAGCGTTGCACGTACAGGCGGTTGCCCAGT
>CAZVHW010000137.1:0-10725 GCA_964626835.1 uncultured Enterobacterales bacterium
GGTGCGACGAGCAAGGGGAGCATCCACATGGCAATCCTCCGCGGGATTGGAGCTTCTTCGTGCGGGATGGTACCACTTCAGGGCTCTCTGGGCGCGTCGTCGTGGTAGCCTTGAGGCCCCTGCGTGTCCCTGGGAGGCCCATGTCCAGCGGCAGCTACGAGCTGCTCGAGCTCCTCGCCCGTGGAGGCATGGGCTCGGTCTATCGAGCCCGCTACCGGGACCAGGGAGCGTTCACCAAGCAGGTGGCCCTCAAGGTGCTGCGGCCAGACGCCGAGGACGCGGAAGAGGTGGGGCGCCGGCTGAGGGACGAGGCCCGCCTGCTCGGGCTCCTGCGTCACCCCGCGATCGTGCAGGTGGACCGGCTCGCTTGGGTGGTGGAGCGCTGGGCGTTGGTCATGGAGTACGTCGAGGGGCTCGACCTTCGGGAGCTGGCTGCTCGCGTGCCGGTGCCCACCGGGGTGGCGCTCGAGGTGGTGGAGGTGGTGGCGGATGCGCTGGACAGCGCCGCGCGATCCCTGGGCCCGGACGGTGGCTCCCTCGAGCTGCAGCACCGGGACGTCAAGCCCGCCAACATCATGCTCACCCCCCACGGCAGCGTGAAGCTGCTGGACTTCGGGATCGCCAAGGCGCGCTTCGAGGCCCGGGAGTCGGCCACCGCTGCCCTGCTCGTCGGAACCATGGACTACATGGCCCCCGAGCGCCTGGCGGGTCGCGAGGGGGGCATGGCGTCGGACCTGTACAGCCTCGGAGTGGTGCTCTGGGAGCTGCTGGCCCGCCGCAGCTTCGGCCGCAGCTCGCCCCAGCTGCTCGAACACCAAGCGCTGGTGCACCAGCGGCTCGCCCTGCTGCGAGAACATCGCGCCGACCTGGAGCCTCGGGTCGAGGTCCTGTTGAGCGAGATGCTGGCCTGGAGTCCGGAAGAGCGCCCTGGCCTCGGTCAGGTGGTGGAACGTTGCTCGGAGCTCGCATCGGCGCTGGGGGATCCCACGCTGCGCAGCTGGTGTCGGAGCACCGTGCGCGGCCTCGCTGCGGTCCCTTGTGCCGAGCCGGACACCCTGGTAGGCCGCGTGTTGACGGGGGCCAGCCTGCCCCTCGGCGATCCCTGGTCCGACGTCTCCCTGACGCCTCCGGATCCGCCGGAGTGGGACGACCGCACCGCCGTGTCGGGCGGTCCGCCACCCGTTCCCGTTCCCGATCCCGACCCGATCCCATCGCGGTCCTGGGAACCCGATCCCGATCCCGATCCCGATTCGGTGCCCCCGCCCCACCTCGCCGTCGCTGGCCCCTCTACGTCGCCTTTGCGGCTGCGCTGTTGGCCGCCGTGCAGTTCGTCTTTCAGTCCCCCGTCGACGTGCAGCCCGGCACGCTGCCGGCCCTACCGGATCTCGAGCGCCCCCACGCCGCAGCGGTGGTCCAGCCCGAGCCAGCTGTCCCGCCCAGCCCAACCGTACCTCCGCGGTCGTCACCCAGGTCCCCATCACCCGAGCCGGACCTCGAGCCCGGCGAGCCCGTCGCGGCGGCCGGCCCATCTCCTTGGCAGAGTCCGGCATCCGATGCGGCGGTCCAGACCAGCAGCCCGTGGGGTGAGGTCGCCCCCGTCGTTCCCGCCCCCCCCCATCGCCAAGGGCCTCGAGCAGGCTGGGGCATCGGGCGGTGTCTGGCAGGCCCCGGCCCAGACCGAGCAGGTGGCCTGGGCCGAAGGCCTGGAGGTCAGCCTCCAGGGCGATGCCAGCGAGGTAGCGCTGGTGGACGAGGCGCGGGGCTTCCCCGTGCCGGGCGTGGTTCCCCTGGGCAAGTGGTTCGTTCGTGCCCGCTTCGGCGACGCCGAGCCCGTGGTGGCGGGCGTGGTGGAGATCCAGGGGGACGAACCCCTGGTGCTCGAGTGCAAGCGAGATCTGGGGTGGTGCAGCGTCAAGCGGTGACGGCAGGCGCAGCGTCAATCTGGACGCTCGGGCTCGGTCCGGTTTTCCCGACGCCTCCTAGCGAGGAATCGTGGTTTCCTTCAGGTATGCGGCGTGCGCGGCCTTCAGTGTCTCGACCGTGTCCGGCTGCTCGTCCCAGAGGTTGTTCTTCTCGTACGGGTCGGCCTCGAGGTCGAACAGCTCGTGGATGTTTCCAGACTCGTTTTCGCGGGAGTAGATGATCTTCCAGCCGTCGTGTCGATACCACTGGCGGCCGTCGCCCACTGCGGTGCCTCCGACCGACACCCGGTCGTCAGACTGGCCGTCCACGACTTCGGTGAGGGCCTGGCTGTCCATGTCGTGGTCGGCGGGGCCCCCGGTGAGGTCCATCATGGTGGCGTAGAGGTCCCCAGTGCGCACCTGTTCGCCGTGGACCGTGGCGGGGAACACCCCCGGGAGGCGGACGACGAGGGGTACGAGCTGGGTGTCGTCGTAGGGCCAGACGTGCCATGCCCTGATGTCGCCGTGATCGTTGAGCGCCTCGCCGTGGTCGGAGGTGAAGGCGAACAGCGTGTCGTCAGCCATGCCTCGCAGCTCGAGGGCGTCCCAGATCTCACCGATCCAGGCGTCGTGCTGGAGGATCTGTCCATCGTACTTGGCGCGGATGTACTCCCACTCGTCGTCGGTCCACTCGACCGCGCCCGAGTTGACTTCGTTGAAGCACGCCCAACCTTCGGGGTATTGGCTGGTGTCTATGCCGTCGCAGCCGTTGACGTTGATGTCGTCGATGCCGTCTTCCGACCACAGGTCGTAGGTGTCGGGGGGATTGTAGGGGGCGTGGCCACCCATCCAATAAGCCACCGCGAACCAGGGCATCGAGTCGCTGTTGTCCATCAGGGCCGTGACCGAGGAGGCGATCTCGGTGGAGATGGTGAAGCCCCACTCGTCGAAACCCTGGGAGAGGGACTCGTTGGCCGTCACCAGTGACTGGTTGCTGTAGAACGCCGTGTGGTAGCCGCGGTCTCCGAGTGCTTCGGCCATGGTGGTGATGTCGTCGCCGAGCACGTAGCCTTCGGCGTCGAGGTCGTAGTCCACGCCGTGGTTGTGGGAGGCCATGCCCGAAAACAGGCTGGATACCGAAGCGGTCGTCCAGTAGCTACCCGGAGTGGCCTGCTCGAAGACGGTCGAGGTCTCGGCGATCGAGGCGAGCCGTGGCGTCGTGTCGCGGTCGTAGCCGTAGGCGCTCAGGTGGTCGGCGCGAGCCGTGTCCCAGATCACCAGCAGGATGTTCATGGGGCCGTCGTACGGGCCGTTCTTGTCGGTCTCTCCCGTATCGTCGTGGGTACAGGCGACCAGACCGAGCATCGCGATTGCGAGTGGAAGCGTGGCTGATTTCACGATGTGAACCTCTCGTGTCTTGGTGCCCAGCGGGAGCATAGCTAACCTGCGTCGCCAGCTGCGGGCCATCGCGGCTCCTCGGATGCGTGGTTGCGTGCCTGGAAGTGTTGGTGGCCGCCACTCCGCTCTAGGATCCCTTCTCCCCCAGCAGCCCCAGCTTCCCCAGTCGCCTCCACAGCGGCATGCCGCCCAAGGCCAGCACCACCAGCTCGTGGGTGGCCCAGTTCAGCGTGGCCAGGGCCAGGGCCGGGGCCGTGCCGATGCCGAAGGTGGCGAGCACCAGGACCGCCGAGGCTGCGTGGCCTGCGGCGAGGGATTGGGGCAGCACCGTCGCCGCCAAGGAACCCGAGGCCTGCACCAACACCGCCGCGAGCAGGGCCTGCTCGAGCTCGAGCCCCAGGGCATGGAAGAGCATCAGGATGACGACCAGGAAGAGCGCCACCTGGGGGACCGACAGGGCGCAGTTGAGGGCCAGGGGGCCTACGCCTAGCCCACGCCCGGCGTCGGCCAGGCGGTCGAGCACGCCCCTGGGGGGCGCGTCTCGTTTCTGCTGGCGTCTGCCGTGGAGTCGTCGCAGCATGATCGCCATCGCTGCGGCTGCGAGCGTAGCCGCGGCCACCAGCAGGCCGAGGTCCCTCAGCAGGCTTGCCAGGTTCAGCTCCGTGACGCCCGTGGCCCAGGCCGGCCCCTGCCAGGCCAGCAGCCCCAGCAGCATGACGCCGAAGATCACCAACTCGGCCCCCGACGCGACACCCACGGCGGTGACGGCCGCGGCAGCGGAGACGCGGCATTCGATCTTGAGCAGTGCCACGGCCAGCACGTCGCCACCGCGAGCGGGCAGGACGGTGTTGACCAAGCCGGAGGTGTAGCCGATGCCCATGACCCGGGGCAGGGGGGGGCTGGCCCAGGGGCGCAGGGCCAGCCACAGGCGCAGCTCGTGCAGGGAGACCCCCAGGGCCTTGACGGGCAGCACCAACAGCAGCCAGACCGGGTCCACGAGGGCAAGGGCATCGCGCAGTTCGGTGAGATCGACGTGCCAAAGCAGCAAGCCGATGACCATCCCGGAACCCAGCAGCTGCAGGAGTGGCCCCAGCCAGGTGCGGCGTGGTGGCCGGTGTTCGGTGGCTCGGGTGGAGACCCGCGTCATTCCCGGGGGTCTCGCTCGCTGTCCACCAGGGCCCGCTCGGGGCCGAGCAGGAAGTGCAGGCTGGCGTCGGTGGCAAGCTGGTCGTGGGTCAGGGTGCCGCCTTCGACCGCCAGCCCGTCGAGGGCCGCTCCGAGGTATTGGCCCCGGGCGACCCACTGGGCGCCGGTCGCGTCGATCGTAAGCGTGCCGCCGATGGTCTCCACCTCGGCGTGACGGAAGACCGGAGGGCCGAGGGCGTAGATGTCCGTGCCGGCGATCGGGTAGATGCCCAGTGCCGACAGCACGTACCAGGCCGAGAGCGTGCCTCCGTCGTCGTTCCCGTCCACGCCGTCGGCCCCGGTTCCGTAGCGGGTTTCCCGCACCCACTGGACCCAGGGGGCGCCCCGCTCTGGTTCGCCCACCAAGGCGTAGAGGTAGGGCACGTGGATGTCGGGCTCGTTGCCGTGCCAGTAGTAGTTCTCGGGCCAGACGTCCTCTTCCTCTTCGGTGGACAGGTCGAAG
The DNA here is from genome assembly GCA_964626835.1 of uncultured Enterobacterales bacterium. Taxonomy (GTDB): domain Bacteria; phylum Myxococcota_A; class UBA796; order UBA796; family JAFGLY01; genus CALDOK01. Next base: position 4,948 of record CAZVHW010000137.1, read on the forward strand.
AACTCGTCCAACCTGTCGAGGAACGCGTCGGTTCCGCCCATCACGTCGGCGAGGCGGTCTGCGTCCTGGGGAGCCAGCCAGGTGTACTGCCAGGCGTTGCCTTCGGTATACTCGTCTTGCCACGCTAGCTCGGAGAAGTCCTCGAGGGGCTCCATGTCGCCTTGGCTGTTGCGGCCTCTGAAGAACCCGGTCTCCTCGTCCCACAGGTTGAGGTAGTAGCGGGAGCGAGCCCAGTAGCGGGCCGCGTCGTCCTCGTGGCCCAGGGCGGTGGCCCAGCGGGCCATGGCGTGATCGGCCCAGGTGTACTCCATGGTGCGGGCTACGGCGCCGGAGTCCTCGTCCGTGGTCACCCAGCCCCGCCCCAGGTAGCTGCCGATCCCAGAGCGGCCCCCGGACAGGGCCGTTTCCGGCTTGCCAGCATCTGCGCAGAGCTTGGCGGCTTCGTAGGCGGCGTCGACGTCGAAGTCCTGGATTCCCTTGATCCAGGTGTCGGCGAGCACGATGTCGGCTGGGTCTCCGATCATGCTGCCCGAGTCGCCGTGTCCGCAAGGCCAGCGGGGTAGGCAGCCGCCGCTCTGCTGGGCCATGCGCACCAGCGAGCTGGCGAAGTCGCGCGAGGCATCGGGATAGGCCAGGTTTACCAGCGGATGAAGGGTGCGGTAGGTGTCCCAGAAGCTCATGTCCGAGTAGAAGGGCTCGTCGGGTTCGACGCGCACCGTGGCATCGAAGCCCAGGTAGCTGCCATCGGCGTCCGAGCGCAGGTTGGGCATGAGCATGGAGCGGTACAAGGCGCTGTGGAAGATGGTGCGCTCCCTGTCTGTGCCACCCCAGACCTGGACGTGCCCCAGCCAGTCTCGCCACTCGTCCTCGGACTGCGCCAACAGGCCCTCGAAGTCCAGCTCGCCCGCTTCTGCCTGCCAGTTGGCTTCGGCGTTTTCGGTTGAGACGAAGGAGACGCCCACGCGCACGGTGACATCCGTGCCGCCTTCCTGGGCCTCGAAGCCCAGCCAGCCGCCCAGGTCGTCCCCGGTGGCGTCCGTGACGTCTTCTTCGGGGTCGGCGTCGGCCCAGCTGCCCCAGCTGGTGGGGGGAGGGACCATCTCGGCCCAGAAGTACACCACGAAGCCGTAGTAGCGGCCGGCCAGGGAGCCACTGTTCTGGGTCAGGCCCGTCACCACCCCCGTGTCGGGATCGATGGAGATGCTGGAGGGAACCCGGTACTTCTCCTCGGTCTCGTCCCAATCCCTGGGCTCCATCTGGTGCTCGAGATCGATGACGATGGTGGGCTCGGCGCCGTCGGGAAAGTGGTAGTGGTGCACCCCTACCCGCTGGCCGGCCGTGATCTCCGTCTGGATTCCGTTGTCGAAGGTGACCGCGTAGTAGGCAGGGCTGGCGGTTTCGTTGTCGTGGGAGAAGCTGGCGACGCGGGTGGCGGTCTCGGTGTGGTCCTGCTCGAAGCCGTCGGCCGGGTAGAACAACACGTTGCCGCAGTCCGGGGCGCCAACGCCCTGTAGGTGGATGTGGGAGAAGCCCGTGATCAGGTGGTCCTCGTACCAGTAGCCCCCGTTGTGGAAGCCGCTGACGTGGGCTCCCTCCGTGCGGGTGTCGGGGCTGATCGCCACGAGTCCAAAGGGAGCCGCGGCACCGGGGTAGCTCGAGCCCTGGCCGAAGCCGAGGCCGCCGGTTGCGATCATCGGGTCTACCCACGGCAGGGGATCGTAGGGCTCCCAGCTCTGTCTCTCGGTCGCGCAGGCGACCGCAGCCAGCAGCGATGCGGTGGCATGCAGGGCTGCGACATGGCGGGGCATTGGGGGGACCTCTGTGCTGTGTCCAAGGATGATAGCCGAGGCGGAAGGAGCGTGCCTCTCCGCGGGTACTACGAGCTGCGCCTCGGCCCAAGACCTGCGCGGTCTCGCTGAGTCGGCTACAAACGCTGCTAGAAGGCGGGTAAAACAATGTGGACAGTTTGCCAGCGATACACTCCATTCCCACCTCGAGTGCGTCGTTGAAGGGAGTGAGGTCGAGATGGCGAAGCAGCCCACGAGGCGTCAGCCGAAGGTACGCGAGGTCACGTTGTTTCTCATGAACGCGGCCGAGATCAGCGCGGTGGTCTCCGCGTTCAGCCCGGTCAAGAAGAAGCTGAGGGTCGAGCTGCGCGAGCCGTGGGGTCATCGTGAACCCGGGCGCTACAAGCTCAAGATCGACCAGATCGCCTGCGTGGCCTTTCCACGGCCCAAGGGGGTACCGCCTTCGAAGCCCGCGGATCAACCGGGCTTGCATGAGTACAAGGTGCACATCGTGGGCGGCATCCAGTTTTCCGTGAGGGTGAAGTCGGCACAGCTGGACAATCCGGTTGGTTTCTGGGGCCGTGCCGTCGTGGAAAACCATCCCTTCCCGAAGGTCTTCTTCTACCGCCACGGCGTCGAGGTGATCGAGGAGGCTCAGCGCCTCGGTTCTCTGCTCGTCAAGCAGGGTGCTGTCGATTCGGAGCAGCTCCGGCGCGGGCTCGAGGCACAGAGGCAGGTGCGTTCCCGGCTCGTCGAGAGACGATCCGGCTCAGCTCGAGCCCACCGGCGAGCTGCCACCCGCTCCGTTCACTGGATTCGTCGTGGGTGGGGATAGCGCCATGGAGACCCTCGTGCAGCTGCCCGAGGGGCTGGGAGAAGAGGGCCTGGTCAATTCAGCGCAGGACCAGCGTCGCCTGGGGAGCCTGTTGCTCGAGCATGGCCTCGTGGCACCCTCCGTAGTCGGTGAGGCCCTCGAGATCTCGCGCGGGCAGGTTGGCAAGCGCCTGGGCGAGGTGCTCGTGGACATGGGCGCGATCCACGAGCGCACCCTTGCCATGGTCCTGGCCCGGAAGTTCCGGATGCCCTTCGTCGACCTCCTCGAGTACCGCGTCGGCAGCGAGGCGGTTCGGCTCATCCCGGCCCACACTGCGCGAGAGCTCCGGGCGCTGCCCATCCAGGTCAACAAACACTCGGTGACCGTCGCCGTGACCGACCCGTTGGACCTCGAGGGCAGGGCCACGCTGCGCTTCCTGCTCTAGACCGACATCCGCGAGGTGCTGGTCGTCGCATCTCAGCTCGCCCGGTTCCTCGACGATCTTCCGGACGATCCCGTAGAAGAGGAGCGCGAGCTGACCAGCACGCACGTGGACCTCGATGCCCTGGCCTATTCGGTGATCGGCGAGTCCAGCGCCGAGAGCCCCGAGGGCTTGGACGCCGTTCGCGAAGCGGCGGAGCAACCGGCTGTGGCCAGGCTCGTCTCCAAGATCCTGCTGGATGGTCTGCGGGAAGGTGCCGATGGCATCCACCTGCAGCCACGGGCCGACGGGCTGCTCTTCGCCCTGCGCCTACACGGCGAGCTGCGCACCCGCTGGGTGTTCGACAAGCGCGTGGCGCTGAGGGTCACGGCCCACGTCAGGATGCTCGCCCAGCTCGACCCCCTCTGCCGAGACCAGGCCGAGGAAGGGCTCTTCGTCGTTCGCCTCGGGGCGCGTCGCTGTGCGGTCCGGCTGTCGAGCCTGCCCAACGCCTTCGGGGAGAGCCTGGTGTTGTCCTTCCGTGAGCGGGGTGGGTCCATCGATCTCGAGGCCCTCGGCTTCCTCGAGCCTGACGCCAAGGCCATCGGCAGGCTCATGATGCACCCTTTCGGCTATGTGTTCGTGGTGGGACCCGCCGACTCGGCTCGCGACGGAACCCTGGCTGGGATGCTCGACCGCGTGAGGGATCGAGGTCTACACGTCGTGGCCATCGAGGCCCGTGGGCTGCCGCCATCGGCGGGGGTCAACCAGATTCCCGTCGAGCCCGGCACGGACATGGACTACGCCGACGCCCTCGGCCACGTACTGCAGCACGATCCGGACGTGATCCTGGTGGGGAACTCGAGTCGACCCGCCACCGCCATACTCGGGCTTCAGGCGGCGCTGATGGGCAAGCTGGTCTTGACCGCCGGCGTGGGCAGCACCGCGGTGGAGGCGATCGCCTGGCTCATGGATGCGGGGACACCCACCTACGTGCTGGCTCCGGCGCTGCTCGGTGTCGTCGCCCAGCGGCGGGTGCCGGCCATCTGCGATAGCTGCCGCCGGCAGATCCCCACCAGCCGGCTACTGGAGCAGCAGCTCGAGGCGGCCGGGGTGCAGATCAGGGGCCCATTCTTCGAGGCCAAGGGGTGCAAGACCTGTGGCGAGAGTGGCAGGAAAGGCCAGGTGATGCTGTACGAGCTGCTGCTGTCCGATGCGAGGCTGCGGGGCGCCATCCATCGCGGAGCTTCACGTGAGGAGCTACAGCGCGTCGCCATCGCGGGGGGCATGAAGCCCCGCTGTCAGCACGCGCTCCACCTGGCGCAGCAGGGAGTCGTCAGCGCTTCCACGCTCGAGCAAGAGCTGGCCCTGTGGCTCGCGGTCGGGGTCCCGACATCCTGAGCACGAGCCGCGATCCCGCTATCACGATTCGGGCGGGCTCGTGGAGCACGATCCCGTCTACGGCGGCCTGGTACGGTCCTTGCCATGGTCCTGGGCGTCCCTTTCCGGGAGCCTTCTCCGACGTCAGCTGTGACGCCGGGCTGGGGCCTCGGGAAGAGGTGAGGGCCGCGCTGCTCGACCGGGACCAGGTGCAGAAGCAGATGTGATCTCCAGCTGCTAAGGTAGGGCCCTTCCAGAGGTTCTCACCATGCGCGTGCTGCTGGTCCAGGCCTTCACGGCCGTCGACATGGAGCTGCTCTACCCCATCGGGCCGGCGTACCTGGCGGCGCACCTCCCCGACCACGAGGTGCGGATCTTCGACGTCAACCGGCACCGGGACCAGCCCTGTGCGGCCCTCGAGCAGGTGGTGCGCGACTTCGGGCCCGACGTGGTGGGCTTCTCCCTGCGCAACATGAAGGTGGGCATGCCCCACCTGCACACCGACGACTTCGAGCCCCAGCGTCTGGCCATCGAGCGGGTGCGCCAGGTCGCGCCCAGTGTGCCGGTCATCGCGGGTGGCACGGCGTTCTCCCTCTATGCCGAGGCCATGATGCAGCGCCTGCCCGGGCTGCACTGCGGCGTCTGGGGCGAAGCCGAGCACCGGCTTCCCCAGCTCCTCGAGAAGCTCGACACCCCCTGGGAGGTCCCCGGTATCTACTACCGGCGGGACGGCGAGATCCGTTACTCGGGCGCGCCTCCCGTGGTGGACTTCGCGGCGCTGGACTTTCCCCGTCGCGACCTGGTGCCCTTGGGGCCCTACGCCGACAGCTCCTTCGTCAGCATCGGTATCCAGGCCAAGCGCGGTTGTGAGCTGAAGTGCCTGCACTGCTCCGATACCTTCCTGGCGGGTGAGACCGTCCGCGCTCGGGAACCGAAGCACGTCGTGGACGAGATGGAGTTTCTCGTCAAGGAGCATGGCATCCAGGAGCTGTTCTTCTGCGACCAGGCCTTCAACATCCCGCCTCGGCACGTCATCGACATCTGCAGGCTCATCGTGCAGCGCGGGCTCGAGGTTCGGTGGTCGGCGTGGTTCAACGAGAACCGGGCCACGCTGAGTGACGATCTTCTCTCATGGGTCAAGCGGGCCGGCTGCAGGCTGCTGAGCTTCAGCCCGGACCACGTGGACGATCGGGTCCTGCAGCTCCTCGACAAGAACTTCTGCGAGGACGACCTGCACTACACCTATCGGGCGGCGAAGAAGCACGGGCTCGACGTGGAGTACAGCTTCTTCCTCAACTCTCCTGGCGAAACCCCCGCCACGCTGCTGCGGCTGTTCACCTTCCTGGCTCGCGCCCGCTGGCATCTGGGACCGGGGC
>CAZVHW010000137.1:10735-13785 GCA_964626835.1 uncultured Enterobacterales bacterium
CCCATTCGCATCTACCCTCACACCCGGCTGCAGCAGCTGGCGATTCGCGAAGGGCTCATCGCCCCCGACGATGACCTCATCCAGGGGCGCTACTGGAACCCCGGGCAGATGCGGCACGCCGTCAAGGGCATCCAGAAGGGCCTGACCATGGCCTACAAGGGCCGCGAGGCCCTGCGTCGTCGTCGGGGCCAGGCCTTCGGCACCTTGGAGCGCTGAGCGTGGACGCTCGACAACGGGCCGTCGGACAGCTGGAGCGTGCCCAGCGGCGCTTGGCGGCCGATCCGGGCTGCGCCGAAGCCTGGTTCGAGGCCGCAGAGGCGCTGATCGTCCTGGGCCACGAGCGCAAGGCCGGTGAAGCCCTCCAAGAAGGCCTGGGCTTCGCCCCCGAGCACGCTCGAGGCCATCTCCGCCTGGGTGTTCTTCACGCCCGGGGGGGCCGGAGTGCCAAGGCCGAGGCCTCCTTCCGTCGTGCCGTCGAGCTGGTGCCGGGGCTCGCCGAGGCCTGGATGCGCCTAGGCACGACCCTCTTCCGGTCTGGCCGCATCCGGGAGGCCGAGGCGCCCCTCCGCCGAGCCCTCGAGCTCGACGCGGGGCTCTGGCCAGCCGCCGTGTCTCTGGCCACCGTGTTGGAGCGGTCGCGACGTCTGGACGAGGCCGAGGCCATCCTCGCGCCTCTGGTCGCGGTCGCTCGTCCTCCCGCCACCGTGGCCATGACCTGGGCGGGGCTCTGTCTGCGCACCAACCAGCCCCGGCGGGCCATGCCGGCGGTCCGCGCTGCCTCGAAGGGCGAGCCACCCAGGCAGGAGCGCGCCCTGCTGCTGCATGCCCGGGGCGACCTGCACGACGCCTTGGGGGAGTGGAAGCAAGCCTACCGCGCCTATCGCGAGGCCAACACCCAGCGGGGCTTCTCCTGGGACGCGACCGCCCACTCGCGGAAGGTGGACGTGCTCGTCGATGCCTTCACCACCGACGTCGTCTCCTCCGCGGTCCGCGCCTCCCGCGACACCTCCCGATCCGTCCTGGTGGTGGGCATGCCGCGCTCGGGCACCAGCTTGCTGGAGCAGGCCCTGTCGTGCCATCCCCAGCTGTCGGGGGCCGGCGAGCTGGACACACTCCGCCGGGTGGGCCAGCGCATCTCCGCCGCGCTCGGTGCGCCAGGTCGCTGGTTTCACCAGCCTGCCAGGGTCGGCACCAACCTGCTCGATCAGGGCGCCGACATCTACCTCGAGGACCTGGCCAGGAAGGGAGGCGGCACGCCGCTGGTGACCGACAAGATGCCCGACAACTTCCTGCAGCTGGGCCTCGCCTCGCAGATGTTGCCCGACTGCAGGGTGATCTGGGTGCGGCGAAACGCCTTCGATGTCGGCTGGTCCTGTTTTCGTCAGCCCTTCGCGGAGGGCCTGGCATGGTCCTGCTCCATCGAGCACGTACGGGCCTATTACCGGGACCATCTGCGCATCATGGCCCACTGGCGGGACGTGCTTTCCTTGCCCCTGATCGAGCTGTGGTACGAGGACTTGGTCCGACAACCCGAGCAACAGCTGCGGCGGGTGCTGGGGTTCGTGGGACTCGATTGGGATCCCGCCTGCTTGGCCTTCCACCGGAGCGAGCGCCTGGTGGCCACCGCGTCCCATGCGCAGGTGCAGGAGCCCTTGCACGGCCGCTACGTGGGGCGGGCCAAGCCCTACCTTCGCTGGTTGGGGGCGTTGGAAGGGCTGGAGTAGTGGCTACTCCTCGGACCCCGGCTCTTCGTCGATGCCGGGTGCGACCGGAACCTGCACGTAGCGAGAGAGGGCGGCGGTGCGCTCCTCGTCCTTGGAGACCGCGGCCAAGCGCTGCTCGAAGGGGGTGATGGCACCGCCCTTGGTGACATGCTCGACCAGCCAGGGGCCGACGTTCATGTTGTCCACTGGCTCGCCGACTTCGGTGACCAGCGCATCGTATAGGCGCGCTTCGGTGACATAGGAGAGAATGTAGTTCTGGATGTAGCCCGGGTAGTGCCAGATGAGGGGAGTGTGGAGGGCCTTGCAGTAGGCCACGCCTTGCTCTGTCTCGGGGGTGGGGCCGGACGAGATGCCGTAGCCCGACTCGACCTCGGCACAGAAGCGCGCGACGGCGGCCCAGCTGTTGGGATCTTCGTAGACGCGGCGTTCCACCGCGGTCTCGACGATGGCGTGGGTGACCCAATGGGCCATCTTGCGGGAGCGCCAGGCCACGAGGGACTCGCGGGACTCGGCCGGCAGTTCCGGGGCGTACGCGGTCAGCCAGGCTTCGCTGACGAGGATGCGCTCGAAGAGCTGGGCGAAGCCTTCCGTGTAGGCGTTTGGGGGATCCCACAGGGCCGGGCTGGCCAGAGCCTCGCCATCCAGGGAGGTCCAGCGTAGGGCGTGTGCCGCCTCGTGCATGATGGCTTCGTATTGCCAGAGGTCGAAGCGCCGATCCTGGCTGACCACCAGGGCGATGGTCCTCGGGAGGCGAATGGGGAAGCTGTAGGCGCCGCGGCGGGTGTTTCGGGACGGGCCCGAGTAGACCTGCCAGTCGTCCAGCACGATGCCCATTCGTCGCAGCGAGGTGAGCGCCAGGTCTTCGGCCAGGTCGGTGTCGAAGTAGGGCTCGGCTTCGTCTCGGCCGGCTTCGAGGCCCGACTGCCGGCGCAGGTAGGGGGTGTTGGCGAAGTTGTTCTGGAGATCCTGTTGCTCGGCCAGGCCGGCGACGATGTCGGAGTAGGCTTGGTTGACGGGGCGCACTACCGGCTCGAGCTCACGGATCAATTGGTCGATCTCGGCCTCGGTGAGGCCTTGGTTGTACAGGCCCAGGTGCCAGAAGGAGTCGAAGCCCTCTCGGCGGGCGACCTGGTTGCGCAGCTTCACGAGATCGCGGAGCTCGTCTCCGACCATGGCCATCTGGTGCTGTACGAACTCGGCGGCCAGGTCGGCGCGGACGTCTTCGGGTAGATCGTCGGCGGCCTTGGACACGGTGGACCAGCTTCCGGACAGCGACACCTGGATGCTGCCGTCCGCGGGGCTCCAGGAGGCCTCTGCACCCGCGAG
>CAZVHW010000137.1:13795-14591 GCA_964626835.1 uncultured Enterobacterales bacterium
GCGTCGAGCTTGGCCAACAGCTCTGTCTCCTGCTCCTTCTCGGTGTCTTTCCAAGAGCGCACGAACACGGCGTGCCTGTGGTAGGCGTCGCCCTTGGTGCGCGTCAGGCTTCCTTGTTCTGCCTGGCGGGCGCCCTCGATGGCGGAGATGACCTCGTCGTTCCGGAAGAAAGCTACTCGGCTGTTCTCGGCCTGCTTCTTGCGCCGACGTGCGTCGCGGTTGTGGATGTTCCGGGCGATGTCGCGATCCGCAGCGTTCAAGCGTGCGAGCACCTCGACGTAGTCTGCATCGACGGTGGCAAGAGGCTCGGGTTCTTCGCATGCGGTGAGGGCGAGGAGGGTGAGGACTGCTAGGCGGTTCAAGGTGGAGCCTCCTGGGTGCTCGCTTGCGGGAGCGACCTACGGGGGAGCATACCGCATCGCCTCGTGACAGGGCATCCCGGACAGAATCAGACCGGCCGCTTCATGGCACCCCTGGCGCAGCTGGCTTCCGTGTTACGAGCACGGGACCTGAGATCTCCGTCTCTCGAAAAGGACTCTCCATGACCGTCAACAAGGCCATCCTCATCGGCAACCTGGGGCAAGACCCCGAACTTCGCAACACCGCCTCTGGCACCGCGGTGTGCAACCTGCGCCTCGCCACCACCGACCGCCGCAAGGACCGCGACGGCAACTGGACCGACCACACTGAGTGGCACAGCGTGGTGGTGTTCGGGCGCCAGGCAGAAAACGCAGCGCGCTATCTGGCCAAGGGCCGCCAAGTCTACGTCGAAGGCCGCATCCAGACCCGCAAGTGG
>CAZVHW010000138.1:0-5343 GCA_964626835.1 uncultured Enterobacterales bacterium
CTCGGAGTTCGAGGGACCGCCGGGGACATGGCCCTGCATCGAGGGCTACTGGGGTACCCTCGATCCCCCGCCCGGCCTCGACACGACCCACGTGTGCTCGGCCGACGATCCGCGCGACCGCTACCCCCGCGGCCGCCAGTACGCCCGCCTCGGCGACGAGGAGCAGATGGCCCCGGCGTGGACGGCCAGGAACGTCTCGCTGGCGTGACCTCTCGCCTACCCACGGTCCGTCGGTGAGCTCGCCTGGAGGATCTCGATGTCCAGCATGGAGAGACCGTGGGCGACGATGGCGGCCTCCACGTCCATGACCATGTCACGCACCTCCAGCTCGAACGCCTCGAAGTCGTCAAGGGCGTTGGGATGGTGGTCGAGGTCGGAGCACTCATCCCGCGGGCGGGCCGCAGGGACTCGACGCGCTGGCGGACCGTACCGGTCTAGTCCTCCAGCTCGAAGTCTCCCTCGGACCACCTTCCCGTCACCTCTCCGCTGCCCACGTCCACCCGGAGCGCATCCACCGGCATCGGCTCGCCCTTGCTCTGGCCGATGGCGTCCCAGAGCAGCGCCCAGGTCTGGGGGCGCATGAGGGTGGTGACGATGCGTCCCAGGCTGACCTCGGGGTTGCCGAGGTGTTGGGAGACCGTGCGGGCGTAGGAGAGCCAGCGCTGGCTGGGCTCGTAGGGGCGCCAGTAGGAGAAGTCGATGCGGATCTCCACCTCGCCCTCGAGACCTGCGGGCAGCTCGAGCACCTCGTGGCGGGTTTCCCAGGGCTTCAGAGCCGTGTTGGGGCCCTGACCCGCGGCGATGGTGACGTCGTAGGTGTTCGAGCCGTCGGCCATGAGCTGGGAGGCCCGGTAGGAGCGGCTGGCAAGGGCGCCGTCCTCGGCGGGGCAGGGGCCGGCGCAGGCGCGCAGGCGGTACTCGGGGGCCGGGGGGTTACCCGAGGGAAGGTCGTGGCCGGCGCTGTTTTCGACGTCCACCAGCAGGCGTAGGGCGTCGGGCCCCCGCTCGATGCCGGCGACGGCGAGCGTGATCGCCTCTGCCACCATGTCGGGATCGTGCCCGCCGGGGAAGGAGTGGTCCTTGATGGTGCGCTCGGGTACTCCCTCGAGCTGGGCGGCCTGTCCTTGGTAGGCCGGCATGTGGCACTCGACGCAGTTCTCGTCGTCGGGCCCGGCGACCTCGTGCCATTCCTGCCAGGTCCAGTCGATGGGTGCGCCCGTCAGTGGCCACTTCGAGGAGTGGCAGCTGCCGCAGAGCTCGTCGGTCCATTCCTGGAAGTGTGGCGCCGTTCCCGTGGGGTGCCAGGGAGAGACCGCGTCGTCGAAGGGGCCCAGCATGCCGCCGTGGGGATCGTTGTCCATGCGGGCGGGGGCCTCGTCGGTCCAGACCCGGGTGGCGCTGTGGCAGACAACGCAGGTGACGCCTTCCTGGGAGAGGGGATCGAGCGCGTCGAGGTCTTCGGGGCGGGCGAGGGCGAGGGGGGCGTGGCACTCGAGGCAGAAGCGACGCTCTTGGGGTTCCATGCCGCGCAGGCGCAGGGTGAGCCCGTGCAGGCGGATCTCCGTGTCGGCCTGGGTCCAGGTCTTGGAGAGGTAGCTCTCCTTCCACTGCTCGTAGATCTCCTCGTGGCAGCCGCCACAGAACTCCGCCGAGCGGTAGGCGCCCCTGTCTACGCTCGCGCGGTCTCCGCGGTTGGCGTAGTCGTGCACGGGGGGCAGGGGTTCGGCGCCCCAGCCATGGCTGGCTTTCCACCCCAGCAGGGCGGTGGGGGGGACGGCCAAGACCGCCAGGATGGTCCATTGGCGGCGGCTCACGGGTTGTCCTCCAGCCAGCGGACCAGACAGACCAGCTGGTCGGGGGTGTACTCGCCGCCGGTGACGCCCTGGTGCCGCCACTTGGTGGCCGGGGCGTCGGGACGGCCGATGGTGATGGAGGCCAGCAGGTAGCCGGCGTCGAAGTGGGGGCGCTGCATGCAGCCGCGCAGGTTGGGGGCCGAGGGCGTGTACCCGGCGGGGCCCAGCTCGGGATCCTCGTGGCAGTGGACGCAGAGCCCCGTGTACAGGGCCTCTCCGGCGTGCACCGCGACCGGGTTGCCGTCTTCGTCCACTCCGTCCTCGTCGCAGCTGGCCACGGCGAAGCCCTCGTCCTCGAGCCAGTCCTGGACTTCCCACTGCCAGGGGTGGTCGGTCAGGAAGGCCAGGCGTTCGTCGTCGCCGCGTTCTTCGAGGTAGTCGCCGCGCTCGAAGTGACAGAGAACGCAGGAGGGCGGGACCACACGGGTCATGGCCAGTGGGTCTGGTTCGGCGACCAGGCCGCCGTTGGCAAGCAGGTCCACCAGACCGTCCACCTCGTCCTGGGTGAGGATGGCGTCGTGATCGGGCTGATCGCTGTGGAAGGCTTCCATCAACGAGCCCGCGCGGCCTTCCTCGATGGCGTGGCGCATGATGTCTCGGTGGGTGTAGGCCCGCCAGAGGTGCGAGGCGAGGGCGGGGACCGCCGCGGGTCGGGCGCCCAGCTCGAGGCCTTCGCCGGCGGCACCGTGGCAGGGCTGGCAGAACCCCGCGAAGACCTGCTCGGTGTCCGCCATGGCGGCGGCATCTCCAGGCACCCAGGCGTCTCGGTTCTGACCTTGGATGTGACCCAGCAGAGAGAGCCAGCTCGCCAGCTGCTCGCGTTCTTCTTCGTCGAGATCGGGCGTAGGCATGCGCGCCGTGGGCTGGAGGGTCTCGGGATGTTCGAGCTGCTGGAGGGCCTGGTCGAGGCGGCAGTCGTAGACGGCGGTCGGATCCGCGACGGGCGTCGCCCCCAGGAGCGCGAGGTCGGGGCCTACCAGGCCACCCCGGCCGGTGATCAGGTGGCACCCGAGGCATCCCCCGACCTGCAGGCTGCCGGCGAGACCCTGTTGGAGCTCGACCACGGCGGGCCAGTCGGCCCAAACGCCCACGTCCGCGGATGGATCGTGGCAGTGTAGGCAGGAGGCCCAGGCCAGCTGGCCAGGTAGGGGGCGGTCGCGGCCGAAGCGGGGGCCTTCGTGGAGGTCGAGCGAGCCCGGATCGCCACGGTGGCAGGGCACGCAGCCCAGCTCGAGGGGGTCGTGCCAGACATCGGGGTGGGCGGCGAAGGCGCCGTCTTCCAGGGCTTCGTAGCCGGCACCCGCCAGGTGACAGCTGCTGCAGTACTCGAGCTCGTCTTGGGTGCGCGAGACCACCGGACCGATGGGTGCGGCCCGCAGGCCCGGCTCGAAGTCGGGATGCTCGACAGAGTAGGCCGCCTGCAAGGACTGCCATGCGGGCAGGTCGCGTGCACCCATGGCGATCACCCCCACGCCGGTGATCAGAACGGCGAGCACCAACCAGGGGCTGGTGTTGAAGTCGTCGTAGCGGCCCGGCTTCACGGGATCCACAACAGGCTCCAGTTGGGGCCGCGCAGGTATACGGCCACGAGCGTGAGGCCGGCGTAGGCCAACAAGGCCCAGCCCACCAGGAAGAGAGGCAGGCCCAGCCGCCCCAGGCTGGTTCTCATGGGACCGCGGGCCAACAGCAACACGCCGGCCGCCACGGCGCAAGCCAGCAGCACCGTGAGATCGGTGTGCCAGGCCCACAGCGGCGTGGAAGCCAGGGACAAGGCGAGCAGCGATGCGAACAGCACCGCAGCCCAGCTCCGCGGCATGGTGGCGAGCGTGGCCTGGCCGAAGCGCCGGGGTAGCAGGGGCAGGGAGACGAGGAAGGCGAAGAATGCGCCGGGTACGATGTAGGTGACGAAGAAGGCCGGGTGGAAGTGCAGCAGCTCTTGCAAGCCCACCAGGTACCAGGGGGCCTTCATGGGGTTGGGTGTGACCAGCGGGTCGGCCTGGGGTCCCAGCGGGATGGAGACCTGGAAGGAGAGCAGCACGGCGAGCAGGGTGACCAGCGCGGCTATCCAGCACTCCCAGCGCAGCACGGCGCCCCGGGCTCGGGTGGTCGCGCCGCCGCAGCAGGCCTCCGCCGCCGCGCTGAGGCTGAGCCCTCCGTCCCGCCGGATGCGGTACAGGTGTACGCCCAGCAGGGTGACCATCACCAGGGGCAGGGTGATGCAGTGGTGCACGTAGAAGCGCAGCAGGGTGGCCGAGGTGATGGTCTCGCCTCCCAGCAGGGCGTGCTTGACCGCCCCACCGATGACCGGCGCCGAGCCGGCCATGTTGGCGCCTACGGTGATGGCCCAGAAGGCCAGCTGGTCCCAGGGCAGCAGGTAGCCCGTGTAGGACAGCGCCACCGTGAGCAGCAACAGCACCACCCCCACGCACCAGTTGGCGGCCTTGCCCCGTTCGTAGGCGCGCCGCCAGGTCAGGCTGACCAGGTGCAGCACGGCGGTGACCACCATGGCCTGCGCCGTCCAGTTGTGCAGGGCGCGGAGCATCCGCCCGTAGCGCACCCGTTCTTCGAGCAGCTGGACGCTTTCCCACGCGCCGCCTTCGGACGGGACGTACACGTACATGAGCAGCACGCCCGTGACGGTCAGGATGGCAAAGAGCGCAGTGGAGAGAAGCCCCGCGAAGAGGGTGGCTCGGAAGCGCAGGCTGGCGAGGCGCACCCGAGGTGCGTGCAGGTGCTCGAAGAAGCTCCACCAGTGCCCGGGCCAGTCACGCATGCGCTAGCTCTCCAGGAACAGGCGGTCGCCGACGCGGACCACGTCGAAGCGGTCGAGATCGCGGGTGGCGGGGCCGACGAGGACGCGCCCGAGCTCCCCCGCCCTGCTGTCGTCACCCAAAAAGTCGAAGGCGGAGCCGTGGCAGGGGCAGTCCAGCGTGCGATTGCCCGCCGTGGGCCTCAGGGTGCAGCCCAGGTGGGTGCAGACCAGGGAGACCGCTGCCAGCTCGCCTTCTGCACCCGCGGGGTCGTGCATGATCAGCACCTTGTTCTCGACGTCCAACCAGAACCCGTCGCGGTTGGCCTGCACCCGGGCCAGCACCTCGGTCTGGCGGCCCAGGTAGCGGCGCGTGCGGGTGCCGCTGCCGTGCCCGTGGGCGAAGAAGTCCAGGCCGAAGCGCCCCGTGATCGCAGCCAGCCCCAGCGCGGTTCCGCGACCTAGCCAGAGCAGCAGTGCACGTCGGGTGAGGGGCATGGAGGGCCGTGGGGTGGCTCGAGACTCACTCCCATACCCCCGCGATGCGCTCCCCGCAGCCGCCGCAGCTCCCGTCTTTCAGGTTGTTCTCGGTGATGAAGAAGCCCTTGCGGCCGATGACCACCTCGCCACAGCTCGGACAGTAGGTGTGGTTGCCGGCGTGGCCCGGCACGTTGCCCACGAAGGCGTAGCGCACGCCCTGGGCCATCGCGATGGCGCGGGCGCGCTCGAGGGTGGCCACGG
>CAZVHW010000138.1:5353-14589 GCA_964626835.1 uncultured Enterobacterales bacterium
GGGGGGGGGGTGGGGGGCAGGTTGGTGAGCTGGTAGTCCGGGTGGAAGCGGGTGAAGTGGATGGGCACGTCGGGGCCCAGCTCTCCCACGACCCACTTCGCCATCTCGGTCTGCTCGGCGTCCGCGTCGTTGAGGGTCGGCACCACCAGGTTGACCAGCTCGAGGTGCAACCCACGCTGGCTGACCTGCTTGATGCTGCGCAGCACGGGGGCCAGCTCCGCCCCACAGACCGAACGGTAGAATTCCTCCGAGAAGCCCTTGAGGTCGATCTTGATCGCGTCCAGGACGTCGCAGAGCTCGCCCATGGCCGTCTCGGACGCGAAGCCGCAGCTGACCAGCACCGAGCGGATGTCGTGCTCCCGACCCAGCCGCGCGATGTCCGAGAGGTACTCGAGGAAGACGGTGGGCTCGTTGTAGGTGTAGGCGATGATGGGCGCGCGGCGGGTGCGCACGTTGCGGACGATGACCTCGGGCTTCATGAAGGCGGAGCGGTAGTCCTCGGGACGGGCCTGGGAGATCTGCCAGTTCTGGCAGAAGCGGCAGCGAAGGGGGCAGCCCGAGGTGGCCATGGAGTAGGCGTTGCTACCGGGCAGGTAGTGGTAGAAGGGCTTCTTCTCGATGGGGTCTACGTGGGTGGAGATCGGCCGGCCGTACACCAGCGTTCGCAGCTCGCCCCCCACGTTGAGCCGCGCCCGACACAGTCCCCGCTCACCGTGCTCGAGCACGCAGCCCTGGGCGCAGAGAGAGCACTTGATGACCGACACCTCGTGGGCGAACTCCGTGAGCTGCCCGATCTGGGTTGGATCGTGGCAGGAGGCGCAGGTCCCCGGCTGGTCGGTCGAGGTCCAGTAGCGAGCGACCGGTGCTTGCTGGAGCAGCTCGTCCAGTGTGCTGGCGGCCAGGGCGGTACCGCCGAGACCCAGCAACCCCTCGAGGCAGCCCAGGCCTGGAGTGAGCCCCGCACCGGCCGCCAGGGTGCAACCTCCCAGCGCCTGCTGGAGGAAACGTCGGCGGTCGATGGGGGCGCGGCGTGTCATGGTGCGTCATCTTCGTAGCTGTTGGGACGAAGGGGTTGCAAGCGCTGGGTGTGAGGGGTTCAATGCTCTCACGACACCCAGGCGTCGATGGAGGAAGTCATGGACCGTGAGAAGCTCTCCCCAACCATGCTGGCGGCCCTTGGGCTGGCGGCCGTCGCCCCCGCCGCCGCCAACGCCGACAGCGGTGACACCGGTGACACCGGAGATACCGGCGTGGGCGTCTGTCTGTCGACCTTGGCCTGCCTCTGCGCTTGCCAGGACACTTCGACAGCGACCGCCGCGCTGTGGGCCCTGCCGCTGATGGCGGTGGCCGTGGCCCGTCGTCGTAGGCGGGCCGAGGTGGTGCGGACGCTCGCATCCACGGGCGCGATCCCTGCCGACGTGGGCAGGCGTTTGTTGGGTGGGTCGGGGGGTTAGTCCGCCGCCTGGTACAGCAGCCTGCGCAGGGCCGTGGGATCGGGCACGCCGCTCAAGCGCAGCTCGACCAGGAAGCCCCCGTCCGGCTCGGGTCGCACCCAGCTGACCATGCCGCACAGCCCCTCTACGGCCCAGTGTGTGCCCGGCGAGAGGGTGACCTGGAGCTGCGAGCGGGGCTGCGGCTCCCAGGCGGCGTGCAGTTGGAGCCTGGAGGCGGATCCCGAGGTCACTCGTACCTCCAGGGCCTCCTCGTCGATCTTCTTGTTCTCGATCCGCTGGCAGCTGGCCGTGAGGTTGATGTTCGTCCACAGCTCGCCCAGGGCCTCTGGGGGCATTCGGACCGCGTGGGTTCCCGTCAGTGACAGCACGGGCCAGCTGCGTAGTAGATCGGTCCAACCTTTGGGTCGCACGTCCACGGGTTCCCCCAGCTCGAGGAGGTCGATCAGGCGATCCCGTGTGTCCGCGCAGACGAGCACCTGGTTGCCGGTGCAGTAGCCCTCGAGGCGCGCAGCCAGGTTGATGGGCGCGCCCACGACGCTGTACTTCATGCGCTGCTCGCTGCCGATGTTGCCGGCGATCACCTGGCCCGTGGCGAGCCCGATACCCATCTCGAGGCTCAGGCCGTGGGCTTGGTTGAAGGCCACCAGCGCTTGCTGCATGGACAGCGCGCAAGCCACGGCCCTCTCCGCGTCTCCCTGCGACTCCACCGGTGCCCCGAACAACACCACCAGGCCGTCGCCCAGCAGCTCGTTGAGGTTGCCCCTGTGGGTGGCGATCACCTCGGTCATGGCGGAGAAGTAGCGGTTGAGCATGATCACCATGCGTTCGGGGCCCAGGCGCAGGGAGAGCGCGCTGAAGCCGCGCAGGTCGGACATGAGCACCGTGACCTGGCGCAGCTCGCCTCCCAGGAGCGTGCCACCTTCGTGAGACAAGGCCCGCGAGGCGACATCGGCGGAGACGAAGCGGCCGAAGGTCTCGCGGATGAACTCGCGCTCCCGCAGCCCGGCGACCATTCGGTCGAAGGCCCAACCCAGCACGCCCAGCTCGTCCCTGGCTCGGAGGTCCACTCGCTGCTTCAGGTCCCCGCGAGCGACGGCCAGAGCGGCGCGGGTCAGGGTCCGAATGTGCCGCCCGAGATACCCGGAGAAGGCCGCGGCCGTGCCCACGAACAGGAGCAGGACCAGGGGGGTCAGCTTGACGAGAAACCATGCGTTGACCCGCGCCTCGGCTTCGGCCTTGAGCGCATCTTCCTGCACCTCCACCAGGCCCACCACGTGACCGGCGCTGTCGCGGATCGGCGCCATGGCCACCACCCAGGCCCCCCAGGAATCCTCGAGGCGGGGAGCGTACAGGGTCTCGCCCCTGGTGGCCTCTTTCCTCTCTTCCACGCCGTAGAACATGGGGTAGCCGATGGGGTAGGGTGGCGGCGGTCCACCATCGGCCACGATGTGGAATTGGCCGCCGTGCTCCTGTCGGCTGGCCCCCACCCAGTCCAGGTCCATGGACTCGTGAGCGAGATGGAGTGAGCGTACGAGCGCCTGGAATTCGGGTCGCTCCATGTCCGCCGAGGAGACGAAGGTGGTGAAGAGATCGCCATCCACCTGCGAGGCGATGACCTCGGCCAGGCCCTCGAGGCGCGCCCGCTGCTCCTCGCGCCCCTGCTGTAGCTCTCTCTGGAAGCTGATGGCGGCCGAGGCGATGATGACCAGGCTCATGAGCCCGCCGAACACCAGTGCGAGCTTCGTCCAGAGGGGAAAGGCGACCCGGACGGGGCTGCTCTCCTGGGGTGTAGGCTGGCTCATGAGTGGCCCGGTTGGCGTTCGGAGAGCGCCGAGCATAGCATTCCAGCAGCCCTCCGGGCCTGGAGCTGGCCATGACTTCGCGCGCGGCAATCACGGTGGCGATGGTCCTCCTCATGGCCGTGGCCTGTGGTGACTCCACCCACGCCCTGGTTCAGCCCGGTGCCATCGCCCTGGGGCCCGACGGGCAGCTGGCGGTGGCTGACGCCGTGGAGGGTCACGTGGTGCTCATCGACGCTGCTGGGCGCAGCGTGGTGCGGGGCAAGGGCGACGGTGGGTACTGGGAGGCCACGGCCCTCGCTTGGGATTCGGGCGGCTCGTTGGTTGCTCTCGCCAGGCGATACTCCGCGGACGTCGGGGACAAGACCTGGGACTTGGTTCGTTTCGAGGGCGGAGGAACCGTGGAGCGTTGGCCCCTCGAGGAGCACGAGCCGGGCCTGCTGGACTGGAGCATGGGCCTGGCCATCGCCACCGACGGGACCGTCTACACCTCCGGCCTGGGAGGCGGCGCGGTTGTCCACTTCCAGGCCGACGGTCGGTACCTGGAGCACTGGAGCGCCACGGTCGCCGGTGGGCCGCTGGCCAGCCCCTCCGAGGTGGTGGCTGCGGACGGCAGCTTGTGGGTCGTCGAACACTTTGGCCACCGCGTGCGCCAGCTCGATCTGGGTGGCAGGCAGCTCGGGGCATTCGGTAGCGAGGGGAGCGGCGAAGGCCAACTGCGTTTCCCACGTGCCCTCGCGCTGTGCGGCGGGGACTGGCTGGCTGTCGCCGACATGGGCAACTTCCGCGTGCTGCGTTTCGACCTGGCGGGCCGTTTTCTCGATGGCTTCGAGCCGGCGCCGGTGGCGAGCGACGTGCCCGTTCAGCTTGTGGATCTGGCCATCAGCGCCGACTGCAAGCGCCTCTATCTGGCCGATGGCCGTGGAGGTCGAGTCTTGGTGACCACCCCCCAGGGCGATGTGCTGGAGGTGCTGGACTAGCGCCTACTGCGTCTCGAAGCTCGTGACGTAGACCGAGAACCGGTAGAAGTACGGAGCGCCACCCTCGGCTGCTGCGGTCTCGTCGTAGATGCGCATGTAGTGCGTGCCCGAGGTCTCGATCAGCTGGTCGTAGAGGTCTGGGGCGCTATCGTAGCCGTCGTACCAGGTGGTGAGGAGGGCGCCACTGGAATCGTAGATTTCGATGGCCGGGTCCATCAGGGAGCCGTTGTAGTCGCTGGTGCCCCATGCGTTGAGATACCAGCCGGCTTCGGCATGGAAGGCGTACCAGTCGTCGTCGCCCTCCCAGTCCTGGGTGCCCCAGACGAACGCCGCCGAGTATTCGGAGTCGCTGTCGGTCTCGAGGTCGGTTTGTGCGAGCAGCTGGGCTTCCTCGAGCAGATCGTTGGGCTCGGTGTCCACCTGGTAGTCCACGTCCTGGCCTTCGATGGTGGTGGAATAGCCCTCGTCGTAGACCGAAACGATGGCGAAGAACCAGTGGTTGTCGCCCCCCCCTTCTTCGGCGTCCATGGCTTCGATCACGGCCTTGCCGCCGTCCACGTCGGGGTACAGCGCGACGCCGTCGGTGCCAAGGTTGTCCAGATCGAGCAGCAGCTGGGCCTCGGCAGAGTATAGGCGCACCCGGGGGGTGGCGTCGGTGCCGTCGAGATTGGCGCTGCCTCGCACCAACACCGGGCAGTTCCCGTATGGAAGGTTGACGTCGATGAAGTCGGTGTCACCTTCTTCCTCGAGCAGGATGGGCACCGGGTAGAGGTAGCCCGACTTGACGTCTCGGTCGGCGCCGGCCGACTCGATGCTGTCCGGTTCGTCGGGTGCAGAGCCGTAGTCCTGCACGTTCAAGACGTAGCTGAAGTCCGAACCGCCGTTTTTTTCGTCGGCGTCGAAGGCGGTGGTGTAGTCCATGACGGCGATGTAGTAGGTCCCTGCCGCGGCGAAGTAGGTGTAGACGATGCTGTCGGAACCGCTGACCGAGCCGCCGGTGGGGTAGTCGTCTTCCCAAGACAGCAGGTTGCCGTCCGCGTCGTAGGTTGCCACCACCGTGTTCATCACCTCGCTGGCCTCGGGCTCGCCGACCTCGGCGCCCGTTGGGCGGGTGCTGATGCGGGCGAACTGGCCACCGTCGGTGGTCAGGGCGAAGAAGTCCCAGTCATCGGTGTTCTGGAGGTAGCGGCTGACGCTTCCCTCCCACTCGATGACCTCGGCTTCGTCGTAGCTGTTGTTGCGGTCACCGGCGATGCACTGCCCGCCTTCGCAGATCTCCCAGTCCTCGCACTCGATGTCCCCGCCGCAGTCCACGGTGGTGGTGTCCGTGTCTTCCTCGGGGGAGGTGTCGGGCTTGCCGTCCGTGATCTCGTCGGTGCGGTCACAGGCGGACAGCAGCAGGCAGAGGGTGAGGATGCGCATCGGGATCTCCTGGGCGAGAGGCCAGTGTATCAACTTCCGCCGACCGTTCCGGCGGGGGGGGGGAGTTCCGGGTACGGGAGCCCCGCGGTTGGCCACGGGGCTAGAGCGCGAACTGGTCTCGCTCGCACTGTTCGAACATGGCGGCGAGCACGTCGATGCTGGCTTGGACGTCGTCGGGGTGGACCATCTCGATGACCGAGTGCACGTATCGGGTGGGCACCGAGATGCAGCCAGCGGCGGCTCCGCGGGCACCGCGCTGGATGGCGGAGGTGTCGGTGCCCCCCCTGGGCAGGACCTCGAGTTGGTGGGGGATGTCGCGCTCTTCGCAGGTGGTGCGCATGAAGTCCACCAGCTTCCAGTTGGGAATGACGCTGGAGTCGAAGACCTTGATGGCCGTACCCAGCCCCATCTGGGTGACGTACTGGTGCTTCCGCGCTCCGGGCAGATCGTTGGCCAGGGTGACATCCAGTGCGATGCCCACGTGAGGGTCGATCTGGGCGGCGGCCACCGTGGCGCCCCGCACACCCACTTCTTCTTGCACCGAGGCCAGCTAACCCGAAAGGCGATCGGCGCCCGGTGGTGAGGCCCGTTCTTGGGAGGTCGCTACGAAGATGGGCTTGTCAAGCGACTTTTCTTCGCTCATCCCATACGCTGAGGGACAGGGCGAGCGTCCGGCGGTCTTCGAGGAGCAGGTCCACGTACCGTGCACCGGCGACTCGCCGGATGCTTCCGGTCCGGAACGAGCGGATGTTGGCCACCCTCAACACGAGGTCCATGGGCATGAAGGTCGTAGGCAAGAGCAAACTGGCCTCGAGCACCTCGCCGATGTTCAGCGGCGTGCGGTAGGGGTGGAAGATGAAGCCCAGACCGTCGGTAGAGATGTCCAGCAGACTGAAGGTCCGGAAGCCTGGCGGCTGCCAGGGTCCGTCCAGCTCCAACTCGAAGGCCGGGTCCCCCAGAGCGCTGTGGCGGTGGACCAGACGTCGGTCGGAGCACTCGACGAGCCTGGGTGGGGTGATCAGCCAGCGACCCCGCTCGTCCACACCCGCCATCGTGGCGTCGAACGCGTAGCTCACTTCGTTGTGCCCGTACTCCAGGCGCGCCGGCATGCCCCGCAGCGGGAGCTCGACGTGGCCACCGTAGGCGGGATCCGGCAGGAAAGGCAGCAACTCGTGATCGGTGGGCATGTCCACGCGGCCGTGCAGCGTGCGGGCCTCGGTGGTCAGCGCGACCTTGCGGATATCCGCCGCCAGGTAGACCGTGTGGGCAGCGATTCGGTCCGGATCCTGGAGCCAGCGGGCTCCATCCGCACGGGTGGTTGTGGCGGCCTGGCTCATGTGGACCTCTTCGCGGCTCGAGGGGCGGAAGCGTCGATCCGCTGCGGACCGCTGCCTTCGTGCCTATCGGCACGTGGGGTGCGCTTGTGAACGCCCGATCGGCCTTAGGGCAACATGTCCAACGCCTGGAGCAGCTCGACGTTGGCGATCGCGGCTCCGGCCGCCCCGCGGATGGTGTTGTGGGTCAGCGTGAAGAGCTTGATTCCCATGACCGGGCAGTGCTCGATATTGCCCACGGTGACAGCCATACCGTTGCCGTTGTCGGCGTCGAAGCGGGGGGAAGGGCGGTCGCGGTAGCTGGCGAAGTGAAACAGTGGCCGGGGGGACGAGAGGATGTCCGGGATCTCGGGCTCGAAGTCGCGCAAGGCTCGAGCGACCTGCTCGGGGCCTGGTGAACCGGTGAGCCTGACCTGCACCGAGAGGAGGTGCCCGTCGGCGGTGGGGACCCGTACGCAGCGAGCCGAGATCGGGAACCGGGCGGGTTCGTCCGCCGTGCCCAGGATCTCGAGGGGCTCGGACTGGAGCTTGGACTCCTCGCGCGCGTTGTGCGGATGGACGTTACCGACCATGTCCCAGGACGATTCGCCCGGGTAGCCGGCACCGGAGACGGCTTGCCAGGTGGAGGTGACCACCGCCTCGACGCCCCACCGCTGGTGGAGGGGAGCGAGGGTGAGAGCCAGGGGGATCGCGCAGCAGTTGGGGTTGGTGACGATGTAGCCCTCGCCTGGCTGGCGGGTGATCAGGTGCAGGTGGTGGGCGTTGACCTCGGGGATCATCAGGGGGACGAGGGGATCCTCGCGCCAGGCCGAGGCGTTGGAGACCACCGCCCAGCCGGCCTGTCGAAAGGCTGCCTCGATGTCGCGAGCTGGGGTGCGGTCCAGGGATGACAGGGCCACTCGCGCCTGCCCCGGCATGGCGTCGGGTGTGCAAGGGAGGACCGTCAGATCCCCGGCCTCGCCAAAGGGCCTGCCCGGCAGGCGCCAGGTGCAGGCCTCTCTGTAGGGTCGCCCGGCGGAGCGCTCGGAAGCGGCCACGGCCACTACGCGCAGCTCGGGGTGATCGGCCAGGCGTTGAACGATTCGTTGGCCAACCATGCCGGTGGCACCGAGAACGACGACGGGCAGGCGGGACATCGGGACCTCCTGGGGGCGAGGATCCGGGTGTTGCAAACATCGGGCCAGTAACCCAGCCTCGTACGGGGGGGGTAAAGAGTGCGCCGCGACGGATCGTAGACGGCCGGATGTCTCTGGTTTCCGGAACCCTACGGTGCCCATAGCCGGGCAGGATAGCCGGGCAGAATAGCCCGGCTATTCCTCCACCCCCGGGAAGCCCACGTCGAGGATCTGTCCCGCTTCTACGTCCACGAGCAGCAGGCCATGGGGTTGGAAGGCGAGCAGGTACTCGAGCAGCTGGCGGCGCGTCGATGGGCGGGTGGGATCTGGGGCCAACGCACCCGTCTTGACCTCCGCCAGGTAGGTCAGACCGTCGCGCCGAACGAGCATGTCGGCGTATAGGTCCACCCGATGTTCTTCCCCGTCTACGCGGACCGTCCAGGAGCCGCGTGCCTGCTCTTCGAGCACGACGAAGCCTCGGTCCTCGAGCAACACCCTGGCGTCCCGCTCGCCTCGCTGAGCCCTGCGCACGCGAGCCCGACTGGCGCGCGAAGCCCGGCCACGCTCGCGCAGCAGAGCGCCGTAGAGCACTGCCACCAGGGCCAACAGGCCCAGAACGAGGATGGGAAGAGGCCAGAGCTGTTCGAGCATGGGCGTGCCGTCAGAACCCCAAGCGGTTCATCAGCACCGCACAGGCGGTCCAGCCCAACAGCATGGCAGAGAGGAACACGAGCGCCGTACCCCCGGCTCGGCGTCCCTCGGATCCCGGGATGACGGGGGAACCCAGCACCATGGCCAGGATCGCGCCGCTGATGAGTCCGCCGAAGTGGCCCAGGTTGTCGATGCGGGGCAGCGTGATGCCGATGAAGATGTTCAACACGATCCACGGCATCAGCCCGCGCCAGAAGACCTGTCGCAGGGGCGGCGGCAGCTTTCGGCCAAAGCGCTTGCCGTAGACGACGCCCGCCCCCATCATGCCGAACACGGCGCCGCTGGCCCCTACCGAGAGCGAGGCTACCCCGACCTGGTCCATGAGAGGTACCCGGCCCAGGAAGGACAGCAGCGCGCCCGCCAGGCCAGTGAGCAGGAAGAGGGCCAGGAAGCGGGACGGACCGAAGACCGCCTCGCAGAG
>CAZVHW010000139.1:0-8785 GCA_964626835.1 uncultured Enterobacterales bacterium
ACGGCTCGGCAGACGACGAACTGGTCACCAGCTGGACGGGCTCCGACACCGACTTCCGCAACGGGATCATCGACGCCATCCAGCAGCTGGTCGATTCCGTCACCTTCGAGCGGGTGGAGCTCCAGATCGAGGGCGATGACTACGGCTTCGTCACGGGCATCGATCCCGAATACTACGAGAACATCGACCCGGACGAGGTCGAGGACGGGCTCGACTTCACGTTGAGCTTCCGCGGCGTCATCGCGGCCACCACCGAAGACCAGCTCTTCCAGCTCACCCTGAACGTCCTGGGCGACGGCGCCACCCTGCTGGACACCTACGACATCCTGGTGGTCGTGCCGGGCACGTCGTACTAGCGGGAGGGCATGAAGCCCTCCCCTACGTTGTCGTAGGCGGATCTTGCTACCGCGGTGGCTTGACCGCTCTGTCGATGCTTCGCCGTAGCTCGTCCAGGCCGGTGCCCTTCAGGGCGGAGAAGGCCTGGATCTCGGTAGGGCCCAGTGTATAGGCGCGGGCTAGCCTTTCCAGGGCAGCGCGACCCTTCAGCCGCTTGAGCTTGTCCATCTTGGTGGCCACCACCAGGACCGGGAGCCGCGCTTCCCGCAGGGCCCAGAGCAGGTCGGCGTCCATGCCTCCGGCCTCGCGGCGCGGATCCACGAGCATCAAGACCAGGCGTAGGTCGCGCGCTCCCGAGAGGTAGCCTTCAACGAGGCCCTTCCAGCCCTGCTGGATGGCGTCTGGGACCTTGGCGTAGCCGTAGCCTGGCAGGTCGGCCAGCACGTAGCGATCCTCGACCTGGAAGAGGTTGATGGCCTGGGTGCGCCCGGGCCTGCTGCTGACGCGAGCGGCTCGACGGACGCCCACGAGGCGGTTGAGGCAGGAGCTCTTGCCCACGTTCGAGCGCCCAGCCACCGCGATCTCGGGCAGCGGAGACACGGGGACCTCTTTGGGGAAGGAACCCAGGAATTGCACACGGCCGCCGGCGAGATCGCGCTTCATGGCCCCCGGGCTATCGCGCCCGCCCCGGGGCAGCCACGGGGCTGGAGTGACACCACCGGCGCTTGGCGGGCTATGCTTGGGGCGGAGATCTGCCGGATGAACGCCTTTCCATGGGCCAGGCGACCCGCCCCTTCCCGCACGGTTCGGCTCCCTGCGGAACGGCCCCTCTACGTCCTCTCCGACGTGCACCTTGGCGATGGCACCCGCTCGGATGCGTTCGTGGGCAAGGACAAGGACCTGCTGGAGTTCCTGCAGCAGGTCCGGGACGACGGCGCCCACTTGATCATCGCTGGCGACATCATCGACTTCTCGCAGGCCTTGACCTTCACCCGGGTTCTCAGGGCCCATGGAGACGTCATCCGCTGTCTGTCGTCCATGGCTGGCGAAGCGGGGGTCACCTACATCTGGGGCAACCACGACTACGACATGGCGCTGTACCGTGACCTGCTCCGGTGGGATGTCTGCTCGGCGGTGGAATTGGGCGACGACGTGTTGCTGGTGCACGGTCACCAGCTCGATCCCTACATCGCCAACAATCTCCGCGAGTCGGGCGTGACCACCACCGTGCATCACCAGGTCGAGCGGCTGCTGGACACCTGGATCCGCGTCCCGATCCAGGACTTCTACACCTTGGCAGGGCGGCTCACCTTCTGGATCGCCTGGCACTGGACCCAGGTGGCTCGGTTGCTCTACGGGGTCCTGTCCCGCCTGGGATTCCCCCGAAAAGGCCAGGAATACGAAGCCTATCTCAAGTATTGGATCCAGGCCCAGGTCGGGAATCCCATGAACCTATGGCCCCAGGTCGTGCGACACGTGGAGCGCGGGCGGCATCGAGTGCTCGTGTGCGGACACTCCCACCTTCCGGGCCAGGTCCGGCTGCCATCCGGGCGCAGCTTCGTCAACACGGGCTCGTGGACCTTTCGTTCCACGCAGTACGTGTTCTGGAACGGCGAGCGCTTCGAGGTGCGCGATTGGGCTACCGGTGCCGTCATCGGCGACGAGCACTACCGACCATTGTTGGCGGGGAAGGTCCAACACATCGACTTCGACCAGTGGTGGCAGAGCGAGTATCGAGGTTGGCTGCGCTTTCGCACCGGCGAGGCGCGCACCCGCGGGCTGGACAAGACGCCGTGGTACCTGGAAGATCGGAATGACACCACTCCGCCCGAGCCGGAGTCCCACGGAGGTGAGGCGTGAACCTGTTCGCCATCTTGCTGACCACCCTCGGCGTGCAGGCTGGGATCCTCCAACACTACGGCAACCCCGCCGAGGCGCACTACGCTCTGTGCAGGCGCACGGAGCTCGAAGCGAGGGATGACGTCGACCGCGTGGTGGGGGTCTGGAAAGCCTGCCTCTCCGAAGCCGAGCGCCTGTCCTACACCACCGTCCTGCCAGCCATCCGCGGCAACCTCGCCTTGGCCAGCGCGTTGCTCGATGCTTCCCGCTACGAAGGCCACAGTGACGAGGAGAAGCTCGAGAAGGCCTTGATCGCCGTCGCCCGTCAGCGAGACGTGCAGTTCAGGCTGGAGAGCCTCTCCGCCGTCGTCCGGCGCTACATCGTCACCGATCGCGGGCGCTCCCGCATGGCCGCCTATCGGGACATCACCTTCCGTTGGACCAACCAGGACTCCATCGATCAGGACCTCTCCCAGGTAAACGAGGTGGTTCGTCGCTATGTCGAGGACGCTGGCTTCAGGTGGGCCGACTATGGGCACCAGCAGGGCGCGCAAGCGGACCTGCTCTGCAAGGGCACCGTGCGCGCAAGGGTCAAGAAAGCCGAAGGCGAGGTCCTCTCGGAGTTGCCCAACGTCGAGACCATCATCGCCATCGAGGTGATCCGAGTGCCCGGCTCGGACGCGGACATCCAGGGCTTCCTCACGACGGCCAGCGCCCAGGCCACCACCGAGCCAGGCGCACTGGACGCTTCGCTGCATGTCGCGGCGGAGAGGATGGCGGCCACCATGCTCCACCGGGTCATCCAGCTCTCGTTCGCCACGGCGATCGACATCGAAGACTACCTGGACCCGCCGGTGGACGAGTATTAAGCCGCCCGCGAAGCAGGCCCGTACCCGTACCCCTCCCCGTTCCCGGCGCGCTGGGAGATGGGGGTCATGGAGAGAACCGATGAACGTCGATGGAAAACACTACCGCACGGTCTGGCTCGATGGTGGCGTGGTCAAGATGATCAACCAGCCGCTGCTGCCGCATCGTTTCGAGATCATCGGGCTGCCTACCCACGTGGACACGGCTCGCTCCATCAGCACCATGATCACCCGGGGTGCAGGTGCCATCGGCGCCACCGGAGCGCTGGGCATGGTCCAGGCGGTGTTCGAGGCTCCCGACGATCGTTTCCACGAGTACATTGCCGCTGCTGCCGAGACCATGCGTAGCACGCGACCCACGGCCCAGAACCTATTCTATGGCATCAACCGAGTCCTCCAGGCGGTGCAGGCCCAGGGCGACAACCTCGCCGCAGCGCGCGAAGCCGCTCGGGCCGCGGGCCTGGAAGTCGCCGACGACGACGCCGCCTGCTGTGAGGCCATCGGCCAGCACGGCCTCGAGGTGGTGCCCGATGGCGCCCGCGTCAGCACGCACTGCAACGCCGGGTGGCTGGCCTTCGTAGATTGGGGAAGCGCCATCTCACCGATCTATGCCGCCCATCGCGCGGGGCGGCGGGTCCACGTCTGGGTGGACGAGACCCGCCCTCGCTCACAGGGGGCGCGACTCACGGCCTGGGAGCTGGGGCAAGAGGGCGTTTCCCATGCGGTCATCGCCGACAACGCCGCGGGCTTCATGATGGCCAAGGGACAGGTGGACCTGGTCATCGTGGGCTCGGATCGCATCGCAATCAACGGCGATGTGGCCAACAAGATCGGCACCTACACCTCGGCGCTGGCAGCCAAGGCCTGCGGCATCCCCTTCTTCGTGGCGGCGCCGACCACCACGATCGATCCGGACTGCCCCAGTGGCGATGGCATTCCCATCGAGGTCCGCGACCAAGACGAGGTGCGCTACACCTGGGGTTGGTCCGACGAAGGGCGCTTCATCCGCGTGCGCACCACGCCAGACGCATCTCCGGGCCACAACCCCGCGTTCGACGTCACGCCCGCCGAGCTCGTAGCCGGCATCATCACCGAGCAGGGCATCGTCCCTGCCAGCCGAGAGGGACTCGAGCCGGTCGCCCGGCGCTGAACTCGCCTTATTGGCGCACCAGGTCGGGCCGATCATCGGGCCAAGTGCGGAGGATCCGTCCGGCGTCCATGACCACCGTCGCGTCGTTGGGGACTTGGGCGCCGTAGCCCAGGACCACACCGGCCCCCACCCTGGCGCGATGCCCCAGGGCCACGCCCAGGAAGGCCCGGCCCGAGCCCTTGCGCTCATCGCCGTCGAGCACGCGTACTTCCTGCTCGAAGCTGCGGTCCATGACGATGGCGTGCTGCGCCAGCAGCGCGTCGCGGCCGATGACGCTGGCCTGCAGCCCTCCGCAGCGGGAGACCAGGCAGCCGTCCATCAGCACGCTCAGGTTGACCTCGGCGCCGTGGGTCACCTGGACCCTGTCGCCCAGCACGGAGAACGCCACCGAGGCTCGGTCGTCGATGCGGGTGCCGTCGCCCACCAGGCAGCCTCGCACCACGGCGTTGGGGCCCACGATGGAGTCACGGCCGAGAACCGATGCCTCGACGATGGCGGTGGGATGAACGATGCAACCCTGTCCCCTGTGGGTGAGGGACGCGGCGATCCGGAAGGGATCCAGGCTGCGGGCGCGGGCCAAGAGGGAAATCCAGCGGCCGATGCGGCCGAGCAATGGGCCTTCGACGTAGCCACGGCGCTGCTGGTGACCCCAGGCAGCCATGGCCATGACGTTGAGCTGCTGCAGGTGGATCCAGTGGTCGAGCTGGTAGACCATCTCGTCGCCTTGGACCAGCTCGTCCAGCCCCACGGCTGACAGGCCCGGGTGCAGGCTGGGGGACGGGCTGACGCTCAGATCGAGGTGCACGGTGCTCAGCGGAAGGTTGTCGAAGCCAGGCGGTGCGCCGCTAGGCAGGAGAGCCAGCTCGTGCACGCCGGGGGAGGGGAGGCGTTGCAGAGGCTCGGTGAGGCGTTGGAACGTGGGGTGCTCCACCCTCAGTCTGGCCCCGGTAGGCGGCTGGGCGCGTCCGGTGAGAACGCTACCCCCCGCGATGTCGAGGAAGCGCGTCAGCAGCCGGGGCGTGCACCAGCAGCGGGACCCAAGCAGCAGGTAGGGCTCGTCGACCGGGGGTTCGTCCACTCGCTCCACTCCGGCTTCGGCGAGCAGGCTCGTCTGGATCTCGGCCAGCTCGAGGCCCAGCACGGGCAGCCGGTGGGCCGGGTCGCCGAAGGGGGCGACGATGCGTGACGTGTCGATGACCAGGGCCTTCATGTTCTCGCCGTGGGTGGGCATCCGCGAGGAGCCTGTTAACCCTTCCAGGATGAGGGTCGAAGGCCCTCCGCGCCCGCTCTCCCAGGTGGAATCCATGTCGAGCACTGACGCCGGAAGCGCCCCCTTCGATGTCCGCCTGCCCGAGCTGGCGCCTCTGCTCCTCGAGCACGCAGGCGCGGCCGTGTTCCTGGTCGGTGATGGTGGGCAAGTATTGTTCGTGAACAGCGACATGAAGCGCATGCTGGGCCAGGTCCCCGGTCAGTCCGGCGAGCTGGGGCCCTTGTTGGCGGGCATGCTCCCCGACGAGCACCACCGAGAGGAAGCCCGCCAAGCCTTTCGCCAGCTGCTCGAGGCCGGTTCGGGAGGGCGAGAGCTCGAACATGTCGTGAGCACCTGGGACGGCTCCCGCAGCCTGGTGCGCTGGTCCCTGTGGGCGACCCGGGGCATCGAGAGCGCGTACGTCGTGGCTATCGGCCGCGATCTCACGGAGCGATGGAAGATGGAGCGCTGGGTGCGAATGTTCGCCCAGATCGTCAGCCGTGTTCACGATGCCGTGTTCGTCACGGACCCCCAGGGCGCCATCCTGTTCTGGGGTGGGGGTTCCGCCGGGCTGTTGGGGTACGAGCCCGAGCGTGTCATGGAGCGGAGCATGTCCTTCCTGCTGGTGGGGGCCGATGGCACCCAGCAGGCTCGTGAGCTGCTTGGAGCCGGGCTCGAGGCCCCGGGTGTCGAGCGGGACATCGAGCTGCGGCGCGAGGATGGAGGCGTCCTCCTGTGCCACCTGCGCGCGGGTCCGGTGCAGGATCTTCACGGACAATCGGTGGGTGTTGCCTTCGTCGCGACCGCGTCGGCGGCTTCCGGTGTCAGCACCGACGATGCCGAAACCGGCGCGAGCCCCCTCCTGCAGGACGCCATGGCCCGGTCTGGGCTCGTAGCGCTGGTCACCACCGATGCCAAGGGGGTCGTGACCACCTGGAACAAGGCCGCAGAGCGGCTGGGAGGCCGCGGCGCGGGCCGCGCCGTAGGCCGTCAGATCCTGGACGAAGTCCTGGTGGTTCACGACCTGGCGTGGGATGTCGTAGCTTCGCATCTCCAGTCCAGGGGTCGTTACCAGCAGACCAAGGCCCGGGTGGTCCGCCCCAACGGCACCGTGGCGGTGGCTTCCCTCGAGGTGGTGGCTCTGCGGGGACCCGACGGCTGTGCCCAGGGTGGTCTCTTTCTCCTGCACGACCAAACCGAACAGGCCAACCAGGCCGAAGAGCTGCTGTTCGCCAAACAAGGAGCCCTGAACGCGACGTTCACCGAAGGCATGGTGCACAAGCTCGAGTCCGCCGTGGCCGCCCTCGTGCCCGGAACTCACGAGCTCGCCCGCACCATGAACGTGCTGGGGCGCCTCGCCTCCATGGTCGCCGAGGGTCGTTCCGCGCAACAACTCGCGGCTTTCTCCACCGCCCACCAGCTCGACAGCATCGAGACCGGTACCAGCGAAGACCTCTACGAGCTCGCGGAAGGTGTGCATCAGCTCCAGCGGGCGGCCCAGGACGCTCGACACTTCCTGGACGCATCGGCGGAGGCGCCGCGCGCCGTGCACCTCGAGCGCGAACTGGACGCGGCCCTGGATCTCGTGCGCCACCGGCTCGCCGGCCGCTGCTCCGTAGAGATCCGCCTGAGCGTGTTGCCGCCGGTGCGCGCCATTCGGGGTCCTCTGCTGCGCGCCTTCTGCCTGGCCCTCATGGCCGCTGCAGACAGCTGCACACGCAGCCGCAGCGCCGACCGGTGCCTCGTGGTCACCGCCGGGGTGCGAGAAGGTTGGGTGGGTCTGGCCATCCACGACGACGGGGAAGGCTTCGGGGTCGACGTGCGGTCGCGACTGGCGGACCTCGCATACTTGGCCAGGCAGCCGGGGATAGGGGCGCTCATGTTGGGCCTCTGCCGGGAAGAACTCCGTGTCGCGGGCGGCAACCTCGAGCTGGCCGGTGCGCCTGGAGCGGGCACGCGGATGCTCATGTCCTTCCCGGCCGCGGGCGCCTCGGCGTCCAGGCGGATCGGCGGCGTCACCCCGGACGAAGGGTTGGCTCCCGTGTTGATCATCGAAGAGGACGATCTGCTGCGGCGTGCCCTCGAGCGCCACTTGGCACCCTCCTTCGGCACCCAAGCCGCCGAGACGGTTGGCGAGGTCGTCCAGAGCGTGGGCGAAGGTCGCTATGCCGCCGCCGTGGTGGGCTTCCCACGGCCCGAGGGCTACGGGTTGCGGCTCATGCGTCGTCTGGCCGAGGCGAACTCCCATCTGTGGCGCAACACCGTGCTGCTCGTGCCGCCCGGTATGCGCAGAGGCACCCGCCAGGCCTTGCAGGACTCGGGCGCCGTCGTCCTGCCTCGCGACACCGACACTGGTGCCATCATCACGGTCCTGTCCCGCATGCTCGCCGAGCTAGGCTAGGCCAACTCCTTGGCCCGCTCGGCCAACAATTCGCGAACGAGGCCGCTGTCACCGCCATCACGGGCGGTCTGGATGGCCTGGTCGAAGGCCGCGGTGGCTGTGTCCTGCTGCCCCTGGCGGGCGGCCCATCGGGCCTGCAGCCACAGCCCGGAGGCTACCAGGGAGAGGTTTCTCCCGTGTCGTGCTGCGCGGATGGCTTCTTCCAGGCGCTGGAGCCCCTCGAGGTCGCCCCGCTCGGCATCGAGGTAGCCCAGGAACAGCGCGTTCATGGTCACGCCTGGCTGCCAGTTGGCGTCCTGGGCTAGCTTCATGCTCTCGAGGAAAGCGCCGTGTGCCCGGGCCAAGTCGTCCATTCGGAGCCAGCTGTCGCCGATGTTGTGGTGGTTGACGATGGTCCCGATCAGGTAGCCGATGCCTTCGCGGATGCGCAGTGCACGCTCGAAACACTCGAGCGCCTGGGGATACTCACCCCGGGTGTGGTGGGTGATGCCCAGGTTGTTGACGGCACGACCCAGCAGGATGCGATCACCCAGGCGCTCGGCTTGCACCAGCGCCCGCTCGAGCGTCGCCGTAGCCTCGTCGAGTTGGTCCAGCCGCAGCGCGTGGTTGGCCAGGCCCAGCAAGGCTCGGACCGCCACCTCGCTGCTTTCTCCCGCGCGGTCGAGGGTGAGCTGGTACAAACGCGCGGCCTCGGGCGCGTCACCTTCCTCGTGCGCGAGCTGACCGAGGGCCTCGAGGCTGGCGAGTGCCAGGTCCTCGTCACCCAACAGGTCGGCGAGGTCCTTGGCCTGTTCGAGGTATGCGCGGGCCTCGAGCCGGCGTGGCACCGCGATACACACCTTGCCCAGGGCCAGGTAGGAGGCAGCTTCCTCTTGCTGGAATCCGTGCTCGGCGGCTTCTTCGAGGGCTACCTGCAGGTATCGCTCTGCGCGACGCATGCGGCC
>CAZVHW010000139.1:8795-14587 GCA_964626835.1 uncultured Enterobacterales bacterium
GGCCGAGTAGGAGGGCCACCTCGCCTGCGCGGCGGTGCAGCGAGATCTCGTTCCAGGCCGAGGCACCGCCATGGGCGCCGGTCCGTTGGGCTTGTTGGGCGAAGATGCCCAGGGCCTGCTCGTAGCAGAAGATGGCGAGGTCCAAGAACTCACGCCGTCGATGTAGATCGCCTGCGCGGCCCAGGTGCCGGGTCGCTTCGACCCAGTCGCCCGCCAGGTGCTGGTGGCGGGCCAGGGACTCGAGGTGCGGATCCAGGTCCTCCTCGTACAGGCGCAGCATGCCCTCGGCCACGAGGCGGTTCGCTTCACGCAGCGGGTCGCCCAGCATGGAGCTCCGAACCACGTCCCAGAATGCCTCGCTCGTGAACTCGATCTCGGGCTCTTGCGATCGTTGTTTTTCGCGCCAGATGCCTCGTGACACCAGGTCGCGCCGGGCATCGCGGACGGGCTCGGCGCCCAAGCAGACCGTCAACAGGCGCAGGGGGACGCGCATGCCGATGGTCGCGGCTACTTGGAGCACCGACTTGGTGGTCGGGGTGAGATCGTCGATGCGCGCCGCGAAGAGGCCTCGCAGGGTGTGGGGGATGGGGTTGGCGTCGGCGCCCTTGCGGAGCGCGACCCGCTGGCCAGTGCGCTCGAGAAGTCCCGAGCGGTCCAACGCCTTGAGCATCTCCAGCACGTACTTGGGGTTTCCTGCGGCGTCGTTGGCGATCAGGCTGGCCAGATCCCGATCGATCTCGCGGGCGTGTAGGAGCTCGGCCACGAGTTGGGCCAGCGCGTCCTGTGTGAGGGGCACCAGGTTGATGGTGGCTGCGGCGGAGCGGGACAGCGTCTCCGACTGGTCGGGTGTCGTGGTGGCCAGCAGGAGCAGGGCACGATCGCGGGAAACCCGGACCAGCTGGCTGAGCACGTCGACCTCGAGAGCGTCCATGTGCTGGACGTCTTCGAAGACCAGCAGCACCGGGCCATCCTCGGCCAAGCCGAGCACCAGGCGGCGCGCGACCTCGAGCAATTGGTTGCGCGATGGCCGGGGAGGGCGCGTACCCAGCTCGAGGTCGAAGAGCCAGGCCAGCATGGAGATGTCGGCGGGTGCCAAGCGGAGCTGCTTGAGGAGCTCGAGCTTGTCCAAGATGGTGTCGGCGCTGTCTTTTGGCTGGACGCCGGTGATGGCTCCCACCATGTCTCTGTAGGGTGCGAGTGGGGCGTCGGAGAAAGGGTAGGCACGGGCTTTGTAGACCCGCAGGTGGCGCTTGCGGGCCAGGTCGGTGACCTCGCGCACGAGCCTGCTCTTACCGACGCCCACCACGCCTTCGAGGAGCACGAAGCGTCCCTCGCGATGGCTCAACGCCACCAAGGCTTCCCTGAGCACCGCCAGCTCGCTACCACGGACCAGCCAGCGCCCCTGTGAGCCGCCCAGAGCGGTGCTGCGCTTGCCCGTGAGACGGAAACACTTGGTGACCTTGCGCTCGCGGTGGGCCCGGTAGGAGAGCGGAGGCGCCGCCTCGAAGCTAAACGAGTCCTCGGCCTGCTGGGCCACCAGCGAGCTCACCAGCACCTCCCCCAGCTCTCCGTGGCTGGCCAGGCGGCGAGCCAATCGAAACGTCGAGCCATGCCCGACCACCCGCGTGACGGTGTTGCGTGCGGCGTGCTGCACGGCGGCCTGGCCCTGGTGAACGCCGACGCAGAGGGCTGTGTCGAGGTAGCTCCAGGCCGCCGCTGCCGCCCGCTTGCTGATCTCGATGGCGCAGCGCAGGGCGCGCTCCAGATCGTCCTCGCGTGTCCGCGGGGCGCCGAAGAGGATGGTGGTGGAGTCGTCGGGGCCGGGCTGAACCAAGCCGCCGTGACGTCGGGCCAGCTGGCGGAACCAGCGCTGGCGGTCCCGCTCCATGTCCATGAGCTTGGATGGGTCGCGCTGCTCCGCGAGATCCGTGTCACCGAACAGCTCCACGGAGAGCACGGTGATGGTCTTGAGCTCTTCGGCGGTGGCCGGGATCCAGGACGGTGTGGCGGTGTGCGTCTCGGCATCAGCCGACTCGGTCTGCCCAGCATCGCTGGCGGATTCAACCCCGTCGTAGGAGACGCCCAGCTCCAGCTGGCGCAGGTCCTCGGCGAGGCGCGAGAGGTCGCCCACCGCCGGGTCCTCGAGCTGTTCGTGGGCGAAGGCATCCTTCATGCATGCCGCCATCGCGGTGGCGTCCGCTTGAAGCCTGTGGTGGAACAGGAAGGCGCGCAGGTCCAGCTCGAAGGCCTGGGCGGTGAGGTACCGATCGTCGGGTTCTCGAGCGAGCGCCCGCTGGAGGATGTCCCAGAGGTCGGTCGCGATGGCCGGGTTTTCGAGGCGGGGATCGGGGATGACGGCTTCTCGAACGCGGCGGAGCTTCTCCTCGGGGTCGGGGTGTTGGAAGAGCCGATGGCCCACCAGCAGCTCGTACAAGACGATGCCAGACGAGTAGACGTCGGATCGCTGGTCCAGCACTCGCCCTCGGACCTGCTCTGGGGACATGTAGGCGAACTTGCCACCGCCCGGCCTGTCTGCGTCGTCGCCCCAGCCCTTGCCCGCGAGACGGGCGATGCCGAAGTCCACCACCTTGACCTCGCCGGTAAAAGACACCACCACGTTGTGGGGGCTGATGTCTCCGTGCACGATGCTCATGGGCTGGGAGTCTTGGTCCGTGAGACCGTGGGCGTAGCCCAACCCACGCAACGCAGCGGCCACGGCATAGATCGCCAGGTGGATCGGGAGCATCCGCTCCTGGGCTTCGAAGGTGCGCCGAATGCGCGTGAGGTCGCGGCCGTGGATGTGCTCCATGGCGATGAACCAGTCGCCGTCGGCGCGGTTGAGCTCGTAGACCTGGACGATGTTGGGGTGGTTGAGGCTGACGGCGATCCGCGCCTCGTTGATGAACATGGCCACGAGGCGCGGGCTGCGCGCGAGGTGGGGCCGGATTCGCTTGATGACCAGCCGCTTCTCGAAGCCCTCGACCCCGAAGGTACGGGCCAGGAACACGTCCGCCATGCCACCCTGGGCGATGCGCTCCAGGATCTGGTACCGGCCTAACTGGGCGGGGTGCTCCATCGCTCGGTCAGGACCCGTCAGCTGCGGGGGTCGTAGGGATTCAGGCGGGCGAACTCGAGGACGATCTCACGGCTTCGGGAGTCGAGCGACTCTGGCATGACCACTCGGACCTTCAGGTAGAGGTCGCAGGCCGTGCCATCGGGGGAGCTGTTTCGGCCCTTGAGCCTGAACAGGGCCCCGGAGGAGGTGCAGGGTGGGACGATGAGCCGGACGGCGCCGGTGGGGGTGGCGACCTCGACACGGCCGCCGAGCAGAGCCTCGGAGACCGAGACGGGCAGGGGGAGCGGGTCGGACTCGGAGCCCGAGGGCTGGCTGCCAGGCGTCGACGGGGATGATCCGGAAGCCGAGGAGTGGCGCGGCTTGGGAGTCTTGGAGCCCGCGGTTCGACCTGCCACCCGCACGTCACAGACGAGCTCGCCGGGGGGGGCGTTCAGGGACTGGTGGCCCATTCGGGGATCCCGAAGGGTGTCCCCGTGCTGGGTGCCAGGAGGCACCCGCAGGTCGTGGAGTTCTTCGCGGGACTCGAGGCTGGCACCGTCTTCGCCTCGGACCAGGCG
Organism: uncultured Enterobacterales bacterium; assembly: GCA_964626835.1. Classification (GTDB taxonomy): domain Bacteria; phylum Myxococcota_A; class UBA796; order UBA796; family JAFGLY01; genus CALDOK01. Next base: position 12,429 of record CAZVHW010000139.1, read on the forward strand.
CTGGTACCGCAGGAACACCATGCCGCCCTTCTCGGCGACGTCCCCGGGAATGGTGACCTGCATGCAGACGTCCTGACCGGCCTGGGAGGGGCGGGGTCCTGCGGGTCGGGGCTGCTCCGGAGAGCGCGGGTGCGGGCGGTCGGAGTGCGGCGGCGAAGGCATGGGGCCGTGCTGGGGGCCTGGCCCAGCCGGTGCCCGGCGAGGAGGAGGCGTCTGGCGGGATCCTTGGCCGAAGCCGAAGTCGTCGAACACGCCGAAGTCGTTGAAGATGTCCTCGAGGTCCAGCTCGTTGCCGGGGCGTGAGGTGGCGTGGAAGCCAGCGGAGGCGTCCGCATTGGGATCGGGCCCGTGGTAACCCCACCAGGCGCCGTCGAAGGGGTTGCCCCTGGGCTGGCGCCGCCGATCGTACCTGGAGCGCTCGACGGGGTCGACCAGCACCTCGTAGGCCCTACGGGCACGCTTGAAGCGCTCGGCGGAAGTGGGGTTGTCGCCAGCCACATCGGGGTGGCATTCGCGGGCGATCTTGCGAAAGGCTCGCTTGATGTCCTGTGTGGTCGCGTCCTGCTTCACGCCCAGCGTGGTGTAGTAGTCTTCGACCGTTCCGTGGGTGGAGGTGTCCGCCATGGGCCCTTCGAGCCACGCCGCTCCCGGACGGGTGGCGGGGATTGGATATCGTTGTGCATCATACACGTGGTGGACGAAGAGGTCGAGACGAGGGGTCCTACACCGCGAGACGGCGAGGTCCGATGGGCGTTGACGCGCCGCCGAGGGCGGCCTAGACTGCTGAAGCGCCGCCCGAACGAAGAGCTTCGATCCTGCGAGGAACCATGGGCAAGTACAACAACCCCAGCGGCCTGTCGTGCTCCTTCTGTCACAAGCCCCAGAAAGAAGTCGACAAGATCATCGCTGGGCCCAACGTGTTCATCTGTAGCGAGTGCATCAAGCTGTGTATGGACATCATCCACGACAAGTCCCAGCGGAAGCCCATGGCTTGGGGACACGCGAAGATCCCCCCGCCCGCCAAGATCAAGGAATTCCTCGACCAGTACGTGATCGGCCAGGAACTCGCCAAGCGCAAGATAGCCGTGGCCGTCTACAATCACTACAAACGCATCGACTTCAACACGGGGCGCAAGGGCGAGCAGGGTGACGTCGAGCTGCAAAAGTCCAACATGCTGCTCATTGGCGGCACCGGTACCGGCAAGACCCTGCTGGCGCAGACCTTGGCCCGGTTCCTCGACGTACCGTTCGTCATCGCCGACGCCACCACGCTGACCGAAGCTGGCTACGTGGGCGAAGACGTCGAGAACATCATCCAGTCGCTGTACCAAGCGTCCAACAACAACGTCGAACGCACCCAGCGTGGCATCGTCTACGTCGACGAGATCGACAAGCTCGCCAAGAAAAACTTCGCGTCGTCGGTCAGCCGTGACGTCTCTGGAGAGGGTGTGCAGCAGGCTCTGCTCAAGCTCCTCGAGGGTACCCAGGCCAACATCCAGGTGCGTGGCAACAAGCGCCTTCCCAACCAGGAATTCCTGCAGATCGATACCACCAACATCCTCTTCATCTGTGGTGGCAGCTTCGAGGGGCTCACGAAGATCGTGGAATCGCGCGTGGGCCGGCGGTCCGTTGGCTTCCTGGCAGCGGGCCACGAACCGACCGATCCCGATCACTCGTCCCTGGTCGACGTCGCCATCGAAGATCTCGAGAAGTTCGGGCTCATCCCCGAGTTCATCGGCAGGCTCCCGGCCATCGCCATCATGGACGCCTTGAGCGCCGACGACATGGTGCGGATCCTCACCGAGCCCAAGAACAGCCTGGTCAAGCAGTACCAGAAGCTGTTCCGCTTCGAGAAGGTCAAGCTCGAGTTCGAAGAGGATGCTCTGCGGGCCGTCGCCGAGCGCGCGGTCCTGCGAAAGGCGGGTGCACGCAGCCTCCGCTCCATCCTCGAGGCGGTCATGCTCGAGGTCATGTACGAGATGCCCTCCCACGATAACCTCGAGAAGGTGGTGGTCGAAGGGCAGGTCATCACCGAAGGCGCCGAGCCGCGCTACATTCCGGTCCGCGACTACAAGGTTCCGGTTTAGCCCGGCCACGCCATGAATCCCTGCCTGCTCATCTCCTCGCCCCAGATGAAGGACCCCTTCTTCGAGGGGACC
>CAZVHW010000140.1:0-14494 GCA_964626835.1 uncultured Enterobacterales bacterium
ACACCATCCTGAGCTTCCAGGCGGATCACGCCGCGGCCCGTGACGCCGTGGCGTCCGACCTCGAACCATCCATGATGGACGCTCGAGGGTTGGTTCACCTCGAGTCGGCCACCCGGAATCGGCAGGAGTTCCTGGTGCGCCCGGATCTGGGTCGCGCCCTGTCCCAGGAATCCGTCGCCGCGGTGCAGCAGCGCTGTGTCCGGGGTGCCAAGGTGCAGCTGGCGGCGGTGGACGGCCTGAGTGCAGCGGCCATCAACGTCAACCTACCGCTGGTCTTCCCCGTCATCGAGCAGCGCTTGAAGGCCGCGGGTGTCACCCTCGGTACGCCCTGTGCCATCAGCCGCGGCCGGGTGGCCGCCGGTGACCACTTGGCCCGCTGCACCGATGCCGAGGTGCTCTGCTTGTTGGTGGGCGAGCGTCCGGGCCTCAACACCGCCTGCTCCATGGGCATCTACATCACCTACATGAAGGTGGACAACTTTTCCGAGGCCATGCGCTACCTCATCTCCAACGTGCACGCTGGCGGGCTCCAGCCGGTCGCCGGGGCCAACCAGGCTGCCGACCTCATCCTCCAGGCCCTACGCGAAAAGCGTACCGGCGTGGTGATGTAGGGCCGGCGCATGATCCTCGAGCCCGTCAAGCCGGAGGTCCTGGCCTACCGCATCATCCCTGCCGTGCACCCCCAGCTGGCCCGGGACCTCGGCCTGAAGAAAAAGAAACACCGCTCCATCGGCCTGCTCACCTGCAACATCGACGACTGCCTCTACGCGGCGCTCGACGAAGGCACCAAGCACGCCCCGGTGGACGTCGTCTACGCCAAGAGCTTCTATGCCGGCTCCGGCTACCCCTCGGGCCCGTTCTCCGGCGAGATCATCGGCATCTTCGGCGGCGCCGAGCCCGAATCGGTCTCCTCGGCCATGCAGGCCGCCTTGCGCTACCTGCGGGACGAGGCCTGGTTCTACAGCGCCGATGCCGACAACGGCTGCACCTTCTTCCCCCACGTCATTCCCAGGGTGGGCGCCTACCTGGCCGACATGGCCGATTGCCCCGTGGGCTCCCCCATGGCCTACCTCATCGCGCCACCCATCGAGGCCGTCCTGGGGCTGGACGCGGCGCTGAAGGTGGCCGAGGTCGACCTGAAGCTCTTCTTCCCACCGCCGAGCGAGACCAACTTTTCAGGCGGATTGTTGGTGGGTGAACTGGCCGCGGTTCAGGCCGCGGCGCGGGCCTTCCAGGACACGGTGGTGGACCTGGCCGCCCGCCCCCACAGCCTGTCACCGTTGCCCGAGGTCGAACAGCTGGCTGAGAGCTTCGGCCGCGCCGCCGTACAACCCTCCCCGCTCCCCTTCCGCTTGCACGGCTCGGGCATGCCCGTGGCCGACAAGCCCGCGGGCTTCACCCACCTGTTCTCGAACCACAGCCTGGTGCCCAAGACCCACCCGGTCATCCGGCTGCGGGGCAAGCTCGACATGCTCCAGGCGGTCACCTTGGACACCGCCGTGGTGGCTCGCCGCGTAGGCCGTGACTCCACCGCCGACTCCCTGGACGAGGTCCTGGCCTTCCTGCGGGCCCTGCTCTCGTCCGAGGTCACCGGCCGCCCCATCCCCGAGCTTTCCATAGCGGGCATGGGCGCCGAAGAGCTGCACCGTGTGTCCCATGACACCACCGGCTACCTCGGGGTGGGCTGGGTCATGCCTGAGTCCCACATGGGCGAGCTCGTGAGCAAGCTCAACCTGCTCCGGGCCAGCTGCCGCGATGTCGAGATCGCAGCGCAAGACGCCATGGCCGCCGCCGATCACGTGTCTGTCGGCGACCAGGATGCCCTGCTGCACGGGCTCAACCGCCTGAGCAACGCCGTGTATGTGTTGGTGTGTCGCGAGGTGGCGGGGGGGTAGTCCCTTCTCCCAAGATGACGATGGCGGTCGCCGGTCGAGGCGCGTTGGGTCTGGCTCAGGACTTGGCGTCCTGCAGGAGGGTTCTTCCCTTGACGAACCAGGAAGTTCCGAACGCCCAGAGGGCGAAGGTCTCCAGCCAGAACACGGGCTGGTACCGGGCCAGGGTGGTCTCCTTCAGGAAGATCATGTACAGGGAGATGAGGGCGATGCAGACGAGGATGATCACCCCGCAGGCGACGTAGATCTTGTTTCGAATCAGCTTCTCGGGTGTGGGCGGGACCCCTTCGCGGGTTTTGGTGAAGAGGCGGAGCGAGAAGAAGGCCAACAGGAGGAACAGGCCCGTGGCGGCGATCAGGTGGATAGCGCCGATCCATGCGCCGCTTCCGCCTGCCAGGACGTCGTTACAAGGGAAGAAAGCCGCGATGGCCGCGCAGAGCCCCGCGATGTCCCCCACCCTGTCGTCCAGGCGGCTGTAGCCCCGGTACGCGAACAGGAAGCAGCCGATGGTGACCAGGATGCCAACGAAGAGGTCCCTCATGACGGTGTGGTAATAGGCGCTGATGGAGCGCTCGAGGCCCTCCCATTCGCCCATCGCCGCGCAGCCTGCCGCCACCAGGATGGGCAGCGCGAAGCCGAGGAAGCCCACCAGCCGGCGCAGGGTCAGGTAGGAAACGACCTCCCACACAGGCTCGTTCGTTTGATGGATGTCTTGCATGGGTCCCCCGTTGGGTCCCGAGGTTTCTCGGAAAGTCTACCTCGAGGGTCGTCCATGACGCCATCGGTGCCGGAGAGCCGATCAGGCCAACGTTCCACGTAGAACGCCGACCTGACGCTGGACCTCGCACCACGCCGTCCCGCCGATGGACGTCCGGCGCTCCACGGCAGCCTCGGGCTCCAACCATGCCAGCGCATCGGCCTCGAAGGCGGGGTGTGCGGCTTGCAGGTCGTCGAGGTTCAACAGCGAGAGGTTTCCACCCTGCGCCTCACAGGTCGCGACCAGCTGGCCCACTACGCGGTGCGCTTCCCGGAACGGCACGCCCCGGCTTGCCAGGTAGTCCGCCAGCTCGGTGGCCAGCAGGAAGTCACCCGTGAGGTCGGGTCCGCCCCGGACCTGCAGGGAGGCGTAGCAGCCCGTGAGCACCCGGGTGCAGGCCAACGTGGTGTCCACGGCCTGGAACAGGGCGGGCTTGTCTTCCTGCAGATCGCGGTTGTAGGCCAGGGGTAGGGCCTTCACCAGCGTCAGCAGGCTCATGAGCGCGCCGTAGACCCTGCCGGTCTTGCCCCGCACCAGCTCGGCGGCATCGGGGTTGCGCTTCTGGGGCATGATGGAGCTGCCGGTGCTCCAGGCTTCGCCCAGGCGCACGAAGCCGAACTCGAAGCTGGACCAGGTGACCAATTCCTGCGCCATGCGGGAACAGTGGCACGAGAGGATGGCGCAGGTCGAGGCCACTTCGATCAGGTGGTCTCGGGCGGCCACGGCGTCCATGGCGTTGTCCAACACGCTGTCGAAGCTCAGCAGCTCCGCCGTTCGTGCTCGGTCTACCGGGTGGGGCGTGCCGGCCAGAGCCGCGGCGCCCAGGGGCGAGCGGTTGACGCGTTTTCTGGCATCGGCGAACCGCTCGCGATCCCGGGACAGGGCCCAAGCATGGGCCAACAGCTGGTGCCCGAGCCAGATCGGCTGGGCGCGCTGCAGGTGGGTGTAGCCGGGCAGCAGGGTGCGACCGTCCACCTCGACCCGGTCCAACAAGGCCGCGATGAGTCCGGCAACGGCTTCGTCCAGCGAGTCCAGCGCACCCCGCAGCCACAGCCGCACGTCGGTGGCGACCTGGTCGTTTCGGCTACGCGCGGTGTGCAGCTTGCCCGCCACGGCGCCTGCGTGCCGGTGCAGGCGGCGCTCTACCGCCATGTGGATGTCTTCGTCCTCGATGCCGGGGATCCAGCCGCCCTCGAGGTCAGCGGCCACGGCGTCCAAGCCCACCAGCAGGGCATCGCGCTCCTGGTCGGTCAGCAAGCCCACTTCCGCCAGCATGGTGGCGTGGGCGCGGCTGCCCTGGATGTCTTCGCGCCACAGGCGCAGGTCGTCGGACAGGGACTCGGAGAAAGCCTGCATCTCGGCGGTAGGGCCGCCCGCGAAGCGTCCGTCCCAGAGGGCCACCGTCTAGTCCTCCTGCTCCGCCATGCGGCGACGGACCTCGGCCACGGTGCGGTAGGACAGCCCGTATAGCTCCATGAAGCCGCTCGCGGCCTCGCGATCGAAGGTGTCGCCTTCGGAATAGGTGGCCAGGCCTTCGTCGTAGAGGGAGTAGGGGGAGCGCCGACCGGTGATGCGGGCCAGGCCAGCGCTGACGCGGATGCGGACTTCGCCGGTGATGACTTCCTGGCTCTTGTCGAGGAAGGCCTGAAGGCAGTCGCGCAGGGGGCCGAACCAGGTGCCGTCGTAGATGATGTTGGCGTAGTCCTGGGACAGCTTGCGTTTGTAATTGAAGGTCGTGCGGTCCAGGCAGATGCGCTCGAGCTCGGTGTGGGCCATGTGGATGAGCCCGGCCCCTGGGGCTTCGTAGACCTCGCGACTCTTGAGCCCTACCACGCGGTTTTCGACCATGTCGATACGGCCGACGCCGAAGGCTCCCGCCAGGTCGTTGAGATAGGAGATCAGCTCTACGCCGCCCATGGGGCGGTTGTCGATAGCCACCGGGATGCCGCGCTCGAAGCGCATGACCAGCTCGACCGACCCTCTCGGGGCGTTGGAGGGGTCTTTTGTCATCTGCCAGGCGTCCGCTGGCGGCTCGGTCCACAGGTCTTCCATCTCGCCACACTCGATGGCACAGCCCCAGAGGTTTTGGTCGATGGAGTAGGGCTTTTCTCGGGTGACGGGGATTGGGATGCCGCGCTCTATGGCGTAGTCCACCTCGGCTTCGCGGGTGAGCAGTTCCCACTCGCGCAGGGGGGCGATGATGCCCAGCTGGGGGGCCAGGGCGCGGGCCGTGACTTCGAAGCGCACCTGGTCGTTGCCCTTGCCCGTGCAGCCGTGTGAGATGGCGTCGGCTCCGTGCTCGATGGCCACCTCGACCAAACGCTGGGCCAGAAGAGGGCGCCCCAGGGCCGTGTGCAGTGGGTAGAGCCCTTCGTACAGAGCGGAGGCCTTGACCGCAGGCCAGATGAACTCTCGCACGAAGCGTTCGCGCAGGTCGTCCACCTCGGCGTGCACTGCGCCGGTGTCCAGGGCCTTGCGGCGGATGGCGTCCAGGTCTTCCCCTTGGCCGAGGTCGCCGGTGTAGGCGATGATCTCGGCGTCGTAGCGCTCGCGCAGCCAGGGGATCATGACGGAAGTATCCAGGCCACCAGAGTAGGCGCAGACGATCTTGCGATAGCGGCGGGTCATGCGGGCTCCTGTGCGCGTCGTTTTGTGGGGCGCGTCCCGCGTATTACTGGCCGCAGCATCGCGAGGCAAGGTGCGAACATGCGAGCGTTGGCTCTTGGGCTGGGCCTAGCCTGCCGAAAACGCCACTACGAGACCAAGGAGCACCGCGAAGAAGGCTATGAGTCCAGCCAAACCCACCAGATACCAGCGCAGCTCTTGGAACGCGCCAAGGGGCGAAGGGCCCTTGGCGGGAGGCTCGCCTTCACCGAGGGCACCTTGGTCGGCCAGCCAGCGGCGGATGCCCGCGGGGCGGGGCAGGAGCATGGGGACTTGTTCGCGATAACGTTGGTACGCAAGCCCGAAGCGCTGGTCGCAGTAGCGCTCTTGCAGGAAGCGGTTGGTGAGCAGGGAGTAGGCCACCAGCACTGGCAGGAAGGTCAGCAGGAAGATCTTGCTGCCGAACAGGAGCCCCAACCCGATGACGCCGGCCAGCTTGCCCAACACCGAGGGGTGCCGGACCGCGGTGTAGGGCCCGGTGTCCACCAGCACGGTCGGGCCGCCATCCACGTGGGAGCCCGGTGAGCCCTGACCCGAGAGGAAGAGGTAGCCGTAGACGTACCAGACCCACAGCCCGCCGAGCCCGATGAAGAGCGCGCCCATTATGCCCGCCAGGGGCCAGCTTGCGAGGGGCTGCCAGCCCAGCACCTGGTCGATGCGCGAGGCGATGTATGCCATCGCGGTGCCGGCGGGGGCCATGACGAAGGCGTGGACCGCGAAGTTGCGGTACAGCTCCGGGTGGCGGATGGCTTCCATGCAGTCCTTCCAGTGAGGACGTCGCGTGAAGCCGGTGGTGGAAGCTTCGGAGCTGGGCACGATTCAGGTGGTGTTCGGGTGAGCCTGCGGTCACTAACCGCCTGGCAGGCTGCATGACGACAGCGCCGCGTCGGCGGCTCTCGAAGGATAGGATCCCTCCATGACACCCACGGGTACCCATCTCCTCCTCGCCTTGCCGACGCTGCTGGGTCTGCGCTGTGGTGAGTCTACCTGTCCCGCCGACATGGTCCGGGTGCCTGGCGGCACGTTCACCATGGGCGTCGAAGAGCCTCTCGAGGACTACGAGGAGCCCTCGCGTTCGGTGCAGCTCGCTCCCTACTGCATGGACCGCTTCGAGTTCCCCAATCGGGAAGGGGAAGCGCCGGTTCACAGCGTCAGCTGGGTCGATGCCGACCAGCAATGCCGGGCCTTGGGCAAACGGCTTTGCACATCGGCTGAGTGGGAGCGCGCCTGCAGGGGAACAGCGGCCCATCGCTACGCCTATGGCCGCAACCGGCTATCTCACTTCTGCAACACGCCCTGGCGCCGCCACGACGACGAGCACGGTCGACTTCCCCTCGCCACCTCGGGCTCCCACCCCAAGTGTGTCTCCGAGGACGGCGTGTACGACCTCAACGGCAACCTGAGCGAGTGGGTGGCCGACGAGTGGGAAGGTGGCCGCCAGCCCATGGACGACGAATTGGGCCGCGAGCACCCCATGCGCATCGTGCGTGGTGGCACCATGTGGGCTGACACCTTCTACGGTCAGGATTGCCTGAGCCGTCACGGCCACCCAGCCAACGCGGTCTACGACGACGATGGTTTTCGTTGCTGTATGGACGTGCCATGACCACGGCTTTTCGTTCTCGTCTCTTCGTCACCGTCGCCGCCTTCGGGACGGTTCACTGTGCGGCCGCCCCGGCGACGGAGTGTCCCGGAGACATGGTGGCCATCCCGGGTGGGAGCTTCACCATGGGCATGGAGGTCCCCGAGGAGTTCTGGCAATGCCTGCCCAGGAAGTTGTCGTGGGCTCCTTCTGCATCGATCGATACGAGTATCCGAACCGGGTGGGTGCGCTTCCCAAGCCCGACGTCGGCTGGTACGAAGCGCGGCGACAATGTCGGAACCTGGGGAAGCGGCTGTGCGCATCGGCGGAGTGGGAGCGGGCCTGCCGTGGCCTCGAGGGCTGGCGGTATTCCTATGGCCCCGTGAGGGATCCCGCGGCGTGCAACACGCACTTCGAGGGCAGGCCCCCGGGGAGGGTCCCACTGGCGGAGGCGGGTTCGTTTCCACGCTGCCAGAGCCCCGAGGGGGTGTACGATCTCAACGGCAGCCTCTCGGAGTGGGTCGAAGATCCCTGGTACGGGGAAACCCAGTCCTTCGAGCCCTGGTCGTGGCCGTGGAGCGAGGCTCACGTCCTGCGTGGCGGCACCATGTGGTCGGTCACCTTCTATGGGCAGGACTGCTTGAGCACCCACGGGCACAGCCCGAGGACCGAGACCGGAGACGACGGCTTTCGCTGCTGCCTGTCCCTCGCGGAATGATGCGTGTGTGTCAGCACTCCCCATCGAAGGGGTAGGTCACGCGGATGGTGGCGCTGGCCGGCGGCATGGCGTCGCCGTGGAAGGTGATGGCGTTGGTGGTGGACGACCAGGTCCAGCCGTCGATGGCGCTGTAGCTTTCGCTGGTTCCGTTGACGTCCACCGTGGTCAGGGCGATGGAGGAGGGCACGTAGGTGAGGTAGTACTCCGCCGTCATGCCCTGGGAGACCAGGCTTAGGTACTCCAGTTCTTCGTCGAAGCTGGCCGTGCAGATGCTGGCCCAGTGACCGCCGGTGGCGACCGCGGCGTCGTAGTAGTCGTTGCCCGCCATGGCCGTGTACAGGGTGCCGTTGGCCCACTCCGAGCAGCCCCCGTCGAAAATGCTGCTGCCGGGATCGCCGCAGATGGCGGACAGGGCGGACATGTCCGTGTCGGACTCCAGGCCGTCGAGCCAGCTGCTGAACTGGGTGGGGCTCTGGCTGGAGGAGTCGTCTTCGTCGGTGACCACGATGACGTGGGTGGCCACCTCTTCGCCGTCGTCGTTGAGCGTGCGCAGGAAGCCCGCGTTGGCGCCGGAGGCCAGGGGATCGGTCAGGGCGGCCTTGGCGGCGTCCAGGCCCTTTTCGTTGGCCGAGCCCTTGTGGTCGTAGATGTCGTCGATGGTGTCGCCGAACTTGTCGTAGGGGTTGGTGGTGTCCCCGTCGATGTAGATGGGGCTGCCCTGGAGGCGGCCGGCTTCGCTGGGGTTGTCCATGTCGGTGGTGGTCGCGCCCAGGTGGAAGTCGAGGTCGAGATCGATGAAGTCGCCCAAGAAGCTGTCGAACTCGTCCTTGACCCGTTGGATCTCCTCGGCCATGGAGCCCGAGTTGTCCACCACCCAGAGGATGTCCACCGGCCGTCCACCCTCGCCTTGCTCGAAGACTTCTTCGAAGTAGGCGTCTTCTGCGCCGATTCCCGTGGTGTCGACGCCCACTTCGGGTTCGTCCGGGTCGTTCGAGGCGACCTCGATGGCCGCGGTGTACTCGATCCAGGCCGTCGGAGCGAAGGTGACCTCGAAGGTGTAGGTCTCGTCGGGCTCCAGGTCGACGGCTTGGCCGTCGTGTGAGAAGCCGCCCGCGTTCTCGCCGCCGATGTCGATGTCGTCCACCGTGAGCAGCTCGGCGCCCACGTTGCGGATGGTGACTTCCTGCGGGGTCGAGGTGCAGTCCTTCATGATGGAGCCGAAGTCCAGCTCCGAGGGGTCGACCCGGATGTCCGGAGCGTCGGTATCCGGCGGTGGGGGGGCGGTGTCTTCGGGATTCTTGGTCTCGGGGTCGGTCCCGCGGTTGAGGTCGTACTCCGAGCAGGCCAGGGACAGGATCGGGAGTAGGAACGGGAAAATGGGGGACTTCACGGGGACCTCCTTGCTGCCGGCACCTTCCTATACCTTTTCATGCGGTGACAGCGCTCGCGGGAATGCCGGCGGGACTTTTGTTCCGGGTGCCCTGGCGCAGCATGGCCGTTCCCGTATCTTCCACGAAAGGCCTTCCTTTCCCCGGCGCATCGCCGCCTCGAGGCCCCCATGCCCTCACCGCTCCGCACGCCGCTCGTCGCCTGCATGGTCGGACTCCTGGTCGCCAGCCAGCCGGCCTGGGGTGAACAGGTCAGCCTCAAGGTCGAGAACTACCTGTTCGCCGCGTCCGAGGCCCTGGACGACGGCGAGCCCGCCCTGGCGCTCTCCCTGCTGCGCCGGGCCAAGGCCGAGGACCCCGACTGCTGCATCGTCCAGGAATACCTGTGTCGCTGCTATGCGGCTCTGGAAAACCTGGACATGGCCCGCCAGTCGTACGCCGACTTCGTCTCCTGCATGAAGGTCAGCGACGAAGGCGTGCTCGCCGAGCTCGACGCGCTGATCGTCCAGGCCGAGGACGCGCAGCGGGCCCAGGCCCAGGCGGCCTCGAACCAGCCGGAATCATCCTCGACCGGGCCGTCCGTGTCCCCCGCCAGCTCCCAGCCCGTCGCTGCCGGTATCACCGGCGAGGCGGGGGGTGGGGCCCAGGGTGGCGAGCTCGAAGGTGGAGCGGCCCTTGGGGCCTCCGCGCTCGACCGAGACGATGACCTCGCCGTCCACGATGAGGTAGGCCGCGTCTCCCTTGCTACCGGCGTGGATGATGGTGTCCCCGGCGCGGTGGTATTCCCACTCCACCAGCTCGAAGGCCTCGAGCAGCCCGGGCTCGCGGGCCCTGGTGAGGGAGGGCAGCTCGAGCTGGCGCAGGTCGAGGACCATGGGCACGATATCGCGGCCCGTGGCTTCGTGGTGGAAGCGGGGGGCGACCTGCTGGAAGCCGATGCTCTGGGCCAGGCGGGCGACCCGGGGCTCCGGGCAGCAGATCAAGTGGGACAGGCCGCGCTGGCACGCGCAGTGGGTGGCCATGTACAGCATGGAGAAGCCCAGCCGCAGGCTGGCGTCCCGGAACGCCTCGAGCAAGTGGAAGCGGCTCAGGGCGCCGGCTCGGCCCCCTTCGGCAGGTTCGAGGAGAAGTCGTACAGTCCGTCCAGAGGTGAGCCGCCGGTGCCGACGGGGCAGAGCCGGATGTCACCCACGACGCGCTCGCGCTCTACCGCCACCACGTTCCACGTGCTGGGGAAGGCGTCGAAGCGGTCCATGAGGCGCCCGTCGGGATGGGGGAACTGGGATCCCAGCTCCGACACCAGGGCCACGTGCCGACAACGGAACAGTGCGTCCAGCTCATCGGTGGTTTTGGCGATCTTGATGCGAGTGGCCACGCAACCTCCTCTTTCGAAGTGGGATCAACCTAACACCGGGGCGTCGTCCGGGCGGTTCGCCGCCCGCGCTTCCAGCTGGACGTCCTTTCCGTCGGGCGTCAAACTGGGTAGTCTCGGACCTCCAAACCCCTTCCGATTCTGCATCATGGCTGCACGGCTACCCATTCCCCATCCCCTCGCGCTCGGCTTGTTGACCATGGCGCTGTCTTGCGCGGTGGGCTGCGAGCGCTTCTCGCCCCCCGAGCGCGAAGAGCCCGAGATCCCGCTGGACACCCAAGACAGCCTCGCTGACATGCCCTGCGAGGCGACCACCGTCGGGCCCTTCGTCACCGCCGTCACCCACGAAGCCGCCACCGTGGTCATGCGCACCGACCTGCCGTGCCGTGTCGTCGTCGAGGTGGCCACCGGCCCCGACTTCGGCGAAGTCTTGTCCGAGACACGGGCTACGGGTGGGGCGTTCTCGAGCGATCTCACCGCACACGCGAGGCTCGAGGGGCTCGAGCCCTCGACCACCTACTTCTATCGACCGCGGGTCGGCGACGTCTACCTCACCTTGCCGTCCCAGCGGTCCTTCACCACCGCCCCCGCCCCGGACGAAACGGTCGAGTACACCTTCGCCGTCGTCTCCGATGCGCTCACCAACGACGGCAACCTCACCACCTCCTACGAGAACCTCGCCCTGCATCAGCCAGCCTTCGTGCTGCAGATCGGGGATCTGGATCATCGCGATCCCGGCACCATGGCCCCATGGGACGTGGAGACTTGGCGGCGGATGCATCGGGACCAGCTGGCCGAATACCAGGCCGGGCAGACCCTCGATCGCTCGGTGCTGGCGGTCACGCCGTTCTTCCATACCTGGGACGACCACGACTTCGGCAACAACGACACGAACGGCACCGCTCCGTGGAAGGACCTCGCCCTTCAGGCCTTCCAGGAGTATTTCCCGCTGCCTCCGGATGCGCCGAACCCCGAGCAGGGCATCTGGTACAGCTTCCGGTGGGGACAGGTAGAAGTCTTCATGCTGGACATGCGCTCCCAGCGCTCACCCAATGGCGATGTCGACTCGGCGTCCAAGTCCATGCTCGACCACTTCGAGCTCGAGGATGGCCAGAAGCAGTGGCTGAAGGACAGCCTGGTCGCCAGCACGGCCACCTGGAAGATCCTGATCTCGAGCACCTGCTTCAACCGCTACGGCAAGCAGGAGGACAGCTGGGCCGAGTTTCTGGTCGAGCAGAGGGAGCTGCTGCAGTACTTCGTGGACCAGGACCTCACGGGGCTGTTCGTCATCTCGGGCGATATCCACTCCGGGGGCGGGATCGACGATGGCACCTTCGGGGGCCTGCCCGAGGTCACGGTACCGGCCACCAACATCAACCTCGGCAACTGCACGGGGGGCATCTGTGGCACCTGGAGCGAGGGCATCCAAGTGGGCGACAACCCCGCCGGATACGCCTCGGTGTCCCTCAGCTACGACGGGGACAAGGGCGAGCACCGCGCCACCATCAAGACCTGGTCCGAAGAAGGCGAGCTGCGGATGACCTTCCTGCTTACGCCGGACGCCGCCGTGGTCAACCAGGATCCCATCCACGTCGAGATGTAGTGCTCGGAACGTGATCTCTCGGCAGCCGTCGCCCGAGAAGTGGTCGAGGTCCGAGCCCCAGATCGCGCGGTCCCCGATCGCGCCGTCTTCGTAGACCGATCACGGTGAGCTCTCTCGGTGCCACGATACTCGGCGGCTGGAGTTCTACCCGTCGGCTCGCTTGATGCCGATGCAGCATTGGACCTTGGCGAGACATCGATGGTCCTCCCGCCCAAGGCAGGCGAGGAAGTCGTCCCTGACCCCCTCGAAGTCTTGCCCGCAGAAGTCACGGAGTAGCGCCATGCGATCGAAGCGGGATCGCCAGGCGTCGACCACGTCTGGGTGTACCGGGCCCGAGAAGGAGAGTTCCTGGTCTTCGAGCGTCAGCTCCTTCGAGACCGTGAAACCGGATTGCTCGGTGTGCCTGCCTAGCTTCCGGCCCATGTGGAAGTCGTACCGCCCAACAAGCATCGATTCACGAGCGTAGGCCTCGAGAGAGGTCTTCGTCGTCGCGCTGACCGGCTCGTGGGCGAACAGATCGTCCACCTCCGTGATCGCGACCCAACCTCCTGGCCTCAGGCGTCTCGCCCATCCGGCGAGCGCGGGGGCCAAGTTCGGGAAATACGCGGCCGTGAAGCTGCACCACAGGCCGTCCAGGGGGATCCCTGGGTCCGGAAACGAACCAAGGTTACACGTGCGAAATTGTGCGCCCGGGAGCCGCCTGGCCTGCGCCTCGCGGAGGAGCTTCGGGTCTTGGTCGACCCCGATCACCTGGGCTCCTCTCGCCACGAGCTCCGCTGCCTGGTCGCCCACCCCGCACCCTAGATCGAAGACGGCTTGGCCTTGGAGGGGAGGCAGTTCGTCGAGGACGCTCGTCCAGGAGCGCCAGCCGAGTTGCCGTTTGTACTCGTCGGACAAGGTCATGATTCGTGTTCGCGGACGCTGTAACGTCTTGCCGTTGTGCCGCGGAGCCGAAGGCGACGTCGGCCGGAGCCACCGGTTGGGCCCGCGATGCAGGGCGTGTTGTTCCTCGGGGGGCCAGTACCTGGAGCTGTCCTTGGTGCGGCGCAGTCAGCTTCGGAGACGATGACCTTGGGCTTTCGGTCATGAAAAGGGCGTGTTACCGAAGAGGCTGTCGCTGCTTCTCCATCACCCAGGAGGCCCTTCATGTCAGGTAGCATCGCGGATGAACTGTTCAAGCTGAAAGAGCTGCTCGACGCAGGCCTGATCACCCACGCAGAGTTCGAGGCCCAGAAGCGCAAGCTGCTGGGAGGCGGCGAGGCTACCGCCCCCTCCCCCGCGAGCCCCACCTCGTCGGGCGCCTTCGCTGGGTCCGATCCCATGGGCTTCTCCAGGGGCGGCTCCACCTCGCCCCCCGCACCTCGGCAGCAGCTCCCCGCCCACGTCGCGGCGGTCTTCCGGCTCGAGCCGGACGAGTACGTCATCGCCTGGCACAAGGCCGACAACTCTGGGGCCAATAGAATCCTGATGTGGTTCCTGATCCTTCTGCTGTTCTGCACGATCCTGGGCATCCCCATCGCCATCTGGATTGCGGTCCAGATGTCCAGCGGTGCTGTCGAGCGTGCCCGCCAGTTCCTCACCAACAAGCGCGCGGTCACCTACGTGAGCGACAAGGTGGCCAACATCTACTACGAGGATCTGAAGGCCGTGTGGGTCGATGGCAAGGCCAACACCATCATCTGGCTCTCCCCCCGCAAGCGCTTCAGCCCAGGCCTCGGCAAGCTCGATCTCGTCCACGCCAGCAGTAAGAAGCTCCACTTCTCGGGGCTCCGCCAGGACCACGCCAGCTTCCAGTCCATCATCGGCCATGCTGCGGCGGTGCACGGGCCATTGACCCGTTTCCAGGCCCTGCAGGGACCACTGCCCTAGCACGCCGCGAACCAGCTCTCGGCGGCGCGCCAGCCCCTCCCCGACGGGAGCATCATGCAGCTCGTCCAGCTCTCCTGCCCGTCCGGTGGAGCCCCCTCGAGCAGGGACAGGCATTGTTGAAGTCTCGGCCGCGGGCGAGGTGATCGAAAGCGGTCTGGTCAGAACGAGATCTCCCGGCAGCCCTCTCCGTCGAAGTGGTGGACGTCGGCGCCCCAGACCACGCAGTCCCCCACGGCTCCGCTTTTCCAGACGGCGATCATCCAGGTCATGGTCCGCTTGGTGGCCGAGTCGCCCGCGAACAGGGTGCTCACACCGCTTTGTTGCTCTTGCCAAGATCGCGCGATCTCGAGGTCGATGGCCCAGACGTCCCAACTGCCGTGGGGATCGTAGGCGGTGTTCAGCAGGTCGTGCTGCTCCTCCCAGACCGCTCCCCCCACGTCCTGGTGGATTTCCAGGGTGGCCAGCTCCGCCCAGCCGATGCAATCCACCTCGTACCACCAGCTCGAGCTGTCGTAGCCGTAGCTGACCACGTCGATCTCCAGGTTCCAGTGCTGCCAGATGGCGGTGTCGTCGGGCCAGCCCCCCGAGTGCATCGCGCTGTCGCTGTCGCTGTCGCTGTCGCTGTCGCTGTCGCTGTCGCTGTCGCTGT